>JAGZGX010000027.1:0-32474 GCA_018367075.1 Collinsella sp.
GGCCGTGCGCGGGCGCCCGGTCGGCGGCCCGTTCTGGGCGCGCCTCAATCGTAGCCCGAGACGGGCCCGGGCTGACAATTTCGACTGTAATGGACGTTCCTTTTGGGTCGGCATTCGGGGACACTTCTTGCGGGTTTGCGACCGATTTGCTCGTTTGTCGACGCGCGAGTGTCCATTCGGCGTTTTCTTGAGCTGTGGTCACCTGTTGTTTCTGTGGTGGCTGTGGGCATATGGCTCAAAAGGGCGGGTTGGCCGTCTATGTTTACCTGCGGTTTTATTGCGGTGCGCATTTTCGGTCAAGCATCCCGTCAAGTGTTTGGTCAGCAGTTGGTTTGCAGCCGGAGGCCTATTTTGTCCGTGCTGACAGTGGCTGCCCACCCTCCTCGTAAGCTCAAATTGAGGTTCATCAGTTTGAGGAGGATGCCGTGACTGACCACGTTTTAGACCGAGCGCATCTGGCCGAAGCCGTTGGCAACGATATTGCCGACATGGCCCATTTTTGGATGCTGCGGAAGTTTCAGTTTTTGGAGCCGGCGCGCGAGCAGTTCGAGATCATTGTCGACCCGTGGCTCGGCTATTGCACCGAGCCTTCCCAAAACGAAATCATGGCCTACAACATGGCATTTACCGATTGGCTGCTCTTCGAGCGCCCCTATCGCCATGGCAAGACGCTGCTCGAGCTGTATGTTGATGAGCCGCCGGCATCGCTTTCGCCTGCCTCGCTCAAGCGGCTCGAGCAGGTATGCGACACGCAGTATTTCTCGCGCTTTGGCATTTTGGACAAGGATCCTGCGACTGGTATGGTCGCGCTGAAGGACACACGCACCGACCGTCGCTTTGACGTCTACGATCCGCATGTCGTGCAAAAGGAGCATTGGAGCGACGGAGCGATTGCGGTGCGCCTCGCCTGCGTCGACGATGTCTGGCTGACGGCGGGACAACTCTATCTGTATGACATCGCACGCCTGAGTGACACGGCGGTCGATGGGCCTGGTGCGGTGCATCCGGAGGACCTGCAGGATGGCTTTGACACCTCGTGCATAAGTTTCTTCTTGCGTCTGGTCCGCGACATCATGGGCGCCCAGGGGCGGTACGTAAAGTCGCTCAACATCTACGAGCAGGAGTGGGAGTAAGGGATGGGCTGTCGCAGCGCCGCCGCGTGTCTATTTGTCTCGATCTGTAACGTTTAGGGACAAAAAACCGGTCTACCTGTTACAGATCGAGACGAATGCTTGGGCGCTGCTGATTTGTCTAAATCTGTAACGTTTAGGGCCCTGGAGAACGTCTAACTGTTACAGATCGAGACGTTTGGCACCTGGTTGGGGGAATGTCTCAATCTGTAACATCTACAGGCCAAAACTCGACCTACCTGTTACAAATTGAGACAAAGGTTGGACGCGGTGTCGAAAGATCTCGATCTGTAACATCTAGCGGCCAAAAATCGGTCTTCCTGTTACAGATCAAGACATTTGTCAGCGGAGGCAACGGTGACGATGGTCCATTTGTCTGACGTGGTGGTGATGAAAGTGTCTAATACCGTTCTCAAACACAAACATGCGACTCGCAACACGTTGGCGCGGAACAGGATGCTCGCGCGGCTCACGGAGGCGACCGAGCAAGGTACGCTGCTCGCAACGCATGACAATACCGAGCTCATGTGGTTGCGACGCCATGTTGGAACCGACGATATTGCGGAGCCCGAGCCGTACCTGTTCTGTTTTCAGCATGATTGGGATGCATTGACGCCGGCGGAGCGAGCGCTGAGGACTATCAAAGGGCTTGCGGAGTTTCATCCCGATTGGGCGTTTTGGGGCTATGACGCGGCGCTTTTGTGGGGTCTGGAGGTGCCGAATGATCTGCTCGGGCCGCGTTATCTTGTTAAGACAGGTTGCTCGGTGCCGCTGAGTGCAGGATGTCGGCTGTTGCGTCCGCAGGCGGCGGGTGCGCTTGAACAAGTCGACGGCGTGTGGGCGACGCCGTTTTGGCGCACGGTAGATGATTGCTTGCTGCGTGCGCCGTTCTCCTACGGGTTGGCGATTGCCGATTCTGCACTGCGGGCGAAAGGCGTATCGCGTGGGGATTTGTGCGAGCGCCTCCGCGTCGATTGTAAGGGCAGGCGAGGGTATCGCAGGGCACAGGTGATTGCGTCGTATGCGGACGGGCTGTCCGAAAACGGCGGCGAGTCTCGGTTCCGAGCGTTCTTTATTGCGTACGGCTTTCCGGTTCCGGAGCTGCAGGTGGAGTTTCGCGACCCGCTCGATCCGAGCCAGGTGCTTCGCGTCGACTATTTTTGGCGGCTCGAGAACGGGACGTGTGTCATCGGCGAGCTCGACGGAAAGGGGAAGTACACCTTGCAGAACGGCGAGGGTCGGGAGTCGGTCGACCCATTCGTGGCAGAACGTCAACGGGAGTCCCATCTGACAATGCTCGGGCATAAGGTGCTTCGGTTTACGTTTAACGAACTCAAAGACCCGGGGAAGCTGGTCGAGAAAATGAGGCTGGCGGGTATTCCGCGACGGGCTGATTTGGCTGAGGAATGGAGATGCCGGTGGTATGGGCGCTGAGAGGTTTTGTCTCAATCTGTAACGTTTAGAGGTTATTTGAGCTCGTAACTGTTACAGATCGAGACAAACCGGTGAAACGTCGACCGAATGTCTCGATCTGTAACATCAAGGGGCCCAATAACCCTGTACCTGTTACAGTTCGAGACATTCCCCTGATGTTGCTGGGATGGGGCTGCAACGTATTCCGTCCCCCACATCCCCTCTTCCCTCCGTTAACCGATATGTTTGACTTTAGTTCGCTGCATTAGGTGATAATGGACAAATGTTCAAGTTAATTGCGAGGGAGGAGCTCGATATGGCGTCTGCCGATCGTTCCACGTTGTTTATCAATGCGACCGTCCTGGATGGTTCGGAGCATATGGAGCCGCAACCCGATATGGCCGTGACTGTTGAGCGCGGTGTCATCACGTGGATGGGGCCGAGTGCTGTGGCGCAGGCACCTGCAGGTGCCGAGGTCATCGACCTGGCAGGTGCGTATCTCATGCCCGGTCTCATCAATATGCATGTGCATCTGTGCGGTTCGGGCAAGCCGGTTTCGGCGGGCGATGCGGGCGCGCTGATGAAGAAGCTCGATAATCCCGTGGGGCGCGCCATCGTGCGCCATATTCTTAAGGGCAGCGCCCAACAACAACTGGCAAGCGGCGTGACCACGGTGCGCGGCGCGGGCGACCCACTGTTTGCCGACATCGCCGTTCGTAATGCCATCGACGCCGGCAAGTATCAAGGTCCTCGCCTGGTGGCGCCGGGAACGGGCGTCACGGTGCCGGGCGGCCATGGTGCGGGCTTGTTCGCCCAGGTGGCAAACAGTCCCGCCGAGGCAGCCGAACAGGTGCGCGACCTGTATGCGCGCGGTGCCGACGTCATTAAGCTGTTCGTAACGGGCGGTGTGTTCGATGCGACCGAGGTGGGCGAGCCGGGCGTGCTGCGTATGCCGGTGGAGGTTGCCGCGGCGGCGTGCAAGGCGGCGCACGATATGGGCCTTCCGGTCATGGCCCATGTCGAGAGTACCGAGGGTGTGAAGGTTGCGCTTGAGGCCGGCGTTGACACGATTGAGCACGGCGCTCCGTTGACGTCCGAGATTCTGGAGCTGTACCGTGGCACCGCGGGCACGCAGCTCGAGGGGCGTGCGCCCAGCGTTACCTGCACTATCAGCCCGGCGCTGCCGTTTGTATTGCTCGACCCGGAAAAGACCCATTCGACCGATACACAAAAGAAGAACGGCGACATCGTGTGCTCGGGCATCATCGAGAGCGCCCGTGCCGCACTGGAAGCTGGCGTTAAGGTGGGCCTTGGCACGGACTCGAGCTGCCCGTTCGTGACGCAGTACGACATGTGGCGTGAGGTGGCCTATTTTGCCAAGTACGTGGGTGTGAGTAACGCCTTCGCGCTGCATACGGCCACGCAGGTCAATGCCGAGCTGCTGGGGCTGGGCGGCGAGACCGGCACAATCGAGTGCGGCAAGGCCGCCGATATCCTGGTGACGCGCAAGAATCCGCTCGATGACCTGTGCGCACTGCGTGAGCCGATGCACGTGATGTGCCGTGGTGATCTGGTGCGCAAACTCAAGGTGAAGCGTATTCCCGAGGTGGACGCCGAGCTCGACGCGATTATGGCCATGCCTGCCGAGGCGTTGGCCGAGGAGCTTGCCCGCGATGGCGTGGCGTAAGCGCGCGATATGGCGATGCGACAAAGGGACAATCCTTTTGTCATAATCAGAAAAAGCCGAGGTCCCAGTGCGAGGCCTCGGCTTTTATTTGTCCCATGGTATGGCGGCTATGAGCGCGTCTCCATCTTGGCATGGCACTTGGGGCAGGTGACGCGGATCTTGCCTTTGCCCTTGGGAACGGAGAGCATCTGGCCGCAGTTGGGGCACTTGAGATAGGCCGTGGTCTTGCGGCCCTTCCACATCTTCTTGGCTGTGCGCTTGGCACGTTCAAAGTCTTCCTTGCTAGTACCGGCTGCGCGTGAGGTGCTGGCCGCTGCGGCGCCGGCGCCCAAGCTGGCGACAAACTTGCCCAAGCCGGGAACATTGGCGGTCGCGGCGACAAAGGCCTCGTTCTCCTTGTGACGTGCGTCGATATTTTTGGACAGGCCGCGCAGCACGCCAATCACGATTACGGCGATGGCAATCCAGCTGAGCCACTGGATACGAGCCATCGAACCGATCATGGCGATGATAATGCCTGCGAAGCCCATCACGATGGTGAGTTCGTCAGCGCCATTGCGGCCCTTCATAAAGTCATTCATGCAAATTGCCTTTCATTCGATATGCCGCACGCCTTTATACCCGATTTAGAGCAAGGGGGACAGGTTAATCTGCACCAATGTGGTGCAAACGTACCTGTCCCCGGAATACCAAGACGGTGCAAAGAAGTCTGTCCCCAATGCCCCAATTACTTGGAGAGTTTGTCGACGACGCGTTCGATTTCGGCGAGCTTGGCGGCTTTGAGGTCTTCGTCGCCCGATTCGATTGCCGAAGTCACGCAGCCCTCGATATGCGCCTTGAGCACGTCGGCGTTAATGCGCGCGAGGAGCGCCTGTGTGGCCATGAGCTGCGTGGAAATATCGACGCAGTAGCGGTCCTCATCGACCATCCGCAGGATGCCGTCGATCTGACCGCGTGCCGTCTTGAGCATGCGGGTCACCGATTTATGGTCTGCCATCATAGCGGGTCCTCGTTTCTGGTCGATCTTTCGGATATCCCTGTCAGTTGCGGTGAAATACGGACCGTTTAAAGGCCTAGGGCGGCACAACAGTCCGTATTTCACCGCAACTTCTGGGGATTGAGTAGACAGCGTCTGCTACGCGGCGGTTACGGACAGGGCATGGAACTTCTCGCCCGCGGTCTCGACAGCGGCGGCGAGCTGCTCGGCGGTCACGGTGTCGGCACACTCCACCTGGACGGTCTGGGTCTCGTGATCGGCGTCGGCGTCGGTCACGCCGGCTACGTTGAGCAGCGCCGTCTCGACGGTGGCGTCGCAGTGGCCGCACATAAGGCCGGAAGTCTTGATTGTGTATCGCATGGGTATTCCTCTCTGTTGTGTCGGCTTTCCCAGGCACCCGACCTTGACCCTCAAGCCGTTGCTCGCGTACCAAAGTACGCGTCGCTCCTCTTTCAGGTCAATCTCGGGCACCTGGAAAACCCGTTCTAAATGGACTTAATGGTGAGCCTATTTTGCCACTTTAGGCTTAAAGGTTCGCAGGCGCAGGGCATTGCTTACGACGCAGACACTCGACAGGCTCATGGCCGCGGCGCCAAACATCGGCGAGAGTTGCCATCCCGTGAGCGGGAAGAACACGCCCGCGGCGAGCGGAATGCCGATGCCGTTGTAGAACAGCGCCCAAAACAGGTCCTGCTTGATGTTGCGAATCGTGGCGCGCGAAAGCTCGATGGCGCGGGCGACATCCATGAGGTCGCTGCGCATGAGCACCACATCTGCTCCTTCCTTGGCGATGTCGGCACCGGTGCCGATAGCAAGGCCCACGTCGGCGCGCGCCAGGGCGGGGGAGTCGTTGATGCCGTCGCCCACCATGGCGACCTTACTGCCCGCATCCTGCAGCTCGCGCACGTGGCGCTCCTTGTCGGCGGGAAGCACGTCGGCGATGACCTGCTTGCTGGTCAGTCCCACGCGGCGGGCGATGGCCTCGGCCGTCACGTGGTTGTCGCCGGTGAGCATGCGCACGTCGACGCCAAGCGAGCGCAGTGCGGCGATGGCCCCGGCGCTCGTCTCCTTGACCTCGTCAGCCACGGCAATGGTGCCGGCAAGCTCGCCGTTCTTGGCAAAGAACAGCGGCGTCTTGCCCTCGGCGGCAAATTGTTCGGCAAGACCCGCGGGCACGGTAACGCCCAGCTCGTCCATCAGGCGTACGTTGCCGGCTGCAATGGCGTTTTGCCCCTCGCGCGCCGTAACGCCTCGCCCGGGCACGGCAGTAAAGTCCTCGACCATGCGCGCGACGATTCCGCGTGTCTCACACTCGGCCATAATCGCCTCGGCCAGCGGGTGCTCGCTCGAGCGCTCCAACGCGGCGGCCAACTTGAGCAGCGCCTTTTCGCTCATGGCGGGCGAGCCGTCAGCGCGCGTGGCTACCACGATATCGGTCACGGCAGGCTTGCCGCGGGTGACCGTGCCCGTCTTATCGAGCACCACGGTGCCCACGCTGCGCAGGTTCTCCAGCGCCTCGGCGCTCTTAAACAGAATGCCCATCTCGGCGCCCTTGCCGGTGCCGACCATAATGGCGACGGGCGTGGCCAGGCCCAGCGCGCACGGGCAGCTGATCACCAGCACAGCGACGGCGGAGGTGAGCGCCTCATTCACGTCGCTGGTCAGTGCCATCCACACCACAAAGGTCACGGCCGAGATCACGAATACCACAGGCACGAACACGCCGGCGACCTTGTCGGCCAGTCGAGCAATGGGTGCCTTGGTGGCGTTGGCGTCCTCGACGAGCTGGATAATCTTGGCGAGCGACGTGTCAGCGCCCACACGCGTAGCGCGGAAGGTAAACGATCCGGTGCGGTTGACGGTGGCGGCGTTGACGGTGGCGCCGGCGGTCTTCTCCACGGGGATGGACTCGCCGGTCAGCGCGCTCTCGTCCACGGCCGAGCTGCCCTCGAGCACCACGCCATCGACGGGGATGGACTCGCCGGGGCGCACGCGCAGGACCTGGCCGGGAAGGATACTGTCGACGTCGACGGTGGCCTCGCTGCCGTCCTCTGCCACGACGGTCGCGGTCTTGGGCGCCAGGTCGATCAGCGCCTCGATGGTGCCGCCGGTCTTGGACTTGCTGCGCGTCTCGAGGTATTTGCCCACGGTGACCAGCGACAGGATCGTGCCCGCACTCTCAAAATACAGATTGTCCATGCCCGTCATCATGGTCTCGTGGACCTGACCCGCGGCTAATTGGTCGGCCATGATGAACATGGCGTAGAGCGACCAGGCGATGGAGGCGGTGGCGCCCACGGCAATAAGGGCGTCCATAGTAGGCGCGCCGTGCGCGAGTGATTTAAACCCGTTGATAAAGTACGCGTCGTTGACGTAGACGATGGGAATGAGCAGGACGAGCTCGGTGAGCGCGAGCGTCATGCTGTGGGTGTGGTCGGTGAAGATGCCGGGCAGCGGCCAGCCGAGCATGTGCCCCATGCCTATGTAGAACAGTGGGACAAGGAATACGATCGAGACGATGAGGCGGGTGCGCATGGCAGAGGCGGCGGCCTCCAACTTTTTGGTCGGCGACTCCATATGGGTGACGCCAGACCTGGCCTGCGAGCTGCCGCTTTGGACAGCGTCGGTGCCCGTGCTGATGGGCGAGGCCGAGTAGCCAGCGCGATCGACAGCGGTGCAGATATCGTCGGGGGAGACCTGCGCAGGGTCGTAGTCCACCAGCATAGAGCCGGCGAGCAGATTGACCGCGACGCTCTCGACGCCGTCGAGCTTGCTGACGGCACGGTCCACGTGCGCTTGGCACGCGGCGCACGTCATGCCGCCCACGTCAAACTTATCTTGAGCCATGGCTTCTCCTTTCTGTGACGTAGTGTCGGAAATGTTAACCTGCCGATACTATACACCCATACCCCCTGGGGGTGTCCAGTACAGAAAGAAATGTATGAGATTTCGTTACAGATGAGGATGGATGGTTGGCCGATGGACCGTCCCAACCAATCATCTCAATCTGTAACATCTAGCAGGGAAAATGACCTCTAACTGTTACAGATCGAGACAATTGCCGGGGAGGGGTCCCGTTGCGGCAAGACGCTCGCCGCCTAGATACAGAACCCGGGGATCACACAGGTTAGCTTGTTTGGCTTTTCCGCAGGCGTTGCGTACGTAAAGACGTCGCCGTCGTGTCCCACGCGGTTCATATAGAGCGTGCCTTCGCTCTCCGATGTGTCGGGGCTCACCGTGCGCTCCCACCAGCAGGTGTCCTTGCCCTTCCACTGGCGGACCATCGTCTCGTTCGTGGAATACGGGCTTACCTTGAGCTCGCGGAAGAGCTGATACTCCTTGCCCTCGCCGTTGTAGATGTCTGCCAGGTAGTGATAGTCCTCGGTAAACGAATCGGGCGGTTGCGTACCGCACAGCTCGACCATGGCGGGCAGCCAAAGGGTTGCGGGCAACTCGCTCAGGCACGATGCGCTGTTGGCGGCGCCCACATTGTTCGAGACCTTCTTGACACCTTTAATGAGCGCGCGCAACTCGTTGGGCAGCAGCTTAAGGCCGTCGCCGTTGAGCCACTCCCGCAGCTCGCAATCTGCCCAGCCGGCGCTCGGCGGTTCAGCCGCAGCGTTGCGCTCGGCAATACCCGCGTCGAACATAAACGTCAGCCCGGCCTTGCCCGTCCCGTCCAGAAGCTCATCGTGGCGGATGCCCACAAGCTGCGCGCCAACCTGCAGCCCGTTGGTGAGCGTGATACGCTTGGTACACGGATAGGGGATATGCCCATCGGCATCGAGCAGGTGATAGCGCTTGGCAATCTCGCGTGCCTCGCTACGGGTCTCGGCGGCCTTAATCTTGAGCGAAATCTCCTGCAGCTGATCCCAGGTGTAGTCGTCAAGCGAACCGCGAATGCCGTCCAGGTAGTCGGGGATGCCAAAGCCATGGGTTGCCTCCCCGATAACGCCGAGCCCCGCAACGGCTGCGACAACGCCACCGATAATAAACCGGCGGCGGGTCATGGCATCGTGCCGGGCCTGCTCCAGAATCTCTCGCGCGCGCTCGCCGGCGACGTCGGCCTTAAGGTGCGTACCGGAGTCGATGTCAATTGCGGTGTCACTGCCCGCGCCCTCGCGGCCCTCGGATTCGGCATCGGTGAGGTATGCCGAGAGCACCTCGAGCATCTGCTGTTCGGTGGGACGATCACGCTGCTCGACTGAGATGCCTTTCATGATGATTTGGACGAGCGCCTCGTCGTCACTGCATCGCGGCTCGAGCGGCGCCGGCTTGGTCTTGGTCTTTATGAGGTAGAACGAACCGGTTGCCGCGGCACCCGTCGACTCCACATCGAACGGTTTGCGACCGCTGTAGAGCTGGTACAGAATGCTCGAAAGCGCGTAGACATCGATTGCGGGCGAGCGGCGAAGGGCCGCGATGCCTTCGATATCCTGCGTGAGCATCTCGGGCGCGGCGTATGCGGGCGTGGCAAAGCGCCAGATGTCGGCGCGCCGGGTGATCGTGTCATCGCCGAGGGCCATGGTCGCGGAGCCCATGTCGATGAGGCAGGGGTCAAAGGAGCAATCGACGATCTGCTGCTCGAGCGTTCGACTGGTGGTACGGAACATGATATTGGCGGGCGACAGGTCGCGATGGACGACCGGATTTACGAGTCCCTGGGTCATCAGGAGTGCGCGAAGCACGGCGTTTCCAACGGCGGCCACCATCTGGGTGGTTAGCCCGCCCGAGGCATCGTGCGGAAGCAAGGGCAGCGCCTGCTTGAGCGAGGTGCCCTCGACCCACTCCATGAGGATGAGCGGGTCGTCCTCGCACGATCCATAGCCATAGACGCGCGGAAATCCGCGCAGGTGCGAGACAGTGCACAGATGACGGTACTCCTCGAACAGCGCGGCGGTATTGGCCAGGTGCGCAGCCGCTTGCTCGGCGGAGCGGTCGGGTGTCTGGTCGGAAAGGATGGCGTTGTCCTTGAGCAGCTTGACGGCAAAGACCTCGCCGCTTGTGTTGGTCGCGCGAAGCACGTGTCCGATATTGCCGCCGTCGCGGTATGTCGTCTGAAGAATAAGCGTCATAAACCGTCGCTTGGCATCATCCTCGGCACTGGGGTCGACCGCTACGGCGGTGTCGAACGTGTCAAGACGGATGAGTTTGTCGCCAGGGGCGGTGTTGGTGGTATCCAAGGCGTTCCTTCGTTTGGTGGGGCCGCGTGCTCACACCGAGAACGCGATTATCGATTAAAGCCCATGATAGACGTGTTTGCCGATAAGCTGACTCGTATTGCTATTTATAGTGCAGCGTGCAACGTAAATGATATAAGACGAGTGACACCTGTTTTCCACGTCTCTACGCGCTAGTCCACAATGACAAGGAATGTCGTGTAGAGACCCAAATGAAGTCTGTCGCTGTTTTCGATTTCCACCGGGGGATAGATTTTGCCGGGCTCTCGTTGGTCGCGGGGCGGCTCGATTACGATATCGCCGTCGCCTGCACCCGATTCGAGCACCGTGCCGTTGGTCGATCCAAGGCCCTGGGCGTACCAGTGCTCACCCTCAAGCCAAATGCGAAGATGCTCGCGCGATGCGTCGGTGCCCACATCGGTGATGCTGGGCGAGGTTTTGGGCAAAGAACCAATCACGGTGCCGCGCGGATCGCGTGTGAGGGGATGGATTTGCATGTCGACGCAGTTGTCGGCATGTGTCCTGAGCAGACCGAGGTTGGGGGCGACGGTGCGCGGCTGCTCCAGGCTGCCCATAAAGCCACGTCCAACGGTAGTTTCGGTGGTGCCAAAGTGCCCGCCCGTCTTGCTGTCGCAAAAGCGCTCGACGGTGGCCACGCCTTGAACGGGATCGGCGAGCGCCCCCGTTGCCACAAAGAGCATAAGGTAAAGCGTGCTTTTCTCACGCACGGCATTGCCGTCAAAGTTGTCGATGCGATTGAGGGCATTTGCATATAGGCGGCTGTCCAGCTTGTAGCTGGCGAGAGCCGACATCATTTCGTTGGCGGCCGGACCGCGATAGTGCTCGGCGATTGCCCGATAGGCGGACTCGCCGCCGCCGAGCTTGCTGCAGATTGCCGCGGAAAGGTTGAGCGTGGTGACGGTAAAGTCGCTGTAGATGGCGGGCGCGCACTGGTCAGGCTTGCGATGGACGATGTAACGGGTGAGATACGAGCGGTTGGAAGAGCATTTCTCGAGCAGGGTACTGCCGAGATAAGAGTTTCCATTGATGAGCATTCGGGCGATCTCGAGATGTTTAAGACCGCCGAACGAGCGGATATCGTTATAGAGGACCGAGCAAGGCGTCTCTGCTGCCACGGATACCTCCTTTGATTGCTTCCTAGCCAATATGGCGATAGGAATTAATGGCTCCCGGTGGGCGACGTATTAAATGGCTGCGCAATATACAGCGTAACCAAAGCAACATTATAGGCCACATGTTCGAAATTGCAGGAAGACTGAGAGATTTGGTTTGGACTGGACGGAAATCCCCCTCTGTCTTGTTCTGTAACATTTGGACCCGGTTTTGCCCTGCATCTGTTACAGATTGAGACAATCAGCCAGGCCCGCCCCGTCCGCCTCGTCATCTGTGGTTTACGTGGGGGCATGCGAAGCACGGGTATACTAACCGGCGGCGAATCTGCTCCATCGCTTAGGGCCGCTGCGTCTGGACGGCGCGTGATATGGCTGCCAAAGCGATCGCCAGCGTGCTGAGCAACGTCCTCTCTGTGCGCACCTGTTTTTGTATGTATTAGCGCACTACCAAGCACGCTCGCGCGGCCGCATGCCGTGCCCATTGCGCGTGCAGATAAGGAACAACAACATATGCGTAATTCTGTATCCGACGTCACGGACGCCGAGATTCTGGACGAGGCCCGCGAGGCCATGACCCAGGCTGCCTTCGATGCTGCCGACGAGGCCAGCGCCGCCGAGACCGTCGAGTCCGCGACCGAGAGCCTGCCTGCCTTCGACGAGCTGGGTCTTTCGGACGAGATGCTTCGTGCTATCGAGAATCTGGGCTACACGGCGCCCACGCCCGTGCAGGCTGGCTCGATTCCGGTGGTGCTCGAGGGCCGCGACCTGCTTGCCGCCGCTCAGACCGGCACCGGCAAGACGGCCGCCTTCTTGCTGCCGACCATGAACAACCTGGAGCACATCGCTCCGCCCAAGCCCGTGCGCGAGCGCGGAGGCCGCAACCGCCGTCGCGGCGCCAAGAAGCCCGAGGGCAACGGCCGCGGTCCCGTGATGCTCGTCATCACCCCCACGCGCGAGCTCGCACAGCAGATCGACGAGGTCGCCAGCAAGATCGCCGACGTTACGGGTCATGTTGCCGTGACCGTCGTGGGCGGCGTGAGCTACAAGCCGCAGACCGCGGCCCTCAAGTACGGCTGCGACATCCTGGTCGCCACGCCGGGCCGCCTGGTCGACCTGATCGAGCAGGGCGCCTGCCACCTGGACGAGGTCAAGGTGCTGGTGCTCGACGAGGCCGACCGCATGCTCGACATGGGCTTTTTGCCCGCCGTCCGCCGTATTGTGCGCGAGACGCCGGCCGAGCGTCAGACGCTGCTGTTCTCGGCCACGCTCGACGAGGAGGCCGTGGGCGAGATCACCGACCTGGTGAGCGACCCGGCCCGCGTGGAGATCGCGCCCGCCACGTCGACCGCCGACACCGTCGACCAGTTTGTGTTCCCGGTGTCCATCGAGGCCAAGAACAACCTGCTGCCCGAGTTCCTCAAGAAGGAGGGCCCGGAGCGCACCATCGTCTTTATGCGCACCAAGCACCGCGCCGACAGCTGCTGCCGTCGTCTGGAGCGCAAGGGCATCAAGGCCGCCGCGATTCACGGTAACCGCAGCCAGGCCCAGCGCGAGCGTGCGCTTTCGGCCTTCCGCGACGGCACCGTCGACGTACTGGTGGCGACCGACGTGCTCGCCCGCGGCATCGACATCAGCGACGTGCGCTACGTCGTGAACTTTGACGTGCCGGCCGAGCCGACCGACTACATCCACCGTATTGGCCGTACGGGACGTGCCGGCGAGCTGGGCTGGGCTATCACGTTTGTGACCGAGCAGGATGTCGATGAGTTCTACGAGATCGAGAAGCTCATGGACAAGACGGCCGACATCTACGAGGCCGGTGACCTGCATGTGGGCCCCAACCCGCCCGCGGTTGACCCCGAGCGCGACCCTGCGGCCTTTAAGGCGAAGAAGAAGACCAAGCGCGGCAAGTCCAAGAGCAAGAAGAAGCTTGAGCAGGCACGTCGCGACGGCAAGCGCAACGGCGATGACTACGGCGATGTGGCCGGTCGTTCCAACCGCGGCCGCGACGAGCGCCGCGGCGACGGCGAGCGTCCGAGCCGCCCCAAGCGCGGTGGCAAGACTCGCGTGCGCGAGGGTGTTCAGGCTCGCGTGGACGAGGCTGTGGAGAGCGTGGCCCGCGAGGTGGCTGCCGAGGAGCGCGGCGGTGCTGCTGCCGTCGAGCAGGCTTCGCGCGGCAACCGTGCCGAGCGCCGTGCCAAGCAGTTCCAGGGCGAGGCGCATCGCCGTCGCCGCGAGGACGAGGACCGCGGCGGTCGTCGCCGTGTTGAGCGCGAGGACGAGGGCCGCGGTTCGCGTGGCGGCAAGGGCCGTGGTTCGCGTGACGAGCGTGGTACCCGCGGCGGCAAGCGCTTTGACGAGCGCGGAGGCCGCGAGGGCGGCCGCGGCACTGGGCGTCGCGAGGGCGCCCGTGGCAACGGTGGCCGCGGCGGCGCCGGTCGTTCGAATGAGTCGCGCGATCGTCGCGACCCGCGTGCCAGCCGCGATCGTCGCGATGACTGGCGCAACTACGACGACACCCGCGAGGAGCGTCGCGGCGGTTACCGTGGACGTGGCGGCAATCAGGCCGGCTCCCGTGGCGGCCGCGCCGGCGGTCGCGATAACCGTGGCAGCTATGGCAACAGCCGTGGCGGCAAGCGCGGCGGCAGCTCCCGTCGTCCCGGTGACGGCGGCGGCAAGCGCAAATAGCATGCGCATCGCGCACTAAAACGAGGCGAGTAGGGCCCCGAGCACACAACGCTCGGGGCCCTTTTTGTTTGCCGTGTGTACCAAAACAAGGAGTGTCCCCGGGTGTCGGCAGATAGGGAACGTCCCTAAGTGCCGCCTTTTTGGTAATACGTTTTATCAAATATGGCGTTCATCTGCGGTAAAGGTGTTTACCACCGCTGAGGGGCGGCTTTGATACCGCCTGCCGAACTGTGTTGAGACCTAACACATTTTTAGGTCAGTGTTGTGCGTGTAGCAATTTCGCCCGGCCTCGCCTCCGGGCTGCCATGTGAGAGGGGATCTTATGGCTCGACTGCATGTAATGGAACGCAGCCACGCCCAGGCCGTCATGGACGACCTGCACGATGCGCTCGGACGCCGTCTGGCGGTGAGTTCGCTCGCCCCGTGCCCCGTTGAGTTTACGGCGGCGCTCGTCAACCTGTGCTCGACGCAGAGCTGCGGTAAGTGTACGCCCTGTCGCGTGGGCCTGAGCGCGCTGAGCGACCTGCTCGCCGATGTGCTCGAGGGCCGCGCCGACGAGTCCACGCTCAATCTGATCGAGCGCACCGCCCGCACCATCTATCTTTCGAGCGACTGCGCCATCGGCTACGAGGCCGGCGCCATGGCGCTCACGGCCATTCGTGGCTTCCGTGACGATTTTGAGCACCACATCCGCGAGCACTCCTGCGGCTTTGACCGCGAGGCCCGCGTCCCGTGCGTGTCGGGCTGCCCAGCGCACGTCGACATTCCCGGTTATATTTCGCTCGTCGAGGCCGGCCGCTATGCCGATGCCGTCAAGGTCATCCGCAAGAATAACCCGCTGCCGCTCGTTTGCGGCCTGGTGTGCGAGCATCCCTGCGAGATGCATTGCCGCCGTGGCATGGTCGACGACCCCATGAACATCCTCGCCCTCAAGCGTTTTGCCGTTGAGCACAGTGACCTCAACGACCACAAGCCGCATGTAGTGGACAACACCGGTAAGCGCGTCTCCGTGATCGGCGGCGGCCCGGCTGGCCTTTCCTGTGCCTACTACCTGGCCGTGATGGGCCACAAGGTGACCATTTTTGAGCAGCGCCACCACTTGGGCGGCATGCTGCGCTACGGCATCCCCAGCTATCGTCTGCCGCGCGAGCGCCTGCAGGCCGAGATCGACTGGATCTTGAGCGCCGGCATCGACGTTGAGCTCGATCACTCCGTGAACGGCGAGGAGCTCGCTCGCCTGCGCGACGAGTTCGATGCCGTCTACCTGGCCATCGGTGCCCATAGCGACAAGAAGCTCGGCCTTCCGGGTGAAGAGGTGCCCGGCGTGGAGTCGGCCGTCAAGATGCTGCGCGCCATCGGAGACGACGAGCTGCCCGACCTGAGCGGCCAGCGCGTGTGCGTCATCGGCGGCGGCAACGTGGCCATGGACGTGGCGCGCTCTGCCGTGCGCTGCGGTGCCGAAAAGGTGAGCATCGTCTACCGCCGTCGCATCTGCGATATGACGGCCCAGGACGCCGAGATTGCCGGCGCCCAGGCCGAGGGTTGCGAGGTTCTGGAGCTCACGGCGCCGCTCGCCATCGAGACGGGCGAAGATGGTCGCGTGAGCGGCCTGCGCGTGCAACCGCAGATTATCGGCGAGCCCCGCCGCGGTCGTCCGGCTCCGCGTGCCGCCGCTACGCCCGAGCGCGTCATCCCCTGCGAGCGCGTGTTTGTCGCCATTGGCCAGGACATCGATTCCAAGCCGTTTGAGGACATGGGCATCGCCTGCAAGTGGGGTTGCGTGGTCACCGACTCGGACGGTGCCGTGCCCAACTTCGATGGCCTCTTTAGCGGCGGCGACTGCCAGACCGGCCCCGCCACCGTCATCCGTGCCATCAACGCCGGCCGCGTGGCTTCGGCAAACATCGACCGCTATCTGGGCTTCGACCACAAGATCAAGCTCGACGTGGAGCTGCCGACCGTGCAGTTTAAGGGCAAGCACGAGTGCGGCCGCTGCGAGCTGGGTGAGCGCGAGGCCGGCGAGCGTATTCACGATTGGAATCTGGTCGAGCAGGGCCTTACCGAGGAGGAGGCGCGCCAGGAGGCAAGCCGCTGCCTGCGTTGCGACCACTTTGGTTTTGGCGCGTTCCGCGGAGGGAGGAACCTGGAATGGTAGAGCTCAACAACCCCACTGTCAGCGATAACACCGAAAGCGGAGCACTCAATATGGTCAAGCTCACTATCGATAATTGCGAGGTCGTGGTGCCCGAGCACACCACGATCCTGGACGCGGCCAAGTCCGTCGGCATCCAGATTCCCACCCTGTGCTACCTGCGCGATCTGAACGAGATCGGCGGCTGCCGCGTGTGCGTGGTCGAGGTTGAGGGCTGCGACCAGCTGGTTGCCGCCTGCAACAACTACGTGCTCGATGGCATGGTGGTCCACACCAACAGCCCCAAGGCCCGCGAGGCGCGCCGCACCAACGTGCAGCTGCTGCTTTCGCAGCACGATTCACGCTGCACGAGCTGTGTGCGCAGCGGTAACTGCAACCTGCAGACCATTGCCAACGACCTGGGCATTTTCTATCTGCCGTATCAAAGGCATTTGGCGGGCGAGGGCTGGGATTTCGATTTCCCCATCATCCGCGAAAACGACAAGTGCATTAAATGCATGCGCTGCATCAAGGTGTGCGAGAGCGTACAGGGCCTAGGGATTTGGGACCTGACCAACCGCGCCACGCATACCGCCGTGGGCACCCGCGGGCGCGTGCCGATCGGCAAGACCGATTGCGTCGCGTGCGGCCAGTGCATCACGCATTGCCCGACGGGCGCGCTGCGCGAGCGTGACGATACCGAGACCGTGTTCGACGCCATCGCCGATCCCGACAAGATCGTGCTGGTGCAGATTGCGCCGGCCGTGCGTAGCGCCTGGGGCGAGGAGCTCGGTATTCCGCGCGATGAGGCCACCGTCGAGCGCCTGGCCTGTGCGCTGCGCCGCGTGGGCTTTGAGTACGTGTTCGACACCGATTTCTCGGCCGATCTCACCATTATGGAGGAGGGCTCCGAGCTGCTCGAGCGCCTGGGTAAGGCCGCCAAGGGCGAGGGCGACAGCCGCAGCTGGCCCATGTTCACGAGCTGCTGCCCGGGCTGGGTACGCTTTGTGAAGGCGCGTTACCCCGAGTTTGTCGACAGCCTGTCCACGTCCAAGTCGCCGCAGCAGATGTTCGGCGCCATCGCCAAGACCTACTACGCCAAGGTGCTGGGCGTGGAGCCCGAGCGCCTGTTTGTGGTGTCCGTGATGCCGTGCACGGCCAAGAAGGCCGAGTGCGCGCTGCCGAGCATGGTGGGCGAGGACGGCACGCCCGATGTGGACGTTGCGCTGACGGTGCGCGAGATGGTGCGCATGGTCCGCGCGAGCCACGTGAGCGTGGATACGCTAGTTGAGGAGCCGCTCGATACGCCGCTGGGCTTTGGCACGGGTGCGGGTGTGATTTTTGGCGCCACGGGCGGCGTGATGGAGGCCGCCGTGCGCTCGGCCTATTACCTGGTGACGGGCAAGAACCCCGACGCCGACTTCTTTACCGACACGCGCGGACTCGACGGCTGGAAGGAAGCCGCGGCCGATATCGAGGGCACCAAGGTGCGCGTCGCCGTGGCACACGGGCTGGGCAACGCTGCCCGTCTGCTCGACGCGATTCGCGACGGCCGCGTGAGCTATGACTTCGTTGAGGTTATGGCATGCCCGGGCGGCTGCGTCGGTGGCGGCGGGCAGCCCATCCACGACGGCTGCGAGCTGGCGGCCGAGCGCGGCCAGGTGCTGTGGGGCCTGGATGCGAAGGCGGACATTCGCTTCTCGCACGAGAATCCCGACGTTCAGGCGTGCTATCGCGAGTTCTTGGGTGCGCCGCTTTCGCCGCTGGCCGAGGAGCTGCTGCATACCGACCATCACGCCTGGTCGATGCCCAACGAGGGGGCGTGCTAACGATGCGCGCGTTTGATTTTGAAATGTCGCGCCGGGGGTTTGCCTCGGCGCTCGCCGCGGGCGCCCTGTCGTTTGCGCTCGCGGGCTGTGGCGGCGGGGCTGCCGGTGCCGGGTCCGCCGCGGGCTCGGCTGCCACGGACGGCGCCGGTGCTGCTGCAGAGCCGGTCGAGGTGCACGTCGCCTCGCTCAAGGGGCCGACCTCGATTGGCTTGGTGCAGTTTATGGACCAGGCTGCCGATGGCGAGACGGACAATGAGTTCGACTTTGCGATCAACACTGCCGCCGACGAGATTGTGCCCAAGGTCATTCAGGGCGATATCGATATCGCCCTAGTGCCCGCCAACGTGGCGAGCGTGCTCTACAACAAGACCGAGGGCGCGGTGCAGGTCATCGACATCAACACGCTGGGCGTGCTGAACGTGGTGACGGGCGATGCGAGCGTGGCCTCGTTTGGCGATCTGGCGGGCCATACCGTCTACATGACGGGCAAGGGCACCACGCCGGAGTACGTCATGAACTACCTGCTAGAGCGCGCGGGCCTGACCGGCCAGGTGGCGCTTGAGTTTAAGAGCGAGCCCACCGAGGTACTGTCGGCGTTGCTTGCTGATCCGTCTGCCGTGGGCGTGCTGCCCGAGCCGTTCAAGACGGCGGCCATCGCCAAGAGCGAGGGCAAGCCGTCGGCACCGGTGAGCCTGACCGATGTGTGGGACGAGCTGGCAGGAGACACGGACTCGCGCTTGCTGACGGGTGTGACCGTGGTGCGCCGTGCCTTTGCCGAGGAGCATCCCGAGGCCGTGGCGGAATTCCTGAGCTGCCATGAGGCGAGCGTGAAGGCCGTCAATGCGGCGCCGGCAGACTGGGCGCAGGCCGTAGTCGATGCGGGTATCGTCGATAACGCCACGATTGCCGAAAAGGCGATTCCCGGGTGCATGCTCGTGTGCCAGACGGGGAAGGATATGAAGGCCGCGCTCGGTGGGTACCTGAAGGTGCTGGCCGATGCGGACGCGAGCGCCGTGGGCGGCAAGCTCCCGGCTGATGATTTCTACTACATGGAGTAACCCGTGCGTGCGTTTGCTCGACAAATGATAGAGCGTATGAAGGCGGTGGCGGCAGCAGGTGCCGTTGCCGCCTTTTGGCTTGCCGTGTGGGTCTTCGTGGCGGCGCTGGTGGCACAGCCGCTGATTTTGCCGGGTCCGGGTGCTGTTGTGGTGGCGTTGCTGCGGCTGGTATGCGATGTCGGCACGTGGGCGATTCTGGCGGGCTCGGGTGTGCGGATTCTAGGCGGTTTGGCGCTTGCCGCGGTGTGCGGTGGTTTGCTGGCCGGAATTTCGTCGCGCTCGCGGGCGTTTGCCCGCTTGGTGGCTCCGGCGCTTTCGTTTGTTAAGGCGACGCCGGTTGCCTGCGTGGTGGTCCTGCTGCTCATTTGGCTGGGGTCGGCGCGCGTAAGCATTGCGGCGGTCTTTTTGATGGCGCTGCCGGGAGTGTATTTTTCGCTGGTCGAGGGCTTGACGCAAGCGGATAAACCGCTGGAGCAGATGTTTCGTCTGCATGGCGTGCGGGGTTGGCGACTGTTTTGTGCCCACACCTGGCGCGAAGTCCTGCCGTTTGTGCTTTCGTGCGCCCGCGCCGTGATTGGCATGAGCTGGAAGGCCGGCGTGGCGGCGGAGCTGATCGGCATGGCGGTGGGCACCGTGGGTGAGCGCATCTATCAGGCGAAGCTGCTCATCGAGACGGCTGACCTGCTGGCGTGGACCGTGTTGGTCGTGGCGGCATCGTGGGCATGCGAGCGCGTGCTGGTGTGGCTGCTGCGGGCTTCGGGGCCCGCAGCATGGCGTGCTGCTGTGCGGGCGCATGGGCGTTGTCCTCGCGGACGTGCAGGCGGCTCTGCTGGCGGCAGGGCTGCTGCGGAGCTTGCGCTCGCCGTGGGCGATCGCGCTCCCTGGGCTCCGGCGCTCGACGGACTGGTGCTTCGTGTGCCCGCCGGTGGGCGCGCCTGCGTGATGGGCACCTCGGGCGTGGGCAAGTCGACGCTGCTTGCGCTGGCGGCGGGGGAGTGCGCGCCGTGCTCCATGGTGTTTCAGGATGTGCGCCTGGTAGAGGGCGCCTCGGCTTTGGATAACGTGCTGGTGTGCGCCGACGCGCGCGTGGACGCCTCGAGTGCCGCGGCCCTGTTGCGCCTGCTGGTGCCGGGGGTCGATGTGCATGCTCGTGTGGCCGAGCTCTCGGGCGGGCAGCGCCGTCGCGTCGAGATTGCCCGAGCCCTGCTGTGTCCGGGCGGCGCAGTGATTCTGGACGAGCCCTTTACCGGCCTAGATACCGCTGCGCGCGACGCATGCGCCGAGGTCGTGCTCGACTTGCTCGACGGCCGCATGCTGTTGCTTGCTACGCACGATGCCGTCGACGCTCAGGCCCTCAATATCTCGGACATCATCACGCTCTAAATACTTATTCAGCAACAAAATGATCCGTTTTTCTCCGTCCCCATAGGGTTGGGTATGGTATTCTATCTGCGGGGTAATACTTAGGATTACGAAGTAATACCAACGCAGTAGAAACAAACTCCAGATGCGGGCCAATCGGGTTGCCTTCACAGCCCGTCGCCCAGCCGCGTGGCCCGCATCTATCCGCACCACCGTCGTTTCAAAAAGGAAGCGCCATGGCAGAACACATGACCCCGGTTGTCGCGAAGGTCTTGCCCGAGGAAAAGGCGGCCTTCGCGGCGGCAACCCAACTCGTAGGCACCACGCCGTCCAACGCCATCCGCATGTTCATCGCTGCCTTCAATCGCTGCGGCACCTTTCCGTTCGACATTTCGCCCAGCGGGGCCTTTGGCAAAGACTGTCCCCAACAGCTAGTCGTTGAAGAACGTCCCCAATGACTAGTCGTTGGGAGGAGGTCGGCATGCTCAATGCGCTGGTTTGGGCGCTTGCCTGTTTTGGCGTCGTCGCTGCCGATATTGTCCTGAGCATGGTTTTGTTCTCCGTTCTGGACATCGTGTCGGCGCTGACGGGTTTCCCGATCGACAACCTCGATATTCAATGGTTTCAAGCCGTCGCTCAGACGGCGTCGTTTTTGATGGCGCTGCTATGGTGGCGTTATTTGTGGCCGCGGTCGTTTATCGCGCGCTGGCAAGGTGAGCGTCCGCTTGGCGGGGGAGTGCGTAGCGCGTGGAAGCGCATTGCCTGCGTTATCGTGATCGGCTTGGCACTGCAGGTGGTCGTTGGCTACGTGACCGACGCCGTACTGTCATTGTTGCCCGAGGTCGCGGCCGATTACAGTGAACTTGTCGAGGAAACAGGCATGGGCGACACCAGCTATCTCGCCGTCCTGACTACGGTGCTCGGCGCTCCGTTTTGCGAGGAGCTGCTGGTGCGCGGCATCATTTTTGAGTTTTCGCTCCGAGCGTTTAACCCGCAGTGTCGCCCACTTTGGAAGCGCCGACGTCTCGTGCGACCGCAAGACGGCGCCATGGTGCCCTGGGCGGCCCCGAGTACCTGGGGTATCGCCGCGGCGATTGTGCTGCAGGCGGCAATCTTCGGCTTTATGCACATGAATTGGGTACAGGGCTGCTATGCGGGTGCCGCCGGCCTCATCTTTGGCTGGGTACTCGTGACCACCGGAAAGCTCCGCTACACGATCCTGCTGCATTTTGCCTTTAACGCCGGGTCGTATCTCATGGGGCTGCTGTGGTTTGTGAGCACACCGCTCGACCTTGTGGTCACGGTTGGCATCGCCGGCTTTCTGCTGGTAGAGGCGATGCGCTCGCTGCTTCGATTGTGCATTCCCGTGTCGCGCGAAGCTGATCGGTCTGAGTAATAACGCCTTTAATTAGACCGATGCGTCCTGAACGCACCTGGCGTTTCGCCGAATGCTTCTTTAAATTTTGAGTAAAAGAATGACATGTTGGAGATGCCGACTTTTCGGGCTACATACTGCACGCTGCGCTCGGTGTTATTGAGAAGATATGCCGCCTCTGTGAGCTGCTGGTTGAGCTTGATTTGCGAAAACGTTTTGCCGGTTTTTTGCTTGATCAAGCTGCTGAGATAGCTGGTGCTATAACCCGTATCGCTCGCAATGCTTTCGAGCGTGCAGTCGCCGTAGCTTCGCTCAATATGATTCAGAATCGACACGATGCGCTCGTCCGACATGATTGCCTGGTTATCAGTTGCGGAGCGTCGGTACAGTCCTCGAATGAGAACAAGGAATAGGCTGACGGCGAGGTGCCTCATGAGTTCATTAGAGTAGGCATCTTTAAAGTGATATTCGATAAAGAGCATCTCGATGAGGCGTCGCGCATGTCGGGCGTATTCCTCTGGGAGAATGAGATATTTGCGGGCCTCACGGTTTTTGGACACAAAATCAAATAGGAGATTCGTTAATGGTGACGCGCCGGGTAGCTGGCTCAGGAACAACGAATCGAACATTTCTTTTTTGAAGACGATTGAAATGACGATATCGTGCTCGCCCTTAACGTACGGAACGCTTCTGACTACGCCGGTGTTGCAAATGAGCACGTCGCCCTTTTTAAGGAGTAGTCGCCGTCCGTTGACGATAAACGTGCAGACGCCGTCGTACACGTAGTTAAGCTCCATATCCCGATTCATATGAGGAGGAATGTCAGTAAAGCGCGACTCCTTGATAAGGCCCACGGGGTTTTCGTCGAGGGTTTCTTTCCAGTCAAACAGATAGACCTCTTCGCCGTTAATGGTTGTGGTTTCCACCCTGTTATATCGCGGGCTGAGCTCTCCTGGATGCGTGCGATGCCACTCTTCGGTCTCGGTATGCGTGTAGAGCAGCTGTTTGAGATTCGAATCCATGGGGTGCTCCAGGGGTGAACGGTAGAATCGATGCCTTAAACGGTATTATATCTAAAAAAATGTTATAAGCCCACGCTTTCTATGCGATATCTTATGCATCTTGTTCTTCCTAGTATTGGGTTATCCGCTGGAGCATCCGATCAAGGAGGGCAAATGAGTAAGTTAAAACATGGGTTTGACTCCGACTTTTTATGGGGCGGAGCCATATCGTGCTCGCAGGCCGATGGCGCTTGGAATGAGGGCGGAAAGGGAAAGTCGACGCAGGATTGTCGATGGCTGGATGGTACCTGGACTCATGACCAGATTGAGGACAAGCATCAAAACAACCCCTTCTGCCATGACGAACTAATGAACGCTCTCGCAGATGATGGTGTTGAGTTCTACCCGTTTAGGCGCGGTAACGACTTCTATCATCACTACCGTGAGGACATCGCGCTTTTTGCGGAGATGGGCCTCAAGCTGTTCCGCACCTCTATTTGCTGGAGCCGGATCTATCCTAACGGAGATGATCTTGAGCCTAACCGCGAAGGCATCGAGTGGTATCGAAGCATGCTGGGTGAGTGCAAAAAGCACGGCATTAAAACCTTCGTCACCATGCTCCACTATGACATCCCGGTAAATCTTGTCACCACATATGGGGGATGGAAGAATCGCAAGACGATTGATTTCTTCGCCCGCTATGTCGAGACAATCGTTACGGAATTGGGCGATCTGGTCGATTTCTGGCTGCCTTTTAACGAGTTCAATGCAGCGCGTTTTTCGCCTTGGGACGGGGTCTGTCTGGTCAAAGACGAAGAGGGGGAGAACTTCGATCGAGCCATCTTCCAGTGCCTGCACCACGAGTTCGTTGCCAATGCGCGTGCCGTCGAGATTGTCCATCGTCTTTCGCCCGATACTCCCGTTGGCGGCATGATCGCTCGATTCTGTACGTATCCCGCCACCTGCCGTCCCGAAGATAACATGCAGGCTATTCACGACGACCAGTATTCCAACTGGTTCTATACGGATGTGATGGCTCGTGGAAAATACCCCGCTTATATGAATCGCTATTTCGACGCGTGCGATATCGAGATTCAAATGGAGCCGGGCGATGAAGAGCTCATCGCTCGCAACACGGTCGACTTCCTGGCCTTCTCGTACTACTTTTCCCAGGTATCCACCTGCGATCAGGGATGGGAGAAGACTGCGGGAAATCTGGTCATGGCAAACAAGAACCCTTATCT
Source organism: Collinsella sp. (assembly GCA_018367075.1). Taxonomy (GTDB): domain Bacteria; phylum Actinomycetota; class Coriobacteriia; order Coriobacteriales; family Coriobacteriaceae; genus Collinsella. Next base: position 24,229 of record JAGZGX010000027.1, read on the forward strand.
CGAGACGAGTGAGTGGGGCTGGCAGCTCGATCCCATTGGCCTGAGGGTTACCCTTAACCAGATGTATGACCGCTATGGGCTGCCCCTGTATATCGCCGAGAACGGCCTCGGTACATCTGATGTAGTCGAGGAGGATGGCAGCATCCACGACGAGTATCGAATCGATTATTTGCGCCAGCACATAAAGTGCCTTAAGGAAGCGGTGATCGATGGCGTTGACGTGCGCGGATACATGATCTGGGGATTCATTGACCTTGTTGCCTGTGGTCCTCTTACGATGGACAAGCGCTACGGGCTTATCTATGTCGATCTGGATAATTGCGGCAACGGCACTGCGGAGCGCTCTCGTAAAGACTCTTTCTATTGGTATCAGAAATGTATCGCCACTAATGGCGAGGATCTTGGGTAGGAGTGATTGTTGTGGCAGACAAGAAGGAACTGGCCGCTCGTGTCCTCGAGCTCGTGGGCGGCGCCGATAACGTTGTTATGGCAACGCACTGCATTACAAGGCTCAGATTCAACCTGAAGGACGATAGCAAGGCAGACCTGGAGGCCCTTAAGACGCTTGACGGCGCCTTGGGCGCGCAGGTTAAAGACGGGCAGTGGCAGGTTATCATCGGCGCCAGCGTGGGGTCGGTATATGACGAATTGGAGCCCATGCTAGGCGACAGGATGGGTGGCGAGGTCTCCGCCGACGCCGAGCAGCCTGAGCTCCAAAAAGGTTCGGCTCGCGTATTCGATATCATCACCGGCATCTTCTCCGCTATCATTCCCGCACTGGTGGCGGGAGGCATCGTAAAGGGCATCCTGGCTGCTATCGCGGCTTTTGGAATCGACACGGGTGCCGGCGACTTTGCGATATTCAATATGATTTCGGATATCCCGTTCTACTTCTTGCCGTTTTTGCTGGCAATGTCTACAGCTGATAAGTTCCGAGTCAACCGTTCGCTTGCGCTTTGTGTTGCCGGATCGCTGATGTACCCGACCATTGTCAACGCTGTCGGTACGGGCGAGACGCCCCTTGCGCTGTTCGGTTTTGCGGTGCCGATTTTTAGCTACGCCGATTCCGTGTTCCCGGTTATCTTTGGCGTCATTGGCTTGTCTTTTGTATATCGCGCAATCGACAAAGTCGTGCCGGATCTTTTTAAGCTCGTTGTCGTTCCGGCGCTCTCCCTTGCTATCGTGATTCCCGTCAACCTGTTTGTGCTCGCTCCGATTGGTGCCTGGTGCGGTCTTGGTCTTGCCAACGGTATCGTTTGGCTATTCTCGACGTTAGGCCCCGTTGCCGGTTTTCTGCTGGGCTTCTTTATGCCGCTTATCGTGCTCTTCGGCATGCATCAGTCAACGAGCCCTATCCAGATTTCCAATATCGCAACGCTTGGGTATGACTATCTGCTCCCGATCTCTTTCTGCCATAACCTCGCCGAAAGCGGTGCGTCTTTTGGTGCAGCCCTGCGCATGACCGACGAAAAGCTCAAGTCCGCTGCAATGACGTGCGCCTTCTCAGCATTTATGGGAATTTCCGAGCCCGCCTTGTTTACCGTTCAGGTTCCTAACAGGACTCCGCTTATCGCTGCGATGATTGCGGATGGCATTGGCGGTGCGCTTACCGTTGTTCTCGGCGCAAAGTGCTTCGGCTTTGTTATGCCCGGCATTACCTCGTTGCCCGTTTATGCCGATCCAAGCGGCAATCCCATGAACCTGATCATGATTGTCGTCTGCATCGCTTTGACTTGGGTTATCTCTGCGGCGCTCTCGTTTGCGCTCTATGGTCGTTTCGACAAAAAGTAACGACGTTTTGAGATAGACAATATTAATCGGCCGCTCGCCGGGGAATCGTTCTGCGACGCCCCAGCGAGCGGCATTTTATTGGTGGGGCGTGTCGTGTCGCCAACGGCGGCATGCCGCCTCGCCGCGCTAGTTGCGTCTGCCGCCTCCGTTGGCGCCCTGACGCCCCTGTGCCGCGCGATTGCGACCGGCAGTGTTCTGCGCGCGGGACATACCGCCGTGACCCTTGCTGCCCTTGGGCCCCTTGCCGGCGGCGCCACCGTGGGCCTTGCCGCCCTTCTTGCCGGTGCCATGCCCACCGCCGGCAGACGTCTCGCCCGGGCGTGGCGGCACGGGGCGAATCAGGCAATGCTTGGTATAGCCGATCAGATCACGACGCCCGGCCTTCTCTAGCGCCTCGCGCACCAGCTTGTAGTTCTCGGGCTTGCGATACTGGATGAGCGCGCGCTGCATGGCCTTCTCATGCGGGTCGCGCGCCACGTAGATCGGCTGCATGGTGCGCGGATCTACACCGGTGTAGTACATGCAGGTCGACATGGTGGACGGGGTGGGGTAGAAGTCCTGTACCTGCTCGGGCATGTAGCCCATGTCGCGCACGGCTTCGGCAAGGTCCACGGCTTCCTTCATCGTCGAGCCGGGATGGCTCGAGATTAGGTATGGCACCACGTATTGCTTAAGACCATATTCGCGGTTCAAGCGTTCAAATTTGCGGCAGAATGCGTCGTAGACAGCTCGGCTCGGCTTGCCCATCACGGACAGCACCGCGTCGCTCACGTGCTCGGGCGCTACGCGCAGCTGGCCCGAGACATGGTGTTCCAGCAGCTCGCGCAAAAACTCGTCCGAGGCATCGGCCATGGTGTAGTCAAAACGGATGCCGCTGCGCACGAAGACCTTTTTGACGCCCGGCAGCTGGCGCAGGTCGCGCAACAGCTGCGTGTAGCCGCTTTCGTCGACCACCATGTTCTTGCACACGCTCGGCCACAGACAGCGCTTGTTCTTGCACACGCCGTGCTTGAGCTGCTTGTCGCAGGCGGGACGGCTAAAGTTGGCCGTCGGTCCGCCTACGTCGTTGATGTAGCCCTTAAACTCGGGATCGCGCGTGAGCAGCTCTGCCTCGCGCATGATCGAGTCGTGGCTGCGCATCTGCAACACGCGACCTTGGTGGAAGGTGAGGGCGCAAAACGAGCATTCACCAAAGCACCCGCGGTTGGAGCTGATTGAAAACTTGATCTCGGCAAAGGCCGGCACGCCGCCCGCGGCATCGTAGTCGGGATGCCAATCGCGTGCGTAGGGGAGCTCGGCCACCTCGTCCATCTCATCGGTCGTCAACGTCGCCGACGGCGGGTTCTGCACCACATAGACGCTGTTGGGATAGGGCTCTACCAGGCGATGTCCGGTGATGGGGTCCATATTCTGCTGTTGCACGTTAAAGCTGCGTGCGTAGTTGAGCTTGTCGGCGGTAAGGTCGTCCCAGCTGGGTAGCAGGTCGTAGTCGTAGACCTCGTCGAGCGAGCCTGTGCGGTAGACGGTGCCGTTGATATAGGTGATCTGATCGATGGGCAGCCCCGCGTCGAGCGCGTCGGCAATCTCGACAATCGCGTGCTCGCCCATGCCGTAGATGAGGATGTCGGCGCCCGAGTCGAGCAGCACCGAGCGCTTGAGCTTATCCTGCCAGTAGTCGTAGTGGGCCAGGCGGCGCAGGCTTGCCTCGATGCCGCCGATGATGATGGGGGCGTCCTTAAACGTCTGGCGGATGAGGTTGCCGTAGACCGTGACGGCTCGGTTGGGACGGCGCCCCTCCTCGCCACCGGGGGTATAGGCGTCGGTGTGGCGGCGGTGTTTGGTCACCGAATAGTGGTTGACCATGGAGTCCATGTTGCCGGCACTGACCAAAAAGCCCAGGCGCGGCTCGCCGAGCACAGTGATGCTGGCGGGGTCGGTCCAGTCGGGTTGGCAGATGATGCCCACCTTGTAGCCGTGCGCGTCGAGGACGCGACTGATGATGGCCATGCCAAAGCTGGGATGGTCCACATAGGCGTCGCCGCAGATGTAGACAAAGTCGCACTGGTCCCAGCCACGCGCATCCATGTCGGCGCGGCTGACGGGGAGGAACTTATCGCGGCCCGGTCGCCAGGGGCGGGCGGGCGTCGCTTGGGAATGCTTGGTGCGGGCGACCGTGGCCTGCGCCTTACCGCCGCGCTTTTGCTGCTGGCCCTGTTTGCCCTGCTGACTGCGCTGGTTGTTCTGAGCGTGCTGAGGCTTTTTTGCCACGATCCCTCCCGGTGTTTGTATGCTGCACGTAATTGTAACCAGTCTTTTTGGGACGGGGCTAAAAAGACTGGGGGAGTACATGGGCTGGGGATCGGCGCGTCGATGCGGGGATCGTTTGTTTCCAGACTGTGTATCTGCGCGTTGGAGAACCCGTCTCGCGCGCACGCCATGTTGTCAATGGGTTACAGTATGAACGGCGGCTATGTTTCCGCCAACGCACGAGAGAGTCGTCAACAAGGAGGATGCACGACGATGCAGCGTGCCAAACAGATATCGGAATCTATTGAGCTGGGCATCATCTTGGCGCTCGCCGGTGGCTTTATGGACGTCTATTCGTACATTGGGCGCGATCATGTTTTCGCCAACGCGCAGACAGGCAACATCCTGCTCGTGGGCGTGAGCATCTCGGAGGGCAACTGGGCACTTGCGGGACGCTACTTCTTCCCCGTGGTGTCGTTTGCCGTGGGCATTATGCTTGCCGACCTGGTGCATGAGCGGTTTGGCAGCGTGATTCACTGGCGCCAGGTAACGGTGTTCTTTGAAGCCGTCATCTTGCTGGGCGTGAGCTTTATCCCGGGCGGCAATTTCAACCTGCTCGCCAACTGCCTCACCTCGTTTGCCTGCGGCATGCAGGTCGAGAGCTTCCGCAAGATCCACGGTCACGGCATCGCTACGACCATGTGCATCGGCAACTTGCGCAACGCGCTGCAAAACGTGGACGATTACATCATCACCCACAGGCGCGGCTTTTTGGAAAACGGCCTGCTGTACTTTGGCGTGATCTTTACCTTTGTGTTTGGCGCCGTGTTGGGCAACTGGTGTATTGAGCGCATGGGCCTGCACGCCATCGTCGTGGCGAGCTTGCTGCTGTTTGTCGCGTTTGCCATCATGTTCATCGACCGCGAGCGCGACTTGCGCTTACGCTGGAAGGTTGCGGCCGAGGCTTGGAAAGAGGGCTGCCGAAAGTAACCGAATGCGGCAAAGGGGTTGTCCCTTTGCCGCAATATTTTTCATCATCTGTTGAAACGCTTTAACACTATTGACGTTCTCACGCGTTTTTTGTTTCAAAAGCGTTAGGATGGGACTCATAGCGTGGGGCGTAATGGATGCCCCGCACACGATGGGAGGCTATCAATGGCTAATCGTTTCGTTCTCAATACCATCTCTTATCATGGTTCCGGCGCCATCAAGGAGATCCCCGGCGAGCTCCAGCGTCGCGGCTACAAGAAGATCTTCGTCTGCTCCGACCCCGATCTGGTCAAGTTTGGCGTTACCGCTAAGGTGACCGACGAGCTCGACGCTGCCGGCATCGCTTGGAGCCTCTACTCCGAGATCAAGCCCAACCCCACTATCCAGAACGTCAAGGACGGCGTCGAGGCCTTCAAGGCCGCCGAGGCTGACGCTATCGTGACCATCGGTGGTGGCTCCTCCATGGACACTGCTAAGGCCATCGGCATCATCATCAACAACCCCGAGTTCGCCGATGTCCGCAGCCTCGAGGGCGTTGCTCCCACTAAGAACCACGCCGTGTTCACCATCGCTGTGCCGACGACCGCCGGTACCGCCGCCGAGGTGACCATCAACTACGTCATCACCGACCCCGAGAAGGTTCGCAAGTTCGTGTGCGTCGACACCAACGACGCCCCCGAGGTCGCCGTCGTCGATCCCGACATGATGGCCTCCATGCCCGCCGGCCTGACCGCTTCCACTGGCATGGACGCACTGACCCACGCCATCGAGGGCTACACCACCAAGGGCGCCTGGGAGCTTTCCGACATGTTCCACTTTGAGGCCATTAAGCTGATCAGCGAGAACCTGCGCGACTCCGTCGCCGAGGCCAAGTCCGGCCAGCCCGGCTCCGGCCGTGAGGGCATGGCTCTTGGTCAGTATGTCGCCGGCATGGGCTTCTCCAATGTTGGCCTGGGCATCGACCACGCCATGGCTCACACCCTGTCCGCTCACTACGACACCCCGCACGGCGTCGCTTGCGCCATGCTGCTGCCGATCGCCATGGAGTTCAACAAGCCGGTTTGCGCTGAGCGCCTGGCCAAGGTTGCCGTCGCCATGGGCGTTGACACCACGGGCATGAGCACCGCCGAGGCCGCCGATGCCGCCATCGCCGCCGTCAAGCAGCTTTCCGCCGACGTGAACATCCCGCACGTCTGTGAGGCCATGAAGGCTGACGAGATCGAGGTCCTGGCCAAGGACGCCATGGCCGACGCCTGCTTCCCGGGTAACCCGCGCGAGGCAACGCTCGACGACGTCATCGAGCTCTTCAAGAAGATCTGCCCGGCTGCCTAGCCCAGTTTGGTGGTCCTTCGCCCGTAGGTGTATGGTCTTTTGACGTGCCGCTGGCCCCGCCGTGCTACGCACGGCGGGGCTTTTTGTGCTGCGTCGATGCCCTGAGACGGACAAAACCAAGGCGTACTGCCCGCTGCGGATAGGTGGTGCACTTCCCTGCGTGCATTTTTGGGAGTATTCAACAAACTCTTAAAAATGCATAACGTTGTGAATGGGCCGAGTGGCCCGCAGGCGCCCATCGACAGCCATTGTGGGCGGGCTATCGATGAGTGGAGGGGGTTGTTACTGAGTTTCTGCTTTGCGACGACCTGCAACACTGCTGTAACCGCGTCGTTTTGTCGTTCGTGATGGGGCCGTTGGGGCCCACGGTGCTGAATACTCCGTTTTTTGCACGGTCCAAGGTGGGGCACCCTGAGACGAAGCAAAAAGATGCCTCATTTCTATGCAAATACCAATAGGATTTATGCAAGATTGAGATTGTAAACCGTGCACGTGCACAAAACCGGTGCGGGGACGTCTGGAGGCGGCTCGGCTCCTAGGGCATTGCACGTGCAGAACGGTTAAAATCGGGACTCGGTCTTAGTTTTACTTGGAAGGATGCATATGACTTCTAATATTGATGCTTCTCTAGAGGAGACGCTCTCCTATATCGCAGGACAGCTTAAGACGCTGACTTCTATTGCCTCCCCTACCGGCTATACCCGTGCGGCGACTGATTATCTGATGGAGACCCTGCGCGATATGGGGTTTGGGCCTGAGCGTTCTAATAAGGGTAACGTGCTCGTTGAGCTTGGCGGCGAGGGCGAGCCGCTCGTACTGGCGAGCCATGTCGATACCCTAGGCGCCATGGTGCGTTCCATTAAGGACAATGGCCGCCTGCGCCCCACGGCGCTCGGTGGGCATCAGTGGTCTACGGCCGATGGCGAGAACTGCACCGTCTACACGCGCGACGGCAATGTCTACACGGGCGTGGTTCTTAACACCGAGCCTTCGGCGCACGTGGCCGACGAGCCGGTCAAGACCATCGAGAAGAACATGGAAATCCTGCTCGATGAGAATGTCGACAGCAAGGACGATGTGCTTGAGCTGGGCATTCAGACCGGCGACATCATCGCTATGGATCCGCGAACCACGGTGACGGAGAGCGGCTACATCAAGAGCCGCTTCCTGGATGACAAGCTGTCGGCGTCGATTCTGCTGGGTCTTGCCCGCGCTGTTGCTGATGGCGAGGTGTCGCTTTCGCGCAAGGTGTCGCTGCTCTTTACCGTGTACGAGGAGGTCGGCCACGGCGGTGCTTTCGTGCCGGCCGACACGCGCGAGATGATCAGCGTTGACATGGGCTGCGTGGGCGACGACCTGGGCTGCACCGAGCGCATGGTGTCGATTTGCGCCAAGGATTCGGGTGGCCCCTACAACTACGATCTGGTGACCACGCTGTCCAATATTGCGCGCGAGCTTGAGCTCGATTACGCCATCGATGTGTACCCGCATTACGGCTCGGACGTTGAGGCCACGCTTTCCGCCGGCTACGACATCCGTCACGGCCTGATCGGCCCCGGCGTGTACGCGAGCCACAACTACGAGCGCAGCCACATGGACGGCGTGCGCAACACTTACGAGCTGGTTCGCGCCTACGTTCAGCGCTAACGATGCAGCGGCCTCGGCTGATACGGCAGTACCGACCGAGGCCGTCCTCTCTAAGTTGCGGTGAAATAGGGACTGTTTGGCGGTTTTAAACGCTTAAACGGGGGTGCGGACAGAAAGTTGGACCGCGGGGCGGTCCGGACTTGGAGTGGGTATGATGAATTGGACACCTAGTTAAGAGCGAAAGGTGTTCAAGATGACCCAAAGAAGAAAGCGATACGACAGGCAGTTCAAGGTCTCGG
>JAGZGX010000028.1:0-32811 GCA_018367075.1 Collinsella sp.
TCGATCGCGAGTTCCGCACGAGCCGGAGAGCACTTAATGTGCTCTCCGTGCGAGCAGGACTGCCCGAGCAGGCGACCAAAGCCCCCGGCGCGCCCGGTCAACCTCGCAGCTAGGCATTCAGCTTGACGATCGGAGCAAAGCCCTTCATAAGCTTTTTGGTCTGGCCGGTCTTTTCGAATTGAACCTCGATCATGTCTCCGGCGACCGAGATCACGGTACCCGTGCCAAAGGTCTTGTGGCTCACGGTATCGCCTGCGGCAAAGTCCTGCGACGCGCTAGCGCGATCGACCTTGCGCTCCACTGTCGGCGACACCTTAGATGACGGCTTTTTGGCTCGCGGCGCACCCGAACCAAAGGTCGAGGCAACACGGCCGGCGTCGGGCGAGACCCCACGATGGCGCTCGGTCCCGTAGCTGCTGCCGCCAAAGAAATCGTCAAAACTCGATCCACCGCGCGAACCGGGACCGCCGGTCGAGCGCGTATGCGAACCAAACACCTTGCCGCCGTACATATCCGAGCCCATGCCCGAGCCAAAGGTGCCGTGACGGTCGCCGCGTTTCTCCCAGCCCGTGCCCTCAAAACCGGCAGAACCGATGCCGCTAAACTCGATATCCTCAAACGGAATCTCGTTGAGGAAGCGCGAGCGCGGGTTGGCAGAGGTCGAGCCGTAGGTGCGACGCGTGGCCGCATAGGTCAAGAACAGGCGCTTACGGGCGCGCGTGATGGCGACGTAGGCCAGGCGACGCTCCTCCTCGAGCTTGCCCGGGTCATCGCCGCCGCCAAAGTCGTGCACGTGCGGGAAGATACCCTCCTCCATGCCGGCCACGAACACCGCCGGGAACTCCAGGCCCTTGGCGGAGTGGATGGTCATCATGGTGATGGCATGCGTCTCGCCGGCCAGGGAATCCAAGTCGGAGCGCAAGGCCAGCCACTCCATGAGCGCCGGCAGCGCCTTACAGGTGAGCGGACCGTAGGTGCGCTCGATCTCGTCGGCATGCACGGCACCCGCCGGCAACTCTGTTGGCACGGCATACGCGTTGCCCGCGATGGCGGCGGCCAGGGCATCCTGCGGAGACAGCGCCGGAGCGGCCAAGCTATCGAGCGGATTGGAGCCCGCGGCGTCACGCGCACCAACGAACGCCTCAAACGAGGATACCGGGGCAGACGGCCCCGGTTCGGGCGCAGGCGCGCTCACCACGACGGGCTCGGGCTCGGTGCTGACAGGCACATCGGCAACACCGGCAGCGCGCAGCTCTTCCAAGCTCTCGAGCGTACCTTCGATATCCTCGTGCGTCTCCTCAAATTCGGCAGCGACACCCAGGAATTCCTGGATGTTCTCGGCGCGGCTCTCGGACTCCATGGTGCCCTCGGCGCGGAAAGCCTGCAGCAGGCCCGTCTTATCGACGATCATCTCGACAACGTCCTTGAGCTCGCCGTCCATGCGGCGACCCTCGCGCACCAGTGACACAAAGCTCGACAGGCCATTGCGCACCTTGGCGCTAAACATGCCGGTTTCGGCGCACGCGATCTCGCAAGCCTGGAAGAACGAGCAACGGTTGTCGCGCGCCAGCTGCTCAATCTTTTGGATCGAGGTGGAGCCGATGCCGCGGCGCGGCGTGTTGATGACGCGCTTGACGCTCATCTCGTCTGCCGGGTTCACGATCATCTTGAGGTAGGCCATGACGTCGCGGATCTCGGCACGATCGAAGAATCGCGTGCCGCCCACAATCTTGTAGGGCACGCCTGCGCGCAGGAACATATCTTCGAGGATACGCGACTGGGCGTTGGTGCGGTAGAACACAGCAATATCGTCGTAGCTCGTGCCCTTGGAGTGCAGCTTTTCGATCTCGCCGGCAATCCAGCGGCCCTCGTCGCGCTCATCGCTTGCCTGGAAGGCCTGGATCTTCTCGCCGTCGCCCTCGGCCGTAAACAGGCGCTTCTCCTTGCGCTGCGAGTTGTGACGCACCACGGCGTTGGCGGCGCTCAGGATATGACCCGTGGAGCGGTAGTTCTGCTCTAGCTTGACGGTCTTGCAGTTTTTAAAGTCCTTCTCAAAGTCCAGGATATTGGTGATGTCGGCGCCACGCCAGCTATAAATGGACTGGTCGTCGTCGCCCACGACCATGAGGTTTTGGTACTTGGCGGCCAGCAGGTTGGCGATCTCGTACTGGACGTGGTTGGTGTCCTGATACTCGTCGACGCTAATGTAGCGGAAGCGCTCCTGGTACTTGTCGAGCACCTCGGGGCGGGTGCGCAGCAGCTCGAGCGTGCGCACGAGCAGGTCGTCGAAGTCCATCGCGTTGGCGGCGCGCAGGCGGCGTTCCAGCTCCAGGTAGACCTGCGCGGCCTTTTTGTCATTGGGGCTGTCGGCGGATTTGAGCATGTCCTCGGGGCCGATCATGGCGTTTTTGGCCGAGCTGATCTTGCTGCGGATCATGTTGATGGGGAACTGCTTTTGCTCGATACCGAGCGCCTGCATAATGTCGCGCACCATGCGCTTTGAGTCATCGTCATCGTAGATGGTGAACTGACCGGTGTATCCCAGCAGGTCGGCGTCCTCGCGCAGCATACGCACGCACATGGCATGGAAGGTGCATACCCACATGCCACGGGTGCCGCTGGGAATGAGTGCCGCCAGACGCTCACGCATCTCGGCCGCGGCCTTGTTGGTAAACGTGATGGCAAGGATCTGCCAGGGCTTAACACCCAGGTCGCCGAGCATATGTGCGATGCGGAAGGTCAAGACGCGGGTCTTGCCCGAGCCGGCGCCGGCAAGGACCAGCAACGGACCCTCGGTGGTCAGGACCGCCTCGCGCTGGGCGGGATTAAGGCTGTCGAGGTCGACGAGCGGCTTGGCGGGTTTGGGTGCCGGCGCGGGAGCGTCGTAGATGTCGAGCGGGACGAGCTCGGGCTCCGGCGCAGCGGGGGCGGTGTATGCATCGAGCGGCACGGGTTCCGGCGTGGGCGGCACGGGTACCGCGGCGTTCTTTTCCCAGGGCAAGGGCTGGGTCATGGGCGACTCCTCATCTGACGGACGGCGCGCCTGCGGGCGGCGCCATAGTTTGAGCCGTACCAGTATACCGAGCCGCGCGGACACCGGCGCAAATCACACCACGACTCCGTGCGCCACCGTCAGGCCCGCCCAGCGGATTTGGCGCAATGGGGTCAGGTTAGTCTGCACCACATTGGTGCAAAGAAACCTGGCCCCATTGCGCCAATCACGGAGCCACCGATGTCATGGCAACGGTAGCGAGCGGCGTCAACCAAGTTACAGGCCGAGCATAGGCTCCAGAACGAAGAAGTATGCGAGCACTACGACGCCCAGGATGATGCGGTAAACACCGAAGCACTTGAAGTCGTGACGGCGGACGAAGCCCATGAGCCACTTGATGGCGATGAGCGAAACCACAAAGGCCACAACGCAGCCCACGCCCAAGATAGCGACCTCGTTGGCGCCGAACGTGCCGCCCTTGATGAAGTATTTGACCAGCTTGAGTGCACTCGCGCCAAACATGACAGGGATGGCCAGGAAGAACGTAAACTTGGACGCCACCGAACGCGTACAGCCCAAAAGCAGGCCGCCGATGATGGTAGAACCGGAGCGAGACGTACCAGGCACCAGCGAAAGCACCTGGAAGCAGCCGATACCCAGCGCAGTCTTCCAGCTCAGGTCCTCGAGCGCGGCGATGGAGCCAAAGTCCAGATTCTCGTCATCGTCCTCATCCTCAGCGGTAGCCGCGGCGGGCGCCGCAAAGTGCGCACCGGCGGGACGTCCACCCGACACCACAGCACGCGAACCAAACGAACCGGCAACGGCCATTTCCTCGCGCTTGCTCGCGCGCCAGTTCTCGATCACGATAAACAGCACGCCGTACACAATGAGCGCCAGCGCCACGACGGGAGCATTGTAGAAATGCTCCTCCATCCAGTCGTTGAGCGGCAGACCGATCGCCGCGGCGGGAATGCAGCCGAGCACAATCTTGCCCCACAGCACCCAGGTGTCGCGACGGCCCTCCTTGCCCTTGCTGGGCGAGAACGGGTTGAGCTCATGGAAGAACAGCACACAGACGGCCAGAATGGCACCGAGCTGAATCACGACCAGGAACATATTCCAGAACGTCTCGCTCACGTTCATCTTGACGAACTCGTCCACCAAGATCATATGACCGGTCGACGAAACAGGCAGCCATTCGGTGATGCCCTCGACCAGGCCCATGAAGGCAGATTTTAGAAGCTCGATGATATCCAAAAGGACCCCCTCGTTAGACACCCGCCGATATTGTTCTGCGGACGGTGCGGGCGATGTCCCATTATCAACCGTTCGGGCGCGTCTACGCCTACCCTTACCAAAAAACTCGCCCGTTCACAGAATTGCGAGCGGTCAAACCCAAATCCTTGGGTATAACTGCAACAAGATAAAGTGTCCGGCGGCCAACGCGCCCGCGCCCGCCCGATGCACGAGCCCCGCGCCCGTGCGATAGACCAAGGAGGAAACCATGAACGAGGGCTACACCAAGGTATTTGTTTCACTCGACGGTACTGAGCAGCAGGATTTTGTGCTCGCACGCGCCATCAAGGTCGCCGCGAACAACGGCGCCAAGCTAATCATCGGCCACGTTATCGATTCCACGGCGCTCGAGAGCGCCGGTTCCTATCCGGTCGATCTGGTCAACGGCCTAGAGGAGGCATTTAAGAACTCCATCGCCAAGCAGCTCGAAGAGGCCAAGGCCAATCCCGATATTCCCGAGGTCGAGGTCATGATTCGCGCCGGCCGTATTCGCGAGACGCTCAAGGACGAGATGCTCGACGTGGTTAAGCCCGACCTGGTGCTCTGCGGCGCCCGCGGCCTGTCCTCGATCAAGTATGCACTGTTGGGTTCGATTTCGACGTTCCTGCTGCGCAATACGGACTGCGACATCTTGGTCGTGAAGTAGGTTCCTTCCCGCCGGAGCAAGGCCTGCGGGGTTATCACGCCGACGTCCTCGCCGCTTCGCGGCTGCGGGATGTCGGCTTAGATAACCCCTCCCGGCCTTGCGCCTTCGTCACCGTACTTCAGCGAGTTGGCTGATGGAAAAATGGTGTGCCGCCCCGGTTGGGGCGGCACGTTTTGTTTGGACAGGCGTTTGCCGTGTGCGTTACTCGAAGTATTGGAACTTGTTGGTTGAGAAGGCGAATGTTACGACGAAGCCTTTGCCGGAGTCGGATGCCGCGGTGACGTCGATGCCCATCTTGGAGCACAGGCGCGCCACCAGGTAGAGGCCGATGCCCGTTGCGCGCTTGGTGGTGCGGCCGTTGTCGCCGGTAAAGCCCTTCTCGAACACGCGCGGCAGGTCTGCCGCACACACGCCACAGCCGTTGTCCGCGACGGTAAGCTCGATGCGCTCGCTTGCCAGACCCTCGTCCAGCAACGCACCCGAAAACACGATCTTTGCGCCGTCCTCACGCGCATATTTAATGCTGTTCTGAATGAGCTGGCCCAGAATAAACTCGAGCCACTTCTCGTCGGTAAAGACCTCAAAGTCGAGGTTCTCGCACACCGGCGCCACGTGTGCCGCAATGAGCTCACGCGCATTGGCCTTGATTGCGCCCGTCACCAGAGCCTTGAGGTTCCAACGTCGAATCAGGTAATCGCGCTCCACAACCTCCGAGCGCGCATAGTAGAGCGCCTGGTCGATATAGCGCTCCACGCGGGCAAGTTCGCGTGCCAGGTCGTCCACGCGCGACAGGTCGTCTTCGCCGCTGTCTAGGTTTTCCAAAATCAGGTGAGCCGCCGCCAGGGGCAGCTTGGCCTCGTGGACCCAGCTCTCGATATAGTCGCGATAGTCATCGGTCTGACGCCGGCCTTCCGCCACTTCATCGCAAGCGGCTTTGCCCACCCGGCGCAAGACCTCGTACTCGAGCTCGCCCTCGGCATAGGTCGGGCATTGCACCATCTCCTGCACCCATGCGGGACTCTCGAGCTCCTCGGCCGCACGCTCCAGCTGGCGCAGAAAACGACGACGGCGCGCGTATTCGATCACGATGCCGAGCATACCAAAGATAAAGGACACGCCGACCGCCACGACCACGATAGAAACGGGTGCTCCGGCGACCGTCAGTACAAAGCAGCTCAGCAGCACGCCGCAGGTCCACACGGCGACGGGAAGCAGCGCATCTTTAAAGAACTTGCCAAACGACATAGCCGGCCCCTAGACCGAATAGCCTTGGCCGCGATGCGTAGTCAAATACCCCTTGATGCCGATTTTTTCGAGCGTGGTGCGCAGGCGGTTGATGTTGACGGTGAGCGTGTTGTCGTCCACGAAGGCGTCGGAGTCCCACAGGTCCTGCATGATGGCCGAGCGCGAAACGATCTTGCCCGCGCGGCTCAGAAGCAGCGAGAGGATACGCAGCTCGTTTTTGGTGAGCTCGGTGCTGGTTCCCGTTTGCGTGTTGGTGACCATGGAGCGTGCGAGGTCGAGCTCCAGTCCCTTGTGGACGAGCGTGCTGCGCTCGCCCGCCGACGCGGTGCGACGCAGCAAGGCATTGATGCGCGCCACGAGCACACGGGCGCTGTAGGGCTTGGGAACAAAGTCGTCCGCGCCGAGCGTCATGGCCATGACCTCGTCGATCTCGGTCGTGCGCGACGTGAGAACGATGATGGGAACCTCCGATTCGCGGCGAACTTCATGGCAGATGTGCTGGCCGTCTTTGACAGGGAGCGTCAGGTCGAGCAGCACCAGGTCGGGCGCGGCGGCGAGAATATCGCGCGAGACATGCTCAAACGATTCGCAGGCCTCGATTTCAAACCCGGCGCGGGCAAGGATGTCGACAAGCTCACGACGAATGGGCTCGTCGTCCTCAACGACATAGATCAGCGCCATGTGTCCTCCCATTTCGCGTAACTTGCACTTTCCACACCATTATGCCCACGGCGTCGCAGGTACACGCCTCGCGCGGTGCCAGGTGACAGAACTGTTCGCGAGCGGGGGCGTTTTGTCCGCCTCGCACTCGCAGCGGTGGCGGGGACCAAAATGATTCTTTAATCCCCGTCCCAGAAAAATCATTTAGCGGCGGGCGCGAAGCTTTTCGTAGCCGTCGGCAAAGAAGGCGACCGTGGCGGCGTCGGCCTCCGCGGCGTCCGTCTCGGTTGCGGGAACCACGCCGTGCTCGTCGCTCACCAGGAACAGGGCGCCCTTAAGCTGCGCGGGAATGTCTACGCGCGTGACCGGGATGCCCTTGGTCTGGGCCAACTGCTCAATAAGGGTCGCCGTGCCACACAGGCACTCGTCCGCCGGCGCCACAAAGGCAAGCTCGCCGTTGTTGACGGCGGCGAGCAGCTCGGGCGCCACGCCGGTTTCGTCGGCCTCGGAGCGGGCCTCGGCGGAGCGGGCACGCAGCGCCTTGGCCGACGTATCGGCGAGCGGCTCGTACTCCCCCACCGTCATGGCGGCGTTGCCGTTAACGTCGATCACCAGCATGAGCACGCCGTCGCGTGCGGTGTAATCGCCCTCGGCAAGCGACCACTCAACGTGCTGTTTGGCCCAGCTGAGCATGTTATGGGTAAGCGGCTCGCCCTGCACCAGGCGCTCGGACAGCGCACGAATGTGGCGGTTGAGCATGGGCACCTTTTTGTTGGACATGCGCCAGCGGCAGATAAGCGCAGGCTTGTCGAGCGTGAACTTCTCGACCGCCTCCTGATTTGCGCAAAAATCCTCGTACGCACGCTGATCCTCGGCATTGCCAAACAGCTCGGCATCATCTATCTGGGGCATGGTCATACCTTTCGTGTTAGTCATTCCGTCCTCTTATACCAAAAAGACGGCCCTCCAAACGGAGCAGCCGTCTTTTGCGGAGATTATTTTGTCCCAAAGCGGAACTTAGTGGCGGAAGTGGCGAGCGCCCGTAAACACCATAGCAATATTGTGCTCATTGCAGGCCTGGATGCTCTCATCGTCGCGCTTGGAGCCGCCGGGCTGGATGATGCAGGTCACACCGTGCTCGGCAAGCACGTCGACGTTGTCGCGGAACGGGAAGAACGCGTCGCTTGCACAGGCAAAGCCGCCCTTCTCCACGCCCTCGCGCTCGCAGAAGTCCTCGGCACGCTCGCAGGCAAGCAGTGCGGAGTCAACGCGGTTAGGCTGACCCGGGCCCATGCCAATGCCGGCCTTGCCCTTGGAGACCAAGATGGCGTTGGACTTAACGCCCTTGCAGACCTTCCAGGCAAACTCGAGCTCGGCCATCTCGGCGTCGGTGGGCTTGCGGTCGGTGGGGAACGTAAAGGTCGCGGGATCCTCGGTCACATGGTCGACTTCCTGCACCAGCATGCCGCCGTCAATGGAGCGCAGCTCCACCTGGGCACCGTGGTCCACGCCACCGGTAGCCAGCACGCGCAGGTTGGGGCGCTTGGCCATGCGCTCGAGTGCCTCGGCGGTGTAGCTCGGGGCGATGATGACCTCGACGAATTGCTTGTTCTGATCGGCAAAGTGCTCAACCAGCTCATAGGGAACCTCGCGGTTGCAGGCGATGATGCCGCCAAAGGCGCTCTTGGGATCGCAGACGAAGGCGCGGTCGTAGGCGGCCGTGATGTCCTCGGCAACGGCGGAACCGCAGGGGTTCTGGTGCTTGAGGATCACGCAGGCCGGCTCGTCGAACTCGCGGACCAGGTTCCAAGCGGCGTCGGCATCCAGATAGTTGTTGTAGCTGAGCGGCTTGCCCTGGATCTGCTCGGAGCCCACGAGCGGGAACTGCGAGCTCGCGGTGTTCTCGCAGCCCTCGGCAAAGCGGTAGACCGTAGCCTTCTGCTGAGGATTCTCGCCATAGCGCAGGTCGTCGACCTTCTCCAGCGAGATCTCGAGCTTGGCAGAGGAGTCCGCCACGTCGCTTGCCTGAGCGGCGAGCCAGCGGGAGATGGCCGTGTCGTAGGCAGCGGTGGTCTGGTAGACCTTCACCTGCAGGCGACGACGGGTGGAAAGCGTGGTGCAACCGCCGGTCTCGCGCATCTCGGCCAGGACGGCATCGTAGTCGGCCGGGTCGGAGATGACGGTAACGCTCGCGGCGTTCTTGGCAGCAGAGCGCAGCATGGAGGGACCGCCGATGTCGATGTGCTCGATGGCGTCCGCGAAGGTGACCTCGGGATTGGCAACGGTCTTCTCGAACTCGTACAGGTTGACGACGACCAGGTCGATCAGCTTAATGCCGTGCTGAGCGGCCTCCTGCATGTGCTGCTCGGAATCGCGGCGGGCCAGCAGCGCGCCATGAACCTTGGGGTGCAGGGTCTTAACGCGGCCGTCCATCATCTCGGGATAGCCCGTGAACTCCTCGATGGGGGTTACGGGAATGCCCGCGTCCTCGATGGCACGAGCCGTGCCGCCCGTAGAGATGATCTCGACGCCAAAGTCGTCAACCAGCGTCCGTGCGAAATCGACGACGCCCGTCTTATCGGTAACCGAGATCAACGCGCGTGCGATCTTCACATCAGATCCCATGCAGTCCTCCTGTCTGGTACGCCGCCGTGCTCTGTGAGTCGGTGATACGTCGATCTGCAGCGCTCGCGCAGCGGCATTGAAAATACTGATTTAATGTAGCGCATCGAGCGCATCGATGCACCCCGCAACGGGCGCATGTGCAGAAAAAGTTTGCGAGCGGAGGGGATGGGCACGGTGAGTTCATGGAACACAGGGGCACCATAATTTGATGCCAATGGCGTGGTAGAACTGTGTTCGATATGCATCCGCAAAAGAAAGAGGCACCATGGTCTCGCGGGTTCTCTACCGACCGTTTGATACCGAAGACTTCGACGCCATCGCGCTGATTCTGCAGCAACTTTGGCATAACAATTCGGATAACGATGAGTACAACCGCCTTGAGGCCGCGTGCGACCTCGCCTATTGCCTTTCGTCATCGACGTTTTCGCAGGTTGCGGTGATTGACGGCGAGGCGCGCGGCATTGCACTTGCACGCGCAGGACAGAACTCCGGCGTCACTATCAACGAGCATTGGATGGATACCGAACGCGCACTGCTATCGCAGATGCGTGAGCTGGAGCCTGATGCCTGCGCCGAGTATCTCTCGTTTGTGCGCGCAACCATCCGAACCAACAACCGCCTGCTCGAGAGCAGCCCGTTGCCGCACGACAACGAGGTCACGCTGCTTGCCGTGGATCGCGATGTCCATGGCCTGGGCGTTGGCACGGTTCTGCTCGATGCCGCCGTCTCGCACCTGTCCTCGCTTGGAGCGACGAGGGCGCACCTGTACACCGACTCCAACTGCTCGTGGAAGTTCTACGAGATGCACGGCTTTAAGCGCACGGCCACGCACCGCGCCAACCGCGAAGAGCGCCGTCACGACATGCCGCGCGAAAGCTTCCTCTACGAACTCGACCTAACAGCCTAAACCCGGCAGCCATACCTAGTCATTTAGGAACGTCCCCAGTGACTAGTCGTTGGGGACAGTCTTCGTAGGTAGCGCATAAAAATGGGATGGGCTTCCCCGACGGCTGTCGAGAAAAGCCCATCCCATGATTTACGACCGTTAGAACGTTCCGCCGCCGCCTCCGCCGACGCCGCCGCCTCCGCCGCCAGAGAAGCCGCCGCCTCCGCCGCCGCTCGAGCTGTCGGAGCTCGACGCCAGCTCACAGATGCTCTCGTGATACACGTCATCGAACGAATCGAGCGGAGACTCGATACCGTAATGATGGTAGTACCACCAGTAACAGGGATAATTGTCGTAGAAGCCGTCGGCCTCGCGCACCTCGGGCGGCACGGCCTCGGCCAGCTGTCGCAGCACTTCTTTCGAAACGCCCAGGGCAACGCCCATCACCAGCAGCTTGTTCCACAGCACCAAATCGCCGGGGACGGCTTCCTTTAGACGCGTAAAGTCCTCGAGCCAATGCTTAAGTGCCTTGCAGCGAGCCGCCACCTCGGCGCCCTCCGGCGTAAAGCGGCGGAACGTAAGGCCCACGCCGATACCCACCAGCACAATCGGCACCGAGATAACCGCGGCGGTAATGTTCACCTGTGCGCCATCGGTAAAGAAGATAGATCCCACGGGAACAAAGGCAATCAGGATACCAAGAACCAGGCAAAACACCATTGCAACAATGCCGTCCGAGGCAACGTACTCGCTATCAGCCAGCTTGCCCTTAACGGTGTTCTGATAGTCCTCGAGCTTGTCGCCCACGGGTGTAGCGTGCTGCTTGACGTAGTGCTGCAGCTCGTCGAACGTGCGCGAGCGATCGCCGTTCTCGTCAGGCTTAGTACCGGCAAAGAAGACCTTGAGCACCATGTGGTCAATGCCCTTGGCCGACTTCCAGCCCGCATCACTCACCGTCACGCGATACGTCTGCTCTTCTTTTTCACGCCCCAACAGACCCTTCTTGACCTTGGTCACGGTCGCCTGCTCCAGCTTGATCACACGGTCGTCAGTGAGCTTCATGAGCGTGGCGATATATGCCCGATCGGGCACCTCGTTCCAGCTCATGAGGGCCGAAAGCACGGCGGGATGGTCGGCCGAAGGCACATCGCGGAAATATTCGTCCTGGAAAAGCGGCTTGGGCTTGCGCTTGCGCAGCTTGAGCATAACGATTGTGCCGGTAAAGGCCACCGCCGCAACAACACTTAGCACGGCAAGTGCATTGGCAATCATGCGAGCGTGAGCGCGGCGGGCGTTAGCTTCGTCGGCCCATTCCTTCTCTTCGCTCAGGATCGTTGACATGCGCTCTTCGCCCGAAGCGGCAAGCTGCGGCACCCAGTCGCTAGGGAAGGCGATGCGTGCCTCGGCGAATTCGCCCTGGCGCACGCAGGGAATGGTATAGGTGACCATGGGCTCGTCCTCATCGAGCGACACGTCGCCCGTCAGCGGACCATGGCCCCATGCGCGGAAGTTATCGCCCTTGACGGCCGCCGTCCCGGCAGCGGCATTCGCGAAGCACACTTCCATCTCGACGTCATCGGAATCCGCAGACCAGCCGTCACCTACGAACTTCCAGTAGAGCTCGGCGGTATCGGCCCAGTTCATAACCGCACCGGTCATGGTGTAGCTCACGTAGTAGATTGCGCTGTCGCCGCTCTCGTGAGGGCTGAACACCTTAATTCTTACGCCGTCACCGGTCTGCTCGACCGTGTAGACGCCAGAGTCGCCCTTGTTCGCGCTATCGACTTTGTTAAACGCGGTGTCCTCTTCCTCGACACTCAGCACGTCGACGCCCGCCGTGCCGCCCTGCTGGTTGGAGCCCGTATTGATCTCCCAAAACACGCCGTTGATGTCGTCGTCGAAATCAAACTGGCGTCCCTCGACAACGGTCAGCGATCCATCGGCCTCGACCGTGGCACTGATATAGGTCTGGGCCATGGAGTAGCCGTCGGCGTGCGCGGCGGCGGGCAGTAGCAGCAATGCAAGCGCGACGAGCGCGCAAATGGAAGCAAATCGCGCAAACGGGCAGCGCTGCCGACAGGTCTTGGCAACGGGGGCGTTCATAGGCACATCCTTTGTCTGTGATACCAGTAGCGTCATTGTCCCACGTTTGCGGGTTCATGTGACGAACATCTAGGTCAGCGGAGTATCAAACGGGACGAAAGTCACGCCCGCGGCCGCCACCTGGGGACGTTCCTTATTTGCCGGCAATCTGGGACACTCCTTGGCATAGCCCGCTCCGGCAATAGATACCACTTCATAGCTCCGTCACAGGTGTAGCGGCTTTGTGTGGGCGCGGCGTGAGCCGATTAAGCCGGCGAGCGAGGGGGATAAAGCAGTTGAGCGAAAACGGTTTGCCCCTTTGCCGTTCGCTCGAGGATCATGTCCCCCTTTTCCGCGGAAACCCCGGCAGTTGCGAAGAGCTGCCGGGGTTTCTGTCGTTTGAGGGGTTGGGCTGGCGGGCGGCGATCGAGCTGTCGAGCCGGTGGTCCGGCACGCGCAACGCGCGGCCTCGGCAACTTGCAGGCCACGGCAGCGTCTCTCCCACCGCGCCCCGCGCTATACTCGTCCGCATGGATATCAACGCACGCAACATAGCAACACACGCCGCGGACGCACCAGCAACGGCAGCGCCCACCCCCGTCGTGGGCCGCTTTGCCCCGTCGCCCTCGGGCCGCATGCACTTGGGCAACGTGTTCAGCTGCCTGTGCGCATGGCTTTCGACCCGCAGCCAAGGCGGCAGCATCGTGCTGCGCATCGAGGACCTGGACGATCGCTGCAAGCGCCCGGAACTTGCCACTCAATTGATTGACGACCTGGCCTGGCTGGGACTGGAGTGGGACGAAGGCCCCTACTACCAGCACGATCGCCTGGATCTGTACGAGGACGCCCTGCGTCAGCTGCAAGACGCCGGCCTCACCTATCCCTGTTTTTGCACGCGTGCCGAACTCCACGCCGCGAGCGCGCCGCACGCGAGCGACGGCACGCCCATCTACCGCGGCGCCTGCCGAGACCTTTCTGCCGAGGAGGTTGCCCGCCGCAGCGCTCTGCGCGCTCCGGCCACGCGCCTGCGCGTACCCGCCGTCGACGACCTCGCAAACGATGTGATCGAATTCGTGGACCGCACGTATGGAGCCCAATGCGAAGCACTCGCCACCGAATGCGGCGACTTTTTGGTGCGCCGCAGCGACGGCGTTTTTGCCTACCAGCTAGCCGTGGTGGTCGACGACGCTGCCATGGGCGTCACCGAGGTCGTGCGCGGATGCGATCTGCTGGGCTCCACGCCGCGCCAAATCTACCTGCAGCATTTGCTGGAACTTCCCACGCCGCACTACGCGCACATTCCGCTGCTCATGTCGCCGGATGGCCGCCGCCTTTCCAAGCGCGACCGCGACCTGGACCTGGGCGAGCTCCGCACCCGCTTTGGCGCGCCCGAGGCACTACTGGGCTGGCTCGCCGGGCAAACAGGCATCGCGCCGGACGCCACACCGCGCTCTGCCGAGCAGCTGGTCGAGCACTTTAGCTGGAACGTCATCCGCGCGCATCGGGAGAACATCACTGTAACGGTCGAGTAGCCAGCCACCCCGCCTCTACGCAACATCCCAGGGCTGGAGTTCGTCGCCCAAGCGAACGATGCAGTCGTAGAGCACGGTGTGACGCTCGGCCGGGTTGGTATCCCGATGAAAATGCCCGTAGTACCAGCGCTTGTAGTCCAAGCGGTCTTCCAGCTCATCGAAAAATGCCGTAAGCCGATCAACGGAGGGGCAATTCCAGCCGGACGCTGGATAAAGCGTGGACGAAAGCATGCGCGTAGAGCAGGTGTGAGTGATCACGTAGTCGACCGTCCAGCCCACGCTGTCGAGCTTTGCCCGCGCCTCCTCAAAGTTGCGCTCGTCCGGCAGCTCCTGCGGCCACCAGCTGGAATACGGAATGCGGTATTCCTTGTCCACGCTCGTGGCGCCGCCCATGGTAAAGACCGTTGAGCCGTCGAGCTCAAAAACCTCGCCGCGCGTCAGGCGCCGTATGGGCGAGGTATCCGACAGGCGCTGCGTCAGCCCACCGTGCCACAACTCCATGGGGCGTTCCGCCCAGTGATCGAAACGCTCGTGGTTGCCGTCGACAAACAGCACGGTGTAGGGGCGCGACTCCAGCCAAGCAATATCGGCACATTCCTCGGTAGAAAAGTCCCAGGGAAAGCCAAAGTCGCCCGCGATGATGAGATAGTCGTCGCTCGCCAGGCTATCCCCAAGCTCCCAATCGCGGAGCTTTTGCATGTCAGCGCCGCCATGAATATCGCCTGTTACATAGACCGTCATCGGATTACCACTTCCCTGTAAGTCGCTAGCCCACATTCTGCACGATCACTAAGCCAACCGTTCCAGCCCTTCCATCCCTTAGGGCTTACCCTTCGTTCTTCCATCCAAACGGGTCAAGCACCCAAAAAACCAGATCGAGCACGCCGCCGGTCATCATGGCGCCGGCAAGAGCCATGCAAACATGCAGAGAACTGGCACTTCGGAGCACATCAAACGGCCCCAGAACAGCCAGCAGCGCGACCGTTGCGCCGGCAAGGCACAGCGCGAGGCACGGCCCCGCGTTCTTGACGCACTTCTTTGCGAGATGCTTGGTGTTATCACTCATCGATATCGAACTCCTTAGAGGACCGTTGTTTGGGTACATGCCGCCGCGGCAGAGCAGGGCGGCAGGGCAAGCGTCACATGTCGTGCGGACATCAATGGAGAAACCGCCTGCTCGACCAACCCTTGACGCCGTTTTGCACCGGCACCCCATCCCCCGCTATCGAGGTCTAATACTTTTCCCGAGAAGTGAACGGCTGTTTTTGGACCCCTGAAACAGCCGCATTTTTCGGCGGCAAAATCGTGGGATTTCAGCATTGAAACCGCGGGAAACGGCACCTTTAAAGTGTCGATGCTTCGGGGGTCCGTTTTAGCTCGTTCACTTCTCGGGAAAAGTATTAGACCTCGCTGCTAGCTATCCAGAAAGACACCTCCCCCTTCCCCACCGCCGCGCAAAAACTCATCCAACATTAATCTTGGCTCAAGAATCGCTTAATCTATAACCTGCACTATAGAGTTCGACCAAGGGCGGGGCGGCGTCACGCAGGCCGCCGAACGCAACGCTCGCGCCCGGGCAGATCGCCCGGCGTCGCGCCCATCGAACGAAAGGAACAGGTCATGGACGACCTCGAAAAAGTTGAAACCATCCGCACCAAGTGCAACGTGAGCTACACCGATGCCAAGGCCGCGCTCGACGCCGCCGACGGCAACGTCTTGGATGTCATCATTTGGCTCGAGTCGCAGGGCAAGACCCAGACCACGTCGGCGCACGCCGCCACCGAGTCCGCGCCAGTCGATGAGCCCTCAGCCGAGATGGTCGCCGCGCAGGCCGCCTACGAGAAGTCGAGCGAAAAGACCGACTTCTCCAAGAAGATGGACAGCGTGTGGGAGTACCTCAAAAAGCTCTTCCGCCTGAGCCTGGACACCAAGTTTATCGCCACGCGCCGCGACGCGATCATCCTCAACATTCCCATCCTGATCCCCATCGTCGCGCTGTTTGCCTGGGGCGCCACGATATGGCTGATGCTGATTGGCCTGTTCTTTGGCATGCGTTACCGCATCGATAGCGACGGCGACGTACCCGGCAGCATCAACAACCTTATGAATCACGCTGCCGATGCCGCGGACGACATCAAGCAAAATCTCAACGACGACAAGTAATCGCAGACGGGGGCACGCATGGCACGGATCCTGATCGTAGAGGACGAGGAGAAAATCGCCCGCTTTGTGACGCTCGAGCTGGAGCACGAGGGCTACCAGGTGGAGCACGCCGCCGACGGCCGCACCGCCGTGGACCTGGCGCTGGAGCGCAACTACGATCTGATTCTGCTCGATGTGCTGTTGCCGCAGCTCAACGGCATGGAGGTGCTGCGACGCGTCCGCAAGCACAAGGATGTACCGGTGATCATGGTCACCGCGCGCGATGCCGTGATGGACAAGGTGGCCGGGCTCGATGCCGGCGCCGACGATTACCTGACCAAGCCGTTTGCGATTGAGGAGCTGTTCGCACGGATCCGCGTGGCGTTGAAGCGCTCGGAGGCCGTGCGGGCGGCTTCGGGCGTTGGCGGCGTTGGGGCCGGGACGGGCGCTACGGGCGCCGCTGCGATACCCCCGGCTGGCGACTCGACCCAGGCATCCGCCTCGCCCTCCCCCGCCGCGCTCACCGTGAGTTCGGTCGCGCTCGATCCCGACCGCCGCGAAGTCACGGTCGGCGGCTCGCCCATCGCGCTCACTGCCCGCGAGTTCGACGTCCTCGCCCTGCTTATGGCGCACGCCGGCACCGTGCTCACGCGCGAGCGCATCGCGCACGAGGCGCTGGGCTACGAATACGTGGGCGACACCAACAACGTCGACGTGCACATCGCGCACCTGCGCGCCAAGATCGAGGACGCCGGCGGCGCCCGCATCATCCAGACCGTGCGTGGGGTGGGCTATGTCTGCCGCGCGTAACGCCGAGGCCAAGCGCGTCACATCCATCGCCCGCGCCATCAACTGGAGCTATATGTGGCGCCGCCTGATAAGCTACGTCTGGCTCGATCTGCTGCTGATGGTGATTGCGGCGGCGATCCTCGTCTATGGATACAACCAGATGCTGCCCGACGGCGCGTTTACCGCAGGATGGATCCCCGGCGTCGCCGTTCACGGCATGTCGCTGGCGCCTGCGCGCGGCTGGGACCTGGCAACGCTCACCTATACCGTCGAGCTTGCGCGTACCACCAAGACTTTCCCCCTCGCGCAGGACCTCGTCGCGCTATGGCCTCTCTACCTTGTCGTTGTGGGTTGGCAGGTCATCAGCGTGCTCGACATGCTCGGCGGCGCCCGTCGCGTGCGCCGCACCATGGCACCGCTCAACGACCTGGCCCTGCGCGTGGACGAGCTCGGCCGTATGCAGCTCTCCGGCGGCAAGATGGAAACACTGGAGCAGGCCATCGAGCGCGCAAGCGTCGACTCGCCGAGCGTCACTACCGGCGACGCCGACCTGGCAAGCATCGAGGTTGCACTCAACCGCCTACTGCGCCAGATGCAAGAGGCCAAACTGCAGCAAATGCGCTTTGTCAACGATGCGAGCCACGAGCTGCGCACGCCCATCGCGGTGATTCAGGGCTACGTAAACATGCTCGATCGCTGGGGCAAAGACGACCCGGACGTGCTGGCAGAATCTATCGCGTCCCTCAAGGCCGAAAGCGAGCACATGCAAGAGCTCGTGGAGCAGCTGCTGTTTTTGGCGCGCGGCGATGCCGGGCGCACGGTCCTGCGGCGTGCGAATACCAACCTGGCCGCACTGGTCGACGAGGTATGCGAAGAATCGCAGATGATCGATACCGAGCACACATATCGGCTGGCTTTTGACGCTGCGCTTGTCAGCGACCCGCGCTGCGATGCGCCCGTTGACGTGGCGCTCGTGAAGCAGGCTCTGCGCGTGATCGTGCAAAACGCCGCCAAGTACTCGGATGCGGGAACGACCGTCACATTTGGCATAACGCCCAATGCGGGCATGGGCACGATCGACATAAGTGTTGAGGACGAAGGCATCGGCATGAACCAGGAATCCGCAGCTCACGCGTTCGAGCGGTTCTACCGTGCCGACAACGCGCGCGATGCCGGCGCGCAGGGTTCGGGCCTGGGGCTCGCTATCGCCAAGTGGATCGTCGACAGCCACGGCGGCGTCATCGGCGTGACCTCGGTCGAGGGCGTCGGCAGCCGCTTTACGATTCGCCTGCCGCGGTAGGAAGCCCCTCGACATAAATAAAGGGATAGGGCCACGCAGCCCTATCCCTTTTTGCTAGCTATGACAGCTTGTGCGCTACTCGCGGCACAGGTGCACGGCGAAGCCGGCGAACTCGCGCTTAAAGTACACGAGTTTGGTACCACCGTCGGGTAGCAGCGCGCGCGACTCCTCGTTGACCTCGAGCCCGCGCTCGGCAAACCACTTCTCAGCCGCATCGATGTCGTTGACGGCAAAGCCGATGTGGCCCTTGGTGCCACGACCGTTCTGCTTCATGATCTCGACCAGCGAATCGTTAAAGTACGAAACCGGGGTCTCGATGACGGGCAGGCCCATCATCGTCGAGAACAGCTCCGCGATCTCCAGGGCGTCTGCCGGGTCGGCGGCGTTAATGCCCACATGGGCAACGCGCATGCCAAAGAGCTCGACCGGGTTGGCGTTCTGCTCACTCATACAGGCAGTGCCTACTGAGCCATGACGTCGAGAACGGCCTTCTCGGCAGCGACGCGGTTCATGCCGGTCATGAAGGGTACGCCGCTCACGTACGGGCAGGTGAGGCCTTCGGGGGCAACGGTGGTGGCGATCAGCAGGTCGGCGCCCTCGTCGCAGTAGTCCTTGGCCTCGGAGATGGCGCACTGCACGATCTCGTACTTGTCGGCGTAACCGTTGGCGTCGAGCAAGGTGGCGACCTTCTGGGCAACGAGCGTGGAAGTAGCAGCGCCAGCACCGCAAGCCAAAACGATCTTCTTCATAGGTAATGTCTCCCTTCATGGTTTACTTTAGGTAAGTGTACCGCAGCGAGCGATGGCACTCGGCCTCGATGAGCTTTTATGCCAGTTTGCTTGCGCGCTGCGTATAATACATCTAGTACGTGTTGTCATACCGCTCGCTTTAAGAGCGACTAAGGACTCTGAAATGCCCGATTCCCGCACCCTCTGGACCGCCGTCGTTATCATCTGCATCGCCGTGTCGGTGTTCTTTAGCGTCAAAAAACGCACCACGTTCAAGCGTCTGCAGCAGTTGATGGCCGCCAAGCAGTGGGACGAGTTCGATCGTTTGCTCGACGGCAAACTCACCAGCATGCTGTACCCACGCTACAACCGCGACTACCTGCGCCTGAACTCCTATCTGCTGCGCGAGGACCACGAGCGTGCCAGCGAGATGTTCGACCTGCTGCTGGGGCTCAACCTCCCCAAGATGCAGCGCGTCGACCTGGTGATCAAAGCCTTTAACTACTATGTTGGCCAGGAGGACCGCAAAAAGTCCAAGGAGTTGCTGCACGAGATCAAGGGCTTTGAGGGCGGTCAGGCCGAGGCAGTTGCGCACGAGTGCCAGCTGATGTACGACACGATGATCCTCAAGCGCCACAACGACATTCCCGAGCTGGAGCGCATGCTCGAGGATGTCGGCGACGACCCGGTCAAGCGCTGCCGCTTGGAGTACCTGCTGGCCCTGCAGTACCAGAACAAGGGCGACGAAGCCAAGTTCCAGGAGTTCCTGGAGAAGTCGGGCCAACACTCGATGGCCGTCAACGCGTAACGGACGGCTTGTGCTAGACTTCTAGTCTCACGGGGGCGTGGCGGAATTGGCATACGCAGGAGACTTAAAATCTCTCGCCGCAAGGATTGTGGGTTCGAGTCCCACCGCCCCTACCATATGATTGCTTGCGAGCCCGTGTTCCCCAGGGATGCGGGCTCGTTTCTTTTGGACGCCGTCAACTGCAGAGCAGCTCATTTGGAACGGGGCTTTTTTGACTACTTTTTCCGCCCACCCAATGAGTTTCCTACCACATTTTCCGATGGAAAAACGTGGTTGTCTCGCACATTTTCCGATGGAAAAACGTGGTTGTCTCGCACATTTTCCGATGGAAACACCCAAATGGCCTTATACTAACCGAGAGGGTTGGGAGGCAATATGCAGCGACAGCTTATGAGCGAACTTATCGCTTGGAAATCAAGGACGAATCGCAAACCTCTCTTGCTTAAGGGAGCCCGCCAGACAGGAAAGACTTGGCTTCTTAACGAATTCGCAAGCCAGCAGTATCGAAACGTCATTCGTTTTGACTTTATGCTCGAGCCGAGCACACGCTCGCTGTTCGATGGGGACCTCGACCCCAAGCGCATCATCTCCCAGATAGAACTCCTACGTGGCCAAACTGTAACGCCAGCAGACACGCTCATCATCTTCGACGAGATCCAAGAGGCCCCGCGCGGGATCACCTCGCTCAAGTACTTCAACGAGCTTGCACCCGAATACCACATCGTAGCAGCCGGTTCCTATATGGGCCTCGCGCTCCGACGCGAAAACGAGTCATTTCCCGTCGGCAAAATCGACCAGCTCACCATGCGTCCCATGGGGTTCGCCGAGTTCGTTCGTGCCGTCGACGGCGACCCGCTCGCCGACGCCATCCTTGCCGCAGACATGAACCTTCTAGCAAACGTTACCGAAAAGCTCGAACACTTGCTCAAGGAATACCTTGTTGTCGGCGGTATGCCCGAAGTTGTCTCCGCTTTCGCCGAGACACGCGACTTCATCGAAGCCCGAAGGCTTCAGCAGCAAATCATCGAGGCTTACGAATCCGATTTTGGCAAACATGCACCCGCCCGCATCGTCGAGCGCATGAGGTTGGTTTGGAAATCCCTTCCCGGCCAGCTTGCAAAGGAGAACAAGAAGTTTGTCTATGGCGCCCTTCGCCCCGGAGCGCGCGCACGCGATTTCGAGGAAAGCCTCCAGTGGCTCACGGACTACGGAATCGTTCATAAGGTGCCACGTGTTTCCGCTCTAAAGGCGCCGCTCTCGAGCTACGAAGACCTCTCGGGCTTCAAACTGTTCTGCATCGACACCGGCATCCTCGGAGCGCTCTCCGGTCTCTCTCCGGCCGTCGTTCTTAACGGATCCGCTGTTTTTACCGAGTTCAAAGGTTCGCTGACCGAACAATACGTCGCGCAAGAGCTCTTGCTCCAGGACAAAACTCCCGCGTATTGGTCCTCTACCTCCGGCAATGCCGAAACCGACTTTGCCATCGACCATGCGGGAACCGTGCTTCCGCTTGAGGTCAAGGCGGCAGAGAACCTTAAAGCGAAGAGTCTGAAAATAGCCTGCGAAAAATTCAAACTCGAGCGTTGCGTGAGGAGCTCCCTGGCGGCATATAGAGACGAGGGCATGCTCATCAATATTCCGCTTTGGGAGATTGGGCAGATCGACAAGCTGGCATAGGCGCTGTGGGGACGCCCCGCAAGGACTGTCCCCAGGTGCCGGCTGTTGAGTTGCGGTGGAATAGGGACTGTTTGGTGCCCGAAAGGGCGATTGTAGTCCGTATTTCACCGCAAATTATTTAGAGGGTGCTGAGAGTGGGGGTCCAGCCGATGGTGGGGGTCACGCCGTCGAGAACCTCGTTGATGGTGGCGGCCATGCCGGCGAGTAGGCTGTTCTCGCTTACGGTGAGCGTCTTGTAACCGCCGGCGCGCATGAGTTCGCGAATCACCACGGCGCCAGCGAGAATCACGCCCGCGCGCTTGGGCTGCACGCCCGGCAACGCGGCAATGCCTGCAACGTCCAGCGTGGACATACGATCGATGGCGGCCGAGATCTGCTCCATCGAAAGCTCGCGCAGGTGCACAAAGCTCGAGTCGTACGGCTCCAGTTCGTGAACGAGTGCCACGAGCGTGGTGACGGTACCGCCCACCGCGACGAGGCGCTCGGCGCGCTCAAAGTCGACAGGTAGGCCCTCAAAGTAAGCCCCGAACTGCTCGCCCGCCCATGCACCAGCGGCGACAAGTTCACTGTCCGTTGGCGGCAGCGCCGAGAAAAACCGCTCCGTCACGCGACGGCAACCGATGTCCAGCGAGCGCGTTCCCTCCAGCGCGAAGATCCCGCGCTCCGGCGCGTATACACCCGTAGCGAGCTCCGTGGAGCCGCCGCCCGAATCGGCAACAATGATGCGCTCGCCGGCAAAGTCGTGCGCCACGCCAAAAAACGTCAGGCGCGCCTCGACCTCGCCCGGAATCACCTGCGGTTCGAGCCCCAGATCGCGCAGACCGTCCAGCAGCAGCGCGGCATTGGACGCATCGCGCGCGGCACTCGTGCAGGTGGTGCAGATGCACGCGGCCCCAAAGGTACGGGCTTCGTCCACAAACATGCGGCACGCAGTGAGCACGCGCTCAACGGCCGCCTCGCAAAAGCGCCCCGTCGCGTCCACGCCCTCGCCCAAGTCGGTGATCTCGGTATGCTTGGACGATTCCACGATCGCCCCGGCCTCAACCTGCGCCAACACCAGTCGCGACGACACCGTTCCCAGGTCGATCGCGGCCACCTTATAGCGTTTGCAATTTGTCATTGCGGGCTCCCCTCCGGGCGCTATTTGCCGTTGGACACGACCGTCTGGCCCTCGACGCCGTTAAACCCAAACAGCATGTCGAGCGCTTGGATGTACCACGGCGCGTCCTTACCGACTTCTTCGATTTCCTTGGCAACTTCGCTGGCCTTCTTGGCGTTCGACGACTTCTGGCTCGACGAGGCATCCGAATCGCCGTCCAGGCCCTGCACTTCAATCCTCTTCTCGCCGGGCATCACCAGGCCCAGGTCCTCGGACGCCGCGTCCTTGATACCTTCCTCCGAGAGCAGCTTGTCGACGCTTTTTTGCAGCTCATCATTGTATTGCTGGCGAATCTCGACCTGCTTGGCCAAGATGTCGCTCGAGCGTTTTGCCACGTACAGGTCGCGTACAGGAAAATACAGGCTCACGAGCGCCAGCGCCACCACGATACCGATAAACAGCGGACGCAGAGAGCCATGCGTAAAGTCGTAGATCGCCTTGACCACCGCATTGTCGTTGGCGTAGCGCATAAAGTCCGAGCCCGAAAGACGGCTCGAGGGCCTGCTCGACCTATCGTGCGTTTGAGCCGACGAGCGCTGAGCATGCGACGAACGTGCCGGGCGCACCGGTCCATCTGTCGAAGTATTCACTTGAGCATTGGGGCGCGAGGTACTTGTCGGGCGCTGCATGGAGCGGTCGGCGTCAGCGTAGGCGGACCCACCGAGCTGCACCGTGCGTGCACGGCGAGGCGACGGCTCACGCGAACCGGCGGAATAGTACCTGTTGTCGTAAATCTGATCCATGTGCGCCTTGTGCGGTTGAGGTTTGTTTGCGCTAAGTATTCTAGTTATAGCACGAGCGCCCGCACCGCCTTCGCCAGCCTTTGCTCGACATAAAAAAGGCGCTGAGCCGTATGGCCCAGCGCCCATAGCGCTTTGCGGTATCCTGCCAAGGCGAGGCGGAACCGAGTCAGCCTCCCCCTCGCCAAATTCGCCCGTTTAGCGAATGTTGTAAAACGCGGCCTTGCCGGCGTAGCGCGCGCTGCCCTCGAGCTCGTCCTCGATGCGGATGAGCTGGTTGTACTTGGCGATACGGTCGCTGCGGCACGGGGCGCCCGACTTGATCTGGCCGGCGTTGACGCCCACGACCAGGTCGGCAATCGTGGAGTCCTCGGTCTCGCCGGAGCGGTGGCTCACGATGCAGGCATAGCCGGCCTCCTTGGCGGTCTCGATGGCCTCGAGCGACTCGGTGAGCGTGCCGATCTGGTTGACCTTGACCAGGATCGCGTTGGCGGCACCCAGCTCGATGCCCTTCTTGAGGCGCTCGGTGTTAGTGACGAACAGGTCGTCACCCACCAGCTGCACCTTGTTGCCAATGCGGCGGGTAAGCTCGACCCAGCCGCCCCAGTCCTCCTCGGCCATGCCGTCCTCGATGGAGATGATGGGATAGGTGTCGACGAGCTTCTCCCAGTAATCGACCATCTGGGCACTCGTGTACTCCACGCCCTCGCCCTTGAGCTCATACATACCGGTCTCAGCGTTGTAGAACTCGGTGGACGCCGGATCCATGGCGTACATGAAGTCGACGCCGGGCTTAAAGCCAGCCTTTTCGACGGCCTTGGTGATGTACTCGAACGGCTCGGCATTGGTCTTAAGGTTGGGGGCAAAGCCGCCCTCGTCGCCCACGCCGCCGCCCAGGCCGGCCTCGTGCAGCACGCCCTTGAGGGTGTGGTAGACCTCGGCGCACCAGCGCAGGCCCTCGGCAAAGCTCGGAGCACCCACGGGCATGATCATGAACTCCTGGAAGTCAACGTTGTTGTCGGCATGCACGCCGCCGTTGAGAATGTTCATCATAGGTGTGGGCAGCAGGTGGGCGTTGACGCCGCCCAGGTACTGGTACAGCGACAGGCCCGCCGACTCGGCAGCGGCGCGGGCGACGGCCAGCGACACGCCCAGGATGGCGTTGGCGCCGAGCTTGGTCTTGTTGGGGGTACCGTCCGCGGCAATCAGCGCGGCATCGACGGCGCGCTGGTCGAAGGCGTCGAGGCCCACGACGGCGTTAGCGCACTCGTTGTTGACGTGCTCGACGGCCTGCGAAACGCCCTTGCCCAGGTAGCGGCCCTTGTCGCCATCGCGTAGCTCGCAGGCCTCAAAGGCGCCAGTCGAAGCACCCGAAGGCACCATTGCGCGGCCAAAGCTGCCGTCCTCGAGCACGACCTCGACCTCGACGGTGGGGTTGCCGCGGCTGTCGAGCACCTCGCGACCGTAGACGTCCAAAATATCGCTCATGTTGTCTCCCTCTCACTTGGAAACGTAGTGGATGCAAGCGACCGGCTGACCGTGCACCATCGGTGCGTCTCCGTAAGTTAGCCATGTCGCACTTTTTGCATTATGCCCTAAGTTAGCCGAGGGATACACTTGATTTTCGAAAAATTTAGCGGGAACGATGAGGCGTATCAGCCCGTCGTTCCCGCAGTCTTACTCCTCCGCCTTTGCGGCATCCCACAGGTCGTTGAGGCCGTGGGTCGAAAGCTCGGCAAGATCCACGTGAGCATCGGCCGCCATCTGCTCCATCGCGGCCCAGCGGCGGCGGAACTTTGCCGTGCTGGAGCGCAGGGCGCTCTCGGCGTCGATCCCCTCTTTGCGCGCGACGTTGACCAGGGCAAAGAGCAGATCGCCAAACTCCATTTCGCGCTCGGGCGTTCCGGGGGCCTCGGCCTCAAACTCGGCACGTTCCTCGGCGACCTCGTCCCACACGTCCTGGACCGTCTCCCACTCAAAGCCCACGGCAGCCGCCTTGCGCGACACCTTCTGAGCCTGCATCAGCGCCGGCAGATGCGTGGGCACGCCGTCGAGCAGACCCTCGGGCGCGGCCTCGCCCGCCGCCACGGCCTTGTCCTTGGCAGCCCTCTCGGCAAGCTTGACCTCGTCCCAAATCTTGAGCACCTCGTCGGAGCTCTCGGCATCCGCATCGCCAAACACGTGTGGGTGGCGACGGATGAGCTTGGCGTCGATATCGCGCGCCACATCGGCCAGCGTAAACTCGCCGGCGTCCGCCGCAATCTGCGCATGCAGTACTACTTGCATGAGCACATCGCCCAGCTCCTCGCGTAGGTGAACCGCGTCGTCCGCCTCGATGCAGTCGAGTGCCTCGTAGGCCTCCTCGATCATGTTCTTGCCGATGCTGCGGTGTGTCTGTTCGCGATCCCACGGGCAGCCATCGGGCTGACGCAGACGCCAGATGGTCTGCACCAGATGCTGCAGCTCGGCCGACGCGTCTATCAGCGTGGACAGGTCACGCGAACCCTCGGCATTTTGCTGAGCCATGTGCTGCGCCATGGTTATTCCTCCTCCAGGATCACGTGGCGGAACGCACCGCCCTCGTAGATGCCGTAGCTATGCGTGCCGTCCTTGGGGATGCTCACGCTGCCGGGGTTGAAGAGCCACAGGCCCGGGTGCGCGGCGCCCTCCTCGTTGACCTTGATGTGCGTGTGACCGTAGACGAGCGCGGAGCCCTCGGGCAGCGCGGGCGCGTGGTCGACGCTGTTGTGCATGCCGGCGCCAAAGACATGGCCGTGCGTCAGGAACAGCTCGCGGCCGGTCTCGTCGAACAGCGTGGCATAGTCGGCCATGACGGGGAAGTCGAGCACCATCTGATCGACCTCGGCATCGCAGTTGCCGCGTACCGCGATGATGCGGTCGGCCAGGGCGTTGAGCAGCGGGATCACGCGCTTGGGGGCGTAATCGCGCGGCAGGTCGTTGCGCGGACCGTGATAGAGCAGGTCGCCCAGCAGCACGATGCGGTCGGGCTGCTGGGACTCGATGGCGGCAACCAGGCGCTCGGCCCAATATGCCGAGCCGTGGATGTCGGAGGCGATGAGGTATTTCATGGGGAGATCCTTTCGAATGGGGTTGATATGGCTGGGCGCAGGATGTCGCCACCAGCCGCGTTATTCAAATCGCAGTGCCACGGCTTGTGCCGCCTGCATCACGCGCTGGAGCGGCACATTGTGCTCGCGAGCGAGACGGGCGCAGTCCTCGTACTCGGGCGCTGCACGCTCGCTGCCGTCGGGCAGGGTTGCCACCTTGACGGACACCTCGCCCCATAGCGTCGTTACGCGCTCAAAGCGGCGTGGCAGGCAAACGCGCTCCATGACCTGGCGACGAATGCCGTTGGTCGTGGTTTCCAAAAAGATAATCGTCTGCAGGCGCTCGATATCCTCGTGAGCACAGATTACCTGTAGCTGCCAACTGGGACGGCCTTTCTTGCAATAGAGGGGCAGCCAATGCACCTCGCGCGCACCCGCCTCGCGCAGGCGGTCGGCAGCGTAGGCGAGCACCTCGGGCGACGCGTCGTCGATGTCGCATTCCAGCTTGACGATGGTCTCGGGCGCATCGGTCTCGCGGGACAGCGGGGATGTGCTATCGCATTGCATACGGTCCGGATCCTTTCCGCGCGGGCTCGTTTTGTTCATCCAAACGCTAGCACATCGCGGGCGGCGCGGATGTGACGGCGCGCGATGAGCGCGATTTTCCTTGCCCGCAAGAAACCGACACTCCACCGCCTCATCCAAACATGTACATCAGCCTCCAAACATGTCATTTTCTGCAGCTTTTGGAGGCTGATGTACATGTATTGGAGTAGAGCCGCACCGCGCACCCTTTCCAGTCGATTTCGGCCCCCCGCGTGCACGACGCGCCGAGGCTGCGCCATTACAATGAAGCGGATTCGCTTGACGCAAAGGAGCTGCCATGCCTGCTTGCCCGCTGGTCGATTGCCACACCCACACCTCGTTCTCGGACGGTCATGCCTCGTTTGAGGACAACGTTCGCGCCGCTGCTGCGGCCAGCTGCCGCGTCATGGTCTCAACCGACCATCTCACCCTGCCCGCCAGCATGGATGCCAACTGCGAAGTGCAGGTTACTGAGGGCGACCTGCCGGCACATCGTCTGGCTTTTGAGGATGCTCGCAAGCTTGCCGCGCAGATTGCGCCGGAGCTCAGCTTTATCTATGGCTTTGAATGCGATTGGTACGAGGGCTGCGAGCCTTTGGTTGATCGTTGGTCCCAGGGCGCCGTCGTGCGCCTGGGCAGTGTGCATTGGATTGGCAACCCAGGCGATATTGCGGCAGGCGCTGCGGGCACGGCGGGGACGGAGGACGCCGCTCGTCCCGATACGCCCGATTCGAGCTGCGGTTGGATCGACGACGACACCAACCTGCATGTTTGGGAAAACTTGGGCGTGCGCGGCGTATGGGAGCGCTATGTCGACGACTGGTGCCGCGCCTGCGAAAGCCCACTTAACTTTGATGTGATGGCTCATCCCGACCTGGTCATGCGCTTTTCGAAGGAAGGCTTTGCGCCCGACTTTGACCCCGCACCGTTTTGGCAGCAGATGGCCGAGTGCGCGCACGATACGGGTCGCCGCGTTGAGGTCTCGACCGCCGCACCCCGCAAGGGCCTCGACGACTACTATCCCGCGACTGGGCTGTTGCGTTGCTTCGCCCACGCCGAGGTACCGATTACCTTTGGCTCGGACGCGCACCGCGCCTGCGACATCTGCTGGAACATCCGCGAGGCCCAGGCCCACGCCTACGACTGCGGTTATCGAACCTTCGACATCCCCCACGCCACCGGCGAATGGGAATCCACGCCCCTCGCCTAGCCATCCCTTCATAAGTTGCGGTGAAATAGGGATTGTTTTGCTTGATGAAGCGCTTAAACAGTCCCTATTTCACCGCAACTTCCATGACCCCGTTACACCAACAAAGACTGTCCCAAACGACTAGTGGCGGCGGGCGTTGAGTTCGCCGGCCAGCTCGTCGAGGGTGATGCCGTAGCGCTCGAGCGTCACGAGCAGGTGGTAGACCAGGTCGCCGGCCTCGTAGCGGATGTGATCGTGATCGTTATCCTTGCAGGCCATGATCACCTCGCTCGCCTCCTCGGCAAGCTTCTTGAGCAGCTCGTCCTCGACGTCGGTCAACAGACGAGCGGTGTAGCTCTCCTGCGGCGATGCGTCGCGACGGCCGTGAATCACCTCGGCGAGCCCCGTCAGCGTCTCACCGATATTTCCATCCTGAACGTTTGCGGTGCGCACACCCATAGTTCAATCCTTTCTGGTTGGCCGAGCGTCTAATCGAGCGCCCGCCCTACGCGAGTTTCTTAAAGAAGCAGGTACGGTTGCCGGTATGGCAGGCCGGACCCGGCGAGTCAACCTTGACCAGCAGCGTATCGCTATCGCAGTCGGCCCAAAGCTCCTTGACCTCCTGCATATTGCCGCTCGTCGCGCCCTTGTTCCAGAGCTCCTGGCGACTGCGGCTCCAAAACCACGTGGTACCGGTCTTGAGCGTCAGCCCCACCGACTCCTCGTTCATCCAAGCAACCATAAGCACCTCGCCGGTGTCATACTGCTGAACCACACAAGGAATCAACCCACGGGCGTCGTATTTCAGCTCGGTAGCATTTACCACCTCAGTCATCATTCCTCCCAAGTAATTACCGTGAACATCGCAGGTCGGCGAGGCTTGCCCAGGTGCCGCAGGTTGCCGCGAAAGAGGAGCGACGCGTACTTTGGTACGCGAGCGACGGTTTGAACGGCAAGATGCGGTGCCTGGACAAGCCGCAGCGAAGCCCGCAGCATTAGAAGTCCAACCTCACAGGAATACCTTGAGAGGCCATATACTCTTTGACTTCGCGAATGCTGAACGTCCCAAAGTGAAAGACGCTCGCCGCCAGCACGGCATCGGCCTCGCCCTCAATCACGCCCTCGGCAAAATGCTCGAGCGCGCCCACACCGCCGCTCGCAATCACCGGAATCGGCACCGCGCGCGCCACGGCGCGGGTGAGCGCCAGGTCAAATCCGGCCTTGGTGCCGTCGCGGTCCATACTGGTGAGCAGGATCTCGCCGGCGCCGCGACGAGCCGCCTCCTCGGCCCACGCCACCGCGTCGATGCCCGTGGCGTTGCGGCCGCCCGCCGTGAAGACCTCCCACTTGTCGGCACCAGATGCGCCGGGCAAACCGACGCGCTTGGCATCGATCGCCACGACCACGGCCTGGCTACCAAACGCCGCGGCAGCCTGGCTAATCAGCGACGGGTCGCGCACGGCGGCAGAGTTGAGCGACACCTTGTCGGCACCGGCTGCAACCATGGTGCGCATGCCCGCCAGGTCGCGAAAACCGCCGCCCACGGTATAGGGAATGGCTAGCTCCTCGGCCGCATGCGCCGCCATCTCGATGGTCGTCGCACGGTTGTCGCTCGTGGCGGTAATGTCCAAGAAGACGACCTCGTCCGCACCCTCGCGGTCGTAGGCGCGCGCCAGCTCCACCGGATCGCCCGCATCGCGCAAGCTCACAAAGTTGACGCCCTTGACCACACGGCCGTCCTTGACGTCCAGGCAGGGAATCACACGTTTGGTAAGCATGGGCTACTCCTCCCCTCGGGCGGCGGTCAGCGCCTGTACCAGCGTAAAGTTGCCCTCGTAGAGCGCGCGACCGGTAATGGCACCTTCAATCGCGCCCTCACGCACTGCGGCCAGCGCGCGGATGTCGTCGAGCGTCGAGATGCCACCCGATGCCACGACGGGAAAGCCCGCGACCTCGGCCACATGGCGATACGCCGCCACATCGATGCCCGCCTGCATGCCATCGCGCGCAATGTCGGTATACACCAGATGCTTAAAACCCAGCTCGGAAAGCTGCGCCACGGCGTCGTCGAGCGCCACGCCCGCGCCGTCACGCCAGCCATTCACCTTGACCTGGCCGTCGCGTGCGGCAATATCTGCCACCAACAGCTCGCCAAAGCCTTGGGCCGCCACCTCGGCAAAACCCGGCTCGGTCACGAGCACCGTGCCTAGTGCGATGCGGCGCGCACCGTAGCCGGCCAACTCGTCGATGCGCGCGAGCGAGCGGACGCCGCCGCCCACGTCCACGGACAGACCGTTGACGCCGCAGATGGCCTTAATCGCCGCCGAGTTGGCAGCGCATGTGTCCTCGTCCTCGCCAAAGGCAGCGGACAGGTCGACGACGTGCACCCAGCTTGCGCCCTGCTCGGCAAACGAGCGAGCAACGGCCACGGGGTCGTCGGAATATACCTTGCAGCGACTCCGGTCGCCGCGCTCCAGGCGCACGACCTTGCCGCCGATCAGATCGATTGCGGGAAACAGGATCATCGGCCGGCCTCCTCGACGATGTTGACGAAGTTCTTAAGGATGCGCTGACCCAGCGCGGAGGATTTCTCGGGATGGAACTGGCAACCCCACACGTTGCCATGGCGCACGATGCACGGGAAGCTCCGCGTATAGTGCGTGCGCGCCAGCACATCGGCGGCATCGGAATCGTCGGCCACCGCGTAGCTGTGGGTGAAGTACATGTTGGCACCCTCGGCAAAACCAGTAAGCAGCGGATCGGCCGCACCGGCGGGCGTCATGTGCACCTGGTCCCAGCCCACGTGCGGCACCTTCAGGCGGCTCGACTCCAGGCGCGTGCACGAACCGCGCATAATACCCAGGCCATCGACCCAGAGGACACCGGCCCGCTCGGAGGCGTTGCCGTCGGCGACCGCGCTCTCGCTCGCAGGAACGCCCTCGTTGCCGCGCTCAAAAAACAACTGAAGGCCCAGGCAGATGCCGAGCAACGGAGTTCCGGCGGCAACGGCGTCGAGCACCGCGTCCGCCTCGCCGCCCTCGCGCATAAAGGCGACCGCGTCGTAAAACGCGCCCACGCCCGGGATGACCAGGCCGTCGGCGTTGCGGATCTGCTCCGGATCGTCCGACGTGCAGGCGGCGGCACCGGCGCGCGCAAGCCCGCGCGCAACGCTCGACAAGTTGCCCTTGTGGTAGTCGACCACCACGATCTTCGGTTCGCCCACGCGACCCCTCCCTTATCTCATCATCCAAAACCACCACAAAGGAGACAGTGAACTGCGCCCCGAAACTTGGACTGAATAAATAGCGACTACGCCGCAAGGGCCTGGTTCCGGAACTCCTCCGGCGTCAGGCCCTTCAATCTTACCTGTATGTACTCTTCCAGGTCGCGCTTGAAGTCCCCGAAGCTGCCCCACTCCCTGCCGCGGTAGAACTCGTCCTTCACGTGGCCGAAGAGCTGCTCGGTGGCGGCGTTGTCGATGCAGTTCCCCTTGCGCGACATGCTCTGGGTGATGCCCGCCCCCTCCAGCCTGGAGGTGTAGGACTCGTGCTGGTACTGCCAGCCCATGTCCGAGTGCATGGTCGGCGCCGCCCCGTCGGGCAGGGCCTCGAGGAGCCGGTCGAGCATCCTGTGCTGCTGGGCGAGGTCCGGTGAGGTCGATATGTCGCTCGCCACGATCTCCTTCGTGCAGAAGTCGAGCACCGGGGCCCAGTAGGCCTTGGCGCCGGTCACCTTGAACTCGGTGACGTCGGTGCCGAGCTTCTGCCACGGCCCCTCGGCGCCGAAGTCCCTCGCGATGACGTTCTCGAACGTGCTCCCCACGAGCCCCCTGTAGGAGCTGTACCGGCGGCGGGAGCCCCGGCGGCGTATCCCGCACCGGATGCCCATCTCGCGCATCATCTTGAGCACGGTCTTGTCGGCCACGACCGCGCCCAGCTCGGCGCGCAGGCACATGGCTATCTGCCGGTGCCCGCAGCCGTTGGCGGTGCGCGAGAATATCTCGGCCGCGGCGTCGCGCAGCTCGGGCCTGGTCGGCCTCCGCGGGTGCGCCAGCGCGTAGTAGTAGGTCGACCTCCTGAGCCCCGAGCACTCCAGCAGGTGGCGCAGGGAGTGCCCCTCCGCCCGCAGCGCCCTCACCGCCTCGGCCGCCGCCCTGGTCAGAGCCCGTCCCGCTCGACCAGGGCGCGCAATTTTTTTAGGTAGGCGACCTCGGCCTCGAGCCTGCGGCAGCGCTCCTCGAGCTCCTGCTCGCGGGTGCGGGCCCGGGGTTTCGACCTCGACCCCCTCGGCCTGCCCTTCGGGCGGGGCCGCAGCGCCTCGGCGCCGCCCTCGCGGTAGAGCCTGCACCAGCGCTCCAGCGGGGACTTCGACCTGATCCCGAACTCGGCCATGGCGTCGGCCTTCGCCATCCCGCCGTCGACCACGGCCGACGCCGCGGCGACCCTCTGCTCGAATGTGTAACTGGATTGTTTCCCGCCCATGGACAGCAGCGCCTCGCTTCCGAACGCCCGGTATACCCACTGCCATTCTCTCACGGTCTCGCGGGGGACGGACAGGGCCTCGGCCGCCGGCTTGCAGCCGACGCCGGCGTCGAAGAGCTCGACGGCCCGCCTCCTGGACTCCAGGTCGTGCTTCACCCTGAGGTCTATACTCATGGAAAAC
>JAGZGX010000029.1:0-28590 GCA_018367075.1 Collinsella sp.
CGAGCGGTTAAAAGCGGGCACGGAATTTAAACGGCTGAAAAAGGGGCATCGACCTGCGCCGATGCCCCCAACGTGGACACACATTTTGTCCTATAAGCCACACTTGATGCACTGATTGCCTAGGCCCGCTCCCCCGTCGGACCCAAACATGTACACCAGCATCCAAAGTCGACATTTTTCGACATCTTTGGATGCTGGTGTACATGTTTTTGCTACATAGTCGTTGGGGACGTCCTTAAATGACCAGTCGTTAAAGAACGCCCCCGATGACTAGTTAGCCGTGGAAGCGAGCTGTGGGTGCAAGCGGCTGTTCACGAAAGACGCGCTCGACGGCAGCGCGGTATTCGTCGACCTTTTTGGTCTTGCGTACGATCTTGTGGACGGTAGCGGGATCAGCGAAAGCGCACTTGGCGTAGAACCACCACTCCTTCATGCGGAAGACCGCATTGCCGCCAATCTCTTCTGCATAGGCCGCAAACAGCGTGTCGTGGAAACGCTGCAGTTCGGCTGCCGTGGCAGCGGGACCGCCCTTGACCATGCGAGCGAGCGCGGGGTTCGCAAGCAAGCCACGCCCCAGCATCACATGGCGCGTCCCGGGATAGGCCTCCACCAGCGCATCCATATCCTCAAGATCGAAAATGTCGCCGTTATAGGCCACGGGGAACGGCGCACGCCCCAGCGTCTCGCCGTAAAACTCCTTGCGCGGCGATCCCGTATAGCGGTCCTTTTGCACGCGCGGGTGCACGATCAGCTCTGCCAACGGCATGCGGCAATACAGATCGAGCACGCGCTCGTATTCGTCGTCATTCTCCAGCCCCAGCCTGGTCTTTACCGACACCGGCAACGGCGACCGCTCGCACACATCGCTTAAGAACGCCTCGAGCTCGTCGAGATTGCGCAAGAAACCCGAGCCCTTGCCCTTGGCGACAACCGTTCCCGAAGGGCAACCCAAGTTGAGATTGACCTCGCGGTAGCCCATGTCGGCGAGCACCTGTGCCGCCCACACAAACTCGTCCGCGTTCTTGGACATCAGCTGAGGCACCACGTTGAGCCCCTGGTTATTGGCAGGATCGATCTCCTTAAACGCCTTGCCGCCAAAGCGGTTTCCCACCCGCGGCGGCGGCAAAAACGGCGTGTAATAGCAATCGAGCGCACCGAAGCACTCCGCATGCACGCGACGGAACACATGCCCGGTAATCCCCTCCATAGGGGCCAGCGAAAGGATCATCTACTCTTCTCTCATATCAACACAACAAAGGGGCCGTCCCTTTGTCACATGCATTATGCCTTGCGCTTCAGGCGATTCACAAGGAAGAGGTAGCTACTGAACGATGACCACCCTCCAGCCGCACCCCATACAACGAGGTTTAATACTTTTCCCGAGAAGTGAACGAGTGAAAACGGGCCCCCGAAGCATCGGCACTTTCGAGATGCAATTTCCTGCGGTTTTGCCAGCCAAATCCTGCGGGTTTGACGTCTAAAAATGTCGATGCTTCGGAGGTCCAAGTATGGCCGTTCACTTCTCGGAAAAGTATTAGACCTCGATTTACATGCCACTCAATGTGACAAAGTGGCTGCTCCTTTGTCACATTCGATGAAAAAGGGCACCGATGTTAGTCGATGCCCCAAAGCGGCTGCAGGTTAAGCCCTACAGCGTATGTCTAAGACGAATCGAACTATTCGTCCCAGGAGAGGTTCTTACCAGTCTTTTTTGCCAGCAGCAAGAACAGGCCGATAATAACGTTGCATGCGATGCAGAAGATGAAGACGCCCTGGAAGGAGCCGACAAGCTCATAGACCTTCATCATAACGGGCATGCCAAAGGCGCCGACGATATAGCCCACGGAGCAGATCAGCGCGAAGATGCGACCGAAATCGCGGGAGCCAAAGACATCCATAACCAAAACGGTCAGGGCAGTGCCAGCGATGACGTACATTACGTCGTTCACGCCTGCTGCGAGGATGCTGAGCGTCGAGTTGCCGCTGCTCATCATGAGCATGACAAAGGAGAGGATGGAGACAGCGAGCCAGCCCAGAATGGCCTTCGTGCTGCCGAACCTATCGCAAGTGGTGCCGACGATCGGATTGAGGAACAGATCGAAGAGCGATGCAGCGGATACCATGAAGCCGCCCACCATGGGGCTAAAACCAACCTCGGAAGCATACGTCGGGAAGAGCTGGTTCATGCAGCAAGTGAGCTGAACGAGACAGAGGAAGCCGATGCAGAAGAAGAAGGCAGGCGACTTAATGGCGCGCGCATAGCTAACGCCACGCGTGCTATCCTCGGTCGTCTCCTCGGTCTCGGTGACCGTCTCGCCCTCGACGTAGCCATAGGGCAGCATGCCCTTGTCCTGAGGCTTATAGCGAATAATCAGGACGGAAGCGGGGAGAATGAGCACGGCGGAGACGCCAGCGAGCACCAGATAGCCAGTCCTCCAGCCAGCGGCCTCGATGACAGAGGTGATGACGGGGCTCATGATGAGCATGTAAATCGAGTTCACTGCCCAAGCGAGACCGATTGCCAGGCCACCAGATTTTTTGAACCACTGGTCAATAACGTCGGACATGGCGACGCCGGTGGTGAAGGCGAAGCAAACGCCAATCAGGGCGCCAGCGGCGATGAACATCCAGACTTCGGTGTAGAAGGCCATGCCTGCGCCGGCAGCAAGCAAAATAAGCTCGACAACGGGGAGCCAAACCTTGCCAACGACCTTGGGAATGAGTTTTCCGACAAACGGAAGAGCTGCCGCAAGACCAATGAGCGTTGCGGTGAAGTAATACGAGAAGATGGAATAGTCAAACCCGAACTCCTCGCACACGGGTGCGACGAAGGAGCCCGCGATGACGCTATAGGATCCGGTCGTGCCGGCAGACATAAGGCCGAGCGCGATTACGAGAACCCATGCGTAAACCTTGCTGCTCTTTAACTTTGCATTTTCCATTGATACAGCTCCTAGAGACCCAGAAGGGCACACATAACGGCCT
Source organism: Collinsella sp. (assembly GCA_018367075.1). GTDB lineage: Bacteria > Actinomycetota > Coriobacteriia > Coriobacteriales > Coriobacteriaceae > Collinsella. The sequence goes on from JAGZGX010000029.1 coordinate 2,986, forward strand.
TGATGGTGTGCTGACGGTTCTCTGCCTCACGGAAGATGACCGAAGCGTTGGCCTCAAAGCACTCGTCGGCAATCTCAAAGCCCTCGGTGATGATTTCGCGATGGAGGTCGTTCTTGCACTGGTCGAGGAGCATTTTGCCGACACGGTGATCTGCGTTATGGACAGAGGGAAGCTCATGCATGCAGAAGATGTCGGGATTGTTGGTGCGCTTGCACAGCTCGCTGGTGACGCGATAGGGGTACAAAGACTCGGCATCGCCCAGCCAGGAGTTGTAGTCGTCGGGATCCAGAACCTCTTCGCCGCACTCGGGGTTGATGTAGCGCCACTCCTCGGTAACGATAACGTCAACGCCATCCAGGGCATCGAGGTCAGAGGTGATGGTAAAGGTCCTATTGGGAGCGTACTTGGCGTAGCAGGCCTCCACCTCTTCGATCATTTCCTTGCACATCTGATGACGGAGGTCGTCGGGGCCGATGGCGAGGAAGTCCATGTCGAGCATAGCGCACAGACGGCCATACCACACCGGGGCGCCGGCGCAGTTGCCAACGAAAGCCATCTTCTTGCCGCGGCTCGTACGCAAACCGCCCCATTGCTCTTCCATCGTAAGAGCGTCAGCGAGCATCTGAGTCGGGTGATCGCCGAGAGTAAGGGCATTGATGACCGGGATGTCAACCAGGTCGGCGACGTCATAGAGGAACTGCTCGTCCTTCTGTGCGCGATAGACGATGAGATCATACATGCCGTTAAAGACGCGCATGGCGTCCTTGACGGTCTCGCAGTCACCCATGTGGGAGTTGGTCAGATAAGTGAAGCCCATGCCCAAATCGTTGCAGGAGGTCTCGAATGCGCAACGAGTACGGGTCGAGCCCCACTCAAAGTTGGCGAGGACGTTTTTGCCGGGGAAGTAGCGCTGGTCGACACCAGACTTCTTCTGAGCCTTAAGGTTCCAGGCAAGATCGATGAGATAGCGGAAATCCTCGGAGGAGAGATCATGGATGTTGATGTAGTCGCGACCGCGGAGGCTGTTGTTCATGCCTATTTCCTTTCGAATTATTATCAAAATTATTGTTGAATGTGTCCCCGAGGAAAACACGGATATCCCTCGGGGAGCGGTACATGTGGCGCCTAAGCCAAAGAGCGCAGGCTCTAAGGCTCACTAACGACTGGCCGCCACGTCCTTAGTCCAGCAGTGCACGCCGCCGCCGGACAGGTTAAGCGCGAGGGAATCAATCATGATGACCTTGCGATCGGGGAAGCAGCTCTCAAGAACTGCCTTGGCCTGCTCATCCTTCTCTTTCACGACCTCGCTCATGCCCTCGTGGTAATAACGCTGGCCAAGAACGACGCCGTTGCAAATCAGGAAGTTGCAGTAGCTCGCTGCGGCGTAGAAGTGGACGGGGCCCTCGGGCCAGGGGGTGCCATCCATAAACTTGCCGCCCATTTCGTCGATGAAGCCCTTATAGAGCTCGTAATCTTCATCGCCAGGGGCGATAACGACTTCAATAGGCTCGGCGGTGGGCATACGAACGATCTCGAAGGGCTTGCCCTCCCAGTCCGTTTCGTTGCTCAGGATCTCGTAGGCTGCCTCAATGCGGCGACGAGACTCTGCTCCAGCCTTGCTCGAGGCTGCCTCTTCATCGGACACCTCGGCAAGAAGAATCTTGTTCGGAGTGATAAAGCGACACATCTCATCAATGTGAGCTGCAAAGCTCATGCCAAAGACGGGAGTTCCGTCTTCCTTCTCGTCGAGGATGCCCAGTCGATAGTCGTCGTCCTCGAGCATAGGCTGCGGAAGCCAGATAACCTTGTTGAGGTTGTAGATGCGCTTATACTCGGCCTCTATTTCCTCTTTCGTGAACTCGGGATTACGCTTGCGGCATTCCGTGTCCTCGATGGCGATCAGAGTGCCGTGACCGTCAAACTCGCGGTCGCCGCCCTCCGAAACCATTTCGGAATTGACGATATCGAAGCAACCGAGCGCAACCGCCATGTGAACGGCTGCCTTACGTGCGGACTGGCACTCCGGGGAGTTCTTGTCCCACACGCCGTAATAGGTCCAAGCGGGGTTGACCATATAAGAATGGCCCTTGTCGTCGACCATGATGCTGGGACCGTTGTCGCGGACATAGAAGTTGGAGTCTTCGAACTGCGTGATCTCGATGCGATCGAGATCAACCCCCTCCTCCTTCAGGCGCGAGCAAGCCTCCTCATAGGAGCCGGGGGTGCCGCAATTGAGGTTGACCGTAACGTCGCCATACTCGAGCAGAGCCTTGATCACGTCAACGCAGGGCTGGCGGTTATCGTAGCCCTCTGCACGGATGTAATCGGGAAGCCATGTCACATAGACGTTGGAGCGCTTCTCGAACTCGCCCGGCATACGATAGTTCTCGTACATGGTTGGTCCTTCCGTCGGGTTTCCCGCGATGCTGTCCGGCCGCGACAATAGCGGGGTTTCACCTGCTATAGTACTACTATACCTACCGTTCGGTAGATAATTTTGAATAATTGCCGCTCGCCTACTGATACATACCGTTCGCCGTATATAGTGGTCATGTTTGGACACGAATTGATGTTCCGTTGCCATCCTTAATAATGTTGGTAGTGCGGAAGTGATTTGCAATGGAGAAATGCAGCGTGAGCACAAGAAAAAAAATATTGGACGCAATGTACGATCTTGTGGCAGAAGTCGGTTATGACAAAGCGTCTATCGGAAAGATTTGCGACTTTGTCGGTATATCCAAGCCGTCGGTGTACTACTACTTTCCCTCAAAAGAGGAGATTTTCACTACGCTCTTGGACAGCATGTTTCCGACCATTGACTATCAGCGCGACTACTCGCTAATAGTCGATAGGGACGGGTTCAAGGCCGCGCTTATCGAGCTCGGCAATTCAGTTATAGGTGGCTATCGAAGCGATGAAAAGCGCCGGCGCGTGCTGGCCGAGGTTAGCGTTCAAGCAAATCGAATTCCTGCAGTTCAGGAACGTCAAGCGACGGCGACCAAACGAACCATGGATGCGCTTAAAGACATCCTTCTTCATGGTGTAGAGATTGGCGCGTTTTCCGATAGCGCCGACGTAATGCTCTACGTACAAATTCTTTATACCGTTCTGGAGGGAGCAAGCAATACGGTCGCTCAAGGTGAGGATATTGATGAGAAAGCGGTTTGGGCGGGAATAGTCGAGCTTATGTTCAAATAGACCAGCCAAGCTGAAGCGCATGTTGGCGCCCATGGTGCCTGCGGGCAACCTTTAAAACGAAAACAGGGGTCGACTCCAATCTGGCTTGGAGTCGACCCCTGTTGCGTGGCAATCTATGCCGGTGCAATCGGCGCTTATTACTTTTCAGCAGCCTTATTGAGAAAGCCGGAAACGATAGCAAACGCAGCAATCATAAGGTTGCAGGCAATGCAGAAGATAAATACTCCCTGGAATGACCCTGCCATGCCGTAAACCTTCATCATGACCGGCATTCCAAAAGCACCGACGACATAGCCCGCTGAGCAAACGATCGAATAGATCCTTCCAAAATCGCGTGATCCAAAGAGCGAGAGGAGAAGCATCGGCATTGCGGTTCCAACGATGGCGAACATGACATCGTTTACACCAGCTGCAATGATGGAAACGGTCTCATTGCTTCCGCCAATGATAAGAAGCAGGAATGAAAGAATGCTGACACCTGTCCATGCGACCGTTGCTTTAATAGCGCCAAGCTTGTCGCATGTTTTGCCCACGAAGGGATTTAGGAAGATATCGGAGAGTGAAGCTGCCGAGACCATTAAGCTTCCTACGATAGGATTGAAACCGACCTCGCTTGCATAGGTTGGAAACAGCTGGTTCATGCAGCAGGTGAGCTGCGCCACGCAAAGCAAGAGGACACAGAGAATAAAAGACGGCGTTTTCGCGGCATCGCGGAGTGCCATGCCCGAAAGGACATCTTCCTGCTCATCGGCGCTGCAGCTCTCATGGGTTTCGGAGACGGTCTCTCCGTACGGAAGCATATTGCGATCAGAGGGGTTAAGGCGAATGATAAATGCGCTTGCAGGCAAAATCATAGCTGCAGAAACGGCCGCAAGCACGATGTATCCCGTACGCCAGCCTTGCTGCTCGATGACCAGCGTAATGACAGGACTCAATAACAGCGTGCAGAGAGAATTAACGCCCCAAGCGAGGCCGATGGCGAGACCGGACGATTTGCTGAACCATTGGTCAATGACATCGGACATGCAGACGCCCGTTGTAAACGAAAAGCAGATGCCGATCACTGCGGCGGAGACGGTGAACATCCAGACCTCGGTGTAGAACGCCATTGCGGCGCCGGCGGCAATAAGGACGAGTTCAATGCAAATATGCCATGGTTTGCCGATTACTTTTGGAATGAAGCGACTCAAAAGCGGAAGCCCAAGCGCAAGGCCAAGAAGAATCGCGGTGAAATAGAAAGAAAAAGAAGTGTAGTCAAAGCCCAGATCTTCACATACTGGAGCAACGAATGAGCCGGCAATAATGCTATATGTGCCAGTTGTTCCGGCGGACATTAAGCCGAGCGCAATAACGACGACCCAAGCAAATGCGCCGCTTTCACGGAGACAATCTTTTTTGGCTGGTGTGGTGAGAGTCATGGTTGCTCCATTTCTATCGGCAATACATCCTATATGCCTACCGATAGGTATATAAACCAGAGGACTCTTCGTCAAGCATTAAGCGGGGAGAGGGAGTTCTTAACCTGCCGAACGGTAATTAGACCCCGTTTTCGCAAGGGTCTCAATGTGACAAAGGGACTGTCCCTTTGTCGCATTATTCGGAGCGCAGGGCTTCGACGGGGTCCTTCTTGGATGCGCTGCGGGCCGGCAGCAGGCCGGCAACGACCGTCAGCAGCACTGAAATTGCGATGAGCACCAGCGCATCCTGCACGGGCAGGCTCATCAGATTGGGCACCTGTTTGGCCGCAAGCGCCCAGGTATTAACCGGAAAGCTCACGAGCACCACGACGACAATGGCAAAGACGCCGGCGATGAGGCCCTCGATAAAGGTCTCGGCATTGAATACGTTGGCCACGTTGCGCTTCGACGCGCCGATCGCGCGCAGGATGCCAATCTCCTTTTTGCGCTCCAGCACGCTGATGTAGGTGATGATGCCGATCATAATGGAGCTCACCACTAGGCTGATGCTCACGAATGCGATGAGCACCAAGCTGATGGTATTCACAATGTCGGTCACCGAGCCCATAATGATTCCCATATAGTCGGTGTACGAAATCGCCTGCTCATCGTGGCCAGCAGCTTTGACCTGCTTGTTATACGCATCGATATGGTCGAGCACGCGCTCCTTCGCCTCAAAGTCGCGCGGGAAAATCTTGACCGAGATGGGGTCTGCCTCGTCCGCATAACCCAGTGTGGTCAGGTTGTTGTCATAGGTAAGCTGCGATGCCTTGGCATAACTCATCATAAGCGAACTCAGGTCCTCGGCGTCCATGTTGAAGTGGATGGCGCGGGCAAAGGCGCTCGCATCCACACGCATAGCGCTCGCCAGGTTGGCAAAACTCGATGACATCTGCGTCGCCATCTGGCCCATGAGCCCTGCCGCGCCTGCCTTGAGCTGAGTTGACACCGTCGTCGCAATCTGGTCGCTGATCGACTTCATCATCTGATCCAGAGCCTGCTGCAGATACGGAGCCAGCTGCTTTTGTACATAGTCGGTCATCGCCTGCTGCAGGCGCTCGGCCAGGGCATCGCCGCCGAGTGCCTTGAGCTGAGCCAGGATTTGCTGGGCTGCCGTATCACTCTCAAGATACGTCGAGAACGCGGCGGCAAGCTTTGACGCGTCCTTAAGATCTTCGGGCGTCAGCGCCTTAAACTGTTCCGACTGCATAAAGCCCGTGAACAGTTGGTTGGCGAGCGCCCCCACTTGCTGCATCTGCTCGGGTGTAAGCTCCAACCCATCGAAGACACCCGAGAAATCGGGGGCTGGCGCCTTAGACATGATGTCGCTGAAGTCGATGTCCTTCCCAACACCCGAAAGGTCGATATCCAACCCGGACAAGTCAAGACCCGACAGGTCCATACCGCCGCCTGCACCCGAGAATGCAGACGCATCAAATGAGAACGCGCTCTTGAGCGCCGCCTCGTCCACACTGAACATGCTGCCCAGATCCACGCCTTGCTTGGCCTCGCCTTGCAGTTCGTCGAAGGTTTTGCCCGTAAAGACATCCGTCTCGGGGTGGGCGAGTTGCTCCTGCACAATCTGCGAATCGGCGGCGCGCTCCATAAGCTGGCGAGTCAGTGTATGCGTATAGGCAATGCCCGGAGACAACGCACTCGCATTGGCCGTCTCGTTTGGTCGCACCACGCCCACAATGTGCACGTCGATACCGTCGGCAACCTTGGCGGCCATAAAGTCGGCGTCGCCAGACATGTCAGTCCACATGCCGGTCTCTTCGTTTTTGCGATAGGCATCGGCCGGCGACAGCACCTTAAACGTCGTGGACAGCGCATCGTCGTAGGTGAAGTCGGTGCCGGTCTCGGGCGTCTCGATCTTACCGTCAGCCGTCATGGCGCTGTTAACCAGATCGTTGAGCTCGTTGATATCCAGCGCGCCGATGCTGTAGAGCGTGTAATCGCCCACCGTTCCACGGCTCGAAAGCACCATTACGGCTTCATCAGCAGACGTGGGCCAATGACCGGCGACAACATCGTACTGGCTGTCGAGCAGGCTCTGGTCGTCGATCATCTCGTTAAAGACCGAGGTTCCCATGGATTCCATGCTCACCGTTGCCGCCGAGCTCGCACCTCCGCTCATGGCCTCGGTCATGGCGTTGGGCACCAGCCGGACGGGCTTCTCGTCGCCCTTACCCGCACGATAGACAACCGGCGTCACGCCATAGCCGTACTGGATGGCGTTGACTTCTTTATCGATGCCGTCGCCACCGGCATCGAGCCATGCCTTAAAGCTCGTCATGTCGTTGGACTTAACGCTCGCAAACATATCCTTTACGGCCGTGACCACAGGGATCTTATCGGTTCCCTGAGCCTTGCCGTCGGTGCCGTCGTCGGACGAGCCCTCGTTCTTGGACGTATCATCATCCGTGGCCCCCTGTCCACCCATCATGGACGACAGGTCGTAATCCTGCTTGGAAATGGTGAGCGGGTAGCTCGAGAGCGTATCCTCCTCGACCTTTTTGATGTAGCCGTTTACGCCGTTGGACAGCGCCAGAATCGCCGCGATACCGATAATGCCAATCGAGCCCGCAAAGGCCGTCATGGCCGTGCGGCCCTTTTTGGTCATGAGGTTTCGGGCAGAAAGCCCCAGCGCCGTCACAAAGCTCATCGAGGTTTTGCGCGTAGGCTTGGCCTCGCGACGCGCGGCCTTTGCTACATCAAAGGGGTCGGAATCGTCGGTGATCTTGCCGTCCGCCAGGTTGACGATGCGCGTGGCGTACTGGTACGCCAACTCAGGATTATGCGTGACCATAATAACCAGACGGTCGCGCGCCACGTCCTTGAGCAGGTCCATGACCTGTACGGATGTCGTTGAATCCAAAGCGCCGGTCGGCTCGTCGGCAAGAACGATCTCAGGATCATTTATCAGGGCGCGGGCGATGGCCACGCGCTGCATCTGCCCGCCCGAAAGCTGGCTCGGGCGCTTGTTAACGTGCTCGCCCAAGCCGACTTTCTCCAACGCCTCGCGCGCACGCTGGCGGCGCTCGGCATGTCCCACGCCCGTGAGCGTGAGCGCCAGCTCCACGTTTTCCAAAATGGTCTGATGCGGAATGAGGTTATAGCTTTGGAACACAAAGCCGATGCGGTTGTTGCGGTAGGCATCCCAATCGCGGTCGCGGAAGTCCTTGGTCGAGATGCCGTCAATCAGCAGGTCGCCAGAATCAAAGTGGTCGAGTCCGCCGATAACGTTGAGCATCGTGGTTTTGCCCGAACCCGAGGGACCCAGAATGGCCACGAACTCGTTATCGCGAAAAGACAGGCTCACGCTGTCGAGCGCCACCTGCGTAAACGACTGCGTAACGTACCTTTTGCAAATACCTTTGAGCTCCAGCATGGACGGCAACCTCTCCTGCGCAGGCACCCTGCCCGCTCTCCTCCGCCGTTCGTATTCGACGCGTTTGTCCTACTCTATCCCCATTTTTTGCCGACGCCAGTGAGGAATGTAACAAACCGCGCCAAAAAACGAACGGGACGGCGCCCAAAAGAAGAGGTCCCGAGCGGGACCTCTATATGGTGGAGCTTATCTTGAAAGGTAGCGGACTACTTCGCACAGCGGTGCACGATCATCGCCATGCTTTACGCGTTTTCTACTGCTCGCTATTCGCAATCGCCTGGTCGATAAGCTTGTCGAGCGCTGCGCGCTGCTCAGCGGAGCTGATGGCGCCCACGATGGGCTCCCCTACGATGTTGCCATTCTGATCGATGACATACGTTGTCGGGAACGAGAACAAATTTGACGTAAACTTACCGGCCTCGCTATCCGACTTGAACCAGATGTTCTTATATGTCACGCCCTTCTTGCTCAGTACGTCCTTGGCATCTGCAATCTCGCCCTTGTTGCCATCGAGCGTAAAGGAATTGACGCCCACGACCTGGCCGCCCTTCTTGGCAAGCTCCTTATTCAGGTCCTCAAGGTCGCCCAACTCACCCACGCACGGCTTGCAAGTGGTGAACCAGAAGTTCATGACGGTGACCTTGTTCTTAGAGAACAGCTCGTCGCTGTTCACGTCGTTGCCATCCAGGTCCTTGCCCGTAAAGCTGGGGAACTTCGTCGCCTCGCTCGAAGCATTGGCACCAGCCGTCATGCCAGCGGTCGAAGCGTCGACGCTCTCGCCTGAGCTCGGCGTGCTTCCACAGCCGGGGAACTCCTTCTCCAGGCTCTCGAGCTTGTCCTCGATCTCCTTGATCTGCTGCGCACCGGCCTTGAGCGTCTTAAGCTCATCCGCCGTGAACTCATCCTTGGCGCCGTCGATGGTCTTGAGCAAGAAATCGCCGTAATTGCTGCCGTCCTCAATCATTGTCGAGTCTTTATTTGCCGCATTGAATACCTTTTCCCACAGCGCGTTATCACTCGAAAAGATCTCGTTCTCCTTCTGCATGAGCTTCGCATACAGCTCGGCGGCCTCGTCGGCATTGGCCGGCTTCTGCGCAGTGAGTTCTGCGATCTTAGGATCGGAGCTCGCAGATTCGCTCGCATTGCCACCGGGCGCCGAACATGCCACAAGGCACAAGGCCAATACCGGCACCATAAACAGGGCCGCAATCTTAGAAAGCTTCATAGTCATTCCTCCGTTTTGTCGAAGCTTGTTTACTTTTTATCGGCGGTCAAGGGAAGCTTTTCCGCCGACACATCCAGGCCATAGCGATAGCTGATGGCATCGACAGGACAGGCCCCGATGCACTTTCCGCACCGGATACATTCGGCATGATTGGGCGCGCGGACCACATCAACGTCCATCTGACAAACCTTTGAGCATTTGCCGCACGAGACACATTTGCACGCGTCAACCTGAATCCCCAACAAGGACACCCTATTCATGAGCGCATAGAATGCGCCGAGCGGGCAAATCCATTTGCAGAAGGGGCGGTAGAACAAAACACTCAGCACTACCACGGCAATGAGAACGACAAGTTTCCAAGTAAAGAGATGTCCCAACGCAGATCGAATGCCGGCATTGGCAATGGCCAGCGGAATGGCGCCCTCGAGCACACCCTGTGGACAGATGTACTTGCAAAAGAACGGGTCCCCCATCCCCACATCGTTGACCACCAAGACGGGCAGCAGCACCACGGCAAACAGCAGCACGACGTATTTGATGTACGTGAGCGGCTCAAGCTTTTTCGTGGAAAGCTTTTTGCCGGGAATCTTATGAAGCAGCTCCTGCAGCCAGCCAAACGGGCACAGAAAGCCGCATACAAAGCGTCCCAGCAGCACGCCGAGCAAAATGAGCGTACCGGTGACATAGTAAGAAAAGTTGAACTTGGATGAACCTACCACCGACTGGAACGACCCGATGGGGCACGCACCCGATGCCGCGGGGCACGAATAGCAATTAAGTCCAGGTACGCAGACTGTTTTTCCCGCGCCCTGATAGATGCCGCCTTTGGCAAAGTTTGGCAGGTGAATGTTGGTGACCAGCGTCGCCGCCGCCTGAATGAATCCGCGAAATCGGGCCAAAACATGCGACGCGGTGTTTGCTCTTTTATCCAATTCCGATACACTCCAAGCACAGCCTAATCGCTTTGGCCAGCACGGCATCCGCCTCGCCACGCATAACACCAAAGCACACCATGGCAATTCCGACGATCAACAAAGCGACCTGTACCATGGGTTTTACCGCTTTGAACAACTCGACCACTCCTTTCGTTACGCGACCATTGGACCATATCGACTATAAAATCCGTGTTAAGCGCGATTTGAAATGTGCAAGGAGACTGTTATGCGTATTTTGATCGTCGAGGATGAGCGGGCGCTGTGTGACGCAATCGCGCGCAGCTTGCGAAACCTGGCATACAGCGTCGACTGCTGTCACGACGGACGGGAGGCGCTCGACCTGCTGGGCGTCGAAGTCTTTGACCTCGTGGTACTCGACCTCAACCTTCCCCGTATCGACGGCATGACCGTACTCAGGGAACTTAGGAAAACCGACTGCGAGACCAAGGTGCTGATTCTGTCCGCGCGTGGCGAAGTATCCGATAAGGTCGACGGACTCGATGCCGGCGCCAACGATTACCTCACCAAGCCGTTTCATCTGGACGAACTTGCGGCAAGGATCCGCAGCCTTACCCTCAGGCGCTTCGCACAAAGCGACATAGTATTAACCTGCGGAAAACTCAGCTTTGACACCAAGGCGCGCATCGCTTCCGTGGGCAGCGAGGCCTTATCTCTTACACGCAAGGAAACGGGAATCTTGGAATACCTGATGCTTAATCAGGGGCGACCGGTAAGCCAAGAGGAGCTTATCGAGCACGTTTGGGATAGCACCGTGAACAGCTTTAGCAACGCAACCCGCGTTCACATCTCGTCGCTCCGAAAAAAGTTGCGCAGCGCTTTGGGATACGACCCGATTCGCAATCGGATTGGAGAGGGCTACGTTATGGAGGATAGCGAATGAAAAGGCTTTCGCTGCAATGGCGCATAACGATCATGACGGCGCTGCTGACGTGTGCGGCGTGCGTGCTGACGAACTGCCTGGTCGGCTATACGGGCATGCGCTATATGGATGCCATCGGCAGTGACATCTCGGCCTTTAACGCTGCCGGCGCGGATTCGCCCCAGGTGTTCGACCCAACGAAAGCGACCCCCGATGACAAGGTCACGATCGTCGTAAACGACGCACAGGAATCTTTTGGCACGACAGCTTGGTACATCACGGCTGGAGTCACACTCCTTGGCGGCGTGCTGGCATACTTTGTGAGCGGCCGTGCACTCAAACCGCTACGAGCTTTTGCAGCCCAGGTTGAGCGCGTGCAGCCTGACAACCTAAGCGAAATCAGACTCAGTGAAGATGTGCCCACCGAGCTACAACGATGCAGCGCCTCTTTCAACGACATGATCGCCCGTCTTGGCGAAGGGTTCTCTGCACAGCGTCAGTTTACCGGCAACGCCGCACACGAGCTGCGCACCCCGCTCGCCCTTATGCAAGCACAGATTGAACTATTCATCTCCGAGCACTCCGGTCTGCAACCCGAAACAGCCGAGCTGCTCGGCCTGCTACAAGAACAAACCGAGCGCATGTCTCGAATGACCAAGGTATTGCTCGAGATGAGTGAGCTCCGCAGCGTTCCTTGCGGGGACGATGTTGAACTTGGTCCCTTGTCCGAAGAGGTCCTCACCGACCTTGCGCCGCTTGCCGAAAATAAGGGCATAGCCCTCAATTGTGCTGGAGACGCTTTAGTAATCGGGAACGATGCGCTCCTCTATCGGCTGGTGTTCAACCTGGTCGAAAACGCCATCCGTTACAGCCGTCCCGGCTCGACTGTCAACGTCTCCATCAGCGGCAGCAACAGCCACGTGCTCCTGCGAGTCAAAGATGAGGGCCCGGGAATACCCAAGCAGTACCGAGAGAGCATCTTCCAGCCGTTCTTTCGTCTAGACAAATCCCGCAGCAGAGCATACGGCGGCGCAGGACTCGGGCTAGCGCTTGTTTGGGAGATTGCAGCCCTACACGGCGGCACGGTAGAGGTCGAAGCAAGTTCCGAGAACGGGACCACCATGCTCGCAAGCCTTCCAAAACGATCCGCAGTGTTAACCGAACAGTAAAACGAAAGGGGTCCCGAGCAACAGGAGTACAATTGCTGCATTGTTGCCACCTGATGGGAGATGGAAGATGGACTGCAATGGCTACCCGCGCATTCCCATGCCGTTGATGTGCACTGCCTTTGTGCCGGGGCAGATTGACGCTGCGGTTGCAGGCATTTCCGACCCCGATTCGCGCGCCATTGCCACGGCAGAAGCGCTGTACTTTCGCGGACAGGCCACCCTCGCCGCCAAGACGGCGCGCCCCTATCTTGACGCCACCGATCCCGCGCTGCGCTATTCCGCATGCCTTATCTGCGGATACGCCAGTCTGTCGCTCAACCGTATCGCCGACGCCCGCCGGTGCCTTGCTGGCATCCTCGATACGCCAACTGACGAGGAATCGCCCGCCGTCCACGCCACGCATATCCTGTTCGCCTCGGCCGCGAGCGTCCTGCTGCACTTGCCTTCCCCGTATTCCGCCGAAGAGTTTTATCCGCTTGCGGCGCATCTGCCCGAAGGCCTGCGCCTGTTCGCCAGCTACGTGATGGCGCATGCCCTGTACCTGCGCGGCGAATATGGCCGCAGTCTGGGCATGGCGGAAAACGCCCTGATCATGAAACAGGGAAGCTATCCCATCTCGGAGCTGTTCCTGCACCTGTCGGCTTCCATGGCATGCATGAGCCTCAAGGATATCGACGCCGCAAAAACGCACTTCGGAGCCGCTTGGGACATTGCGCGTCCCGACGGCCTTATCGAACTCATCGGCGAACACCACGGCCTTTTGCAGGGACTCATCGAGGCATGCCTAAAATCGCAATACCCTGACGATTTCGCACGCATCATCGAGATCACTTACCGCTTCAGCTACGGCTGGCGGCGCATCCACAACCCCGATTCGGGCGAGGACGTAGCCGACGATTTAACGACCACGGAGTTCACCATGGCCATGCTTGCCTGCCGCGGATGGACCAACGCCGAAATCGCACGCCACATGGGAGTATCGCCGGGCACCGTTAAAAACCGCCTATCAGGAGTGTATGCCAAGCTTGGTATCGGAACTCGCGCCGAGCTGATTGCCCACATGTTGCGCTAGCGGCCAAACTGCCCGGCGCATCGAAAGCGCTCCGGGGGCCTGACGCTTTCGCGCACTCAAATTGGACATTTTGGCCATCGAACGGCACTACCGCCACGGGGCACCTTCTCGCAAAATTGGATTATTTCCTCCGATGTTTGCGGGATGGGAGCCAAAGATGCTTGATCGCCGTTCGTTACTTGTTGCCGGAGCGTCCTCGCTGGCGAGCATTATGTTGCCGCGCGTGCCGGGAAGCGCAAACGCCTTCATATTGCCGTTCGCACCCACCGAAGCCCATGCCGACGAAAAAGACCCCTTCAGGGTGCTCGTTCTCTCGCGCACCATGTTCGGTGTGGTCGTGGTCGACGTCGCCAACAAGAATACGCCCATCACGGGTGCCCAGGTCACGCTCATATCGCGCTATGCCGCAGGCAAGCAGCTCACCGCCACGACCGATGACGAAGGCACGGCCATCTTTGAGGTCGCCCCTCTTTCAGAAGGCTACGTGGACGAGACAACGCTTCTCGACGCGTACGACTTTAACGGCGGCATCTCCATTAGCATGGCGGGCTACCGCGATGTCGAGATTCCCCTTGCGCGTATCCAGGGCGGCACCGCTATTGCCGCGCCCACACGTCCGCTCTCCGATGGCGAGCCGTACTTTCGACAGCTCACGTTCGACGAATGGGACATCCAGTACGCCGACGCCACGTTTATGGCAATGCCAGCGGACGAAGCAGCAAACGACCAGCCCGACACGCACGCTTTTACCGTGCAGGCTCATCTGCCGCAGGGCGGGCAGGCAACGTTGCATATCAATAAAGTGATGCCCTCTGCGGGCAGCTCAACCGAAACCGTCACGCAGATCGGCCAGATCAAGGCCAGCGCATCGGGCGCGGATAATCTGGCGACGTTCACGCTCGAAGACACGTTCCTCGATGCAGCTTCGGGCCTTCTGGAGGAAGGGTGCAAGCTGCGCTTTATGCTCGACTACCAGGGCAAAACCTACACGCTCTCATCCCCTATGGCCGTTGTCACCGCGCCGGCCGCAAAGGCGGAATCGGGCTCGACCACCATCATTCCCACCACCATGGACCAAGAGATCACTCCGTTTGATTTCCCCGCGGCGTTTCCCGGTATCGGCGGCAATAAGTTCACGTGCTGGATGCCCACATTTCCCATTCTGTTCGATTTCTCGTTTGCTGGATACGTGCTGTTTGGCGGAGGGTACAAACCAGCTAGCTATATGAACGATTCGGGCAACCCTGATCCGGAATACTGGAAGAAATCGCCGCGCGAGTCGGGCGCCAAGCAGGCAAACCGCTACCTCGACGAGATGGAGGGGAAGTGGAATCAGTACAAGAGGATGAGTGCCGGTTCGGGCACCGATCCAAGAAACACCAAGCTCCTTCGCCACCATTGCACGCCGCTGTTCACGATGGATATCGCCACACAGCTGTACGGCTCGCTCGCCTACGATTGGGTGGGCAAAACCTGGGGTAACAACAACGACCCCGCATACGGCAATATTAAGGCCCTCTTCCAGGTAAGAACCGACCTCAATTGGACCGAGCAGTTTACCCTAGGACCGGTGCCATTTTTCCTAAACGTCAACCCCTGGGTGCTGGCAAAACTGGCGCTCGCCGTGGGTGCCCACACGCACGGCAGCGGCGCGGCGTTTTTTAAAAACATTTCGCTCGACTATTCAAACACGTCGGGCTCGTTCACCATCCAGATCGGGCTTGCCGTCACCTTTGGCGCCGGCGTTGCAGGCGTCGCTTCGTCTGCCGTGCGCGGCGCCGCATCCCTCACGCTGTTCATTGGGTACGAAAAGGCAGATGGACACCAGCTTCCGCGGCTGCGTGTAGGTGCAGACGTCGATGTCGACGTGATACTCCAGTTCGTAATGTTCAAGTGGACCACCAAGGCTTGGTCGGGGTCGTGGCCCACACTCATCGATTCGTGGAATATGTCGGTGAACAATGGCGACCAGTATGGGCTCCAGCGCTCTGAGCTCGCATTGGATGGAGATACGCCTTATACGCTGGATGCCTGCTTCGGCTCGGCCGGCAACATTGAGGCGGGCGGCGTGCCGCAATTTATCGCATCGGCCACCATCGTCACCAACGCCGAACTGCTCGCACGCGCCGAGGTTAAGGCCACTGCCGTAAACGCCGCGCCTGTCGTGCGCGATTGGGATCAAGCGGTCACGCGCATTGAGCTCGAGGCGGATGCAGAAAGCGACGACACGGGACAGATCGAGCATTTCGTCCACGTGCTGATGGAGAACGACGAAAACGCCGCGCCGATGTATGAGTACACCTACATCGGTCAGGCAACGAACACCGCTGCCGACCCGAACGCCGATTCTGCCGGCGTGTCGGAGGACGAGCGTGGCGGCATCAAGCCCTCGAGCGACAACGTGCTGTTTGCTGGCGTGCTCAGCGAAGCCCACATGAAGCTGGCAATGATTGCCGGCGTAGAATGCCTGTTCCGTATCGCCTCGGTGCGCTACGGCGACAATGGTCGCTCGCGCCTGGTGGTACACACAAAGGCAAACGGAACGTGGTCCGCTCCCACGCCTGTGGACTTTCCCCTTGGGTTTGGCGAGGGCGACGTGGAGCGCGACAGCATATACGATTACGACTTCGACGTAGTGGAATATACGGACGGAAGAGGAAACCAGGACGCCTACGTGCTGCTGGTCTCGGGCGAGCGCCCCGCCGGCGACGACACCCTTTTCGATATGGCAAGCACAGCCGGCATACTGTCCGTTGTGCGCCTGCGCATAAGCAACGACGGAGTTCGCGTGGTATCGCACACGTCGTGGCGCAGCATCTCGCGCGGCCGCCTTCAGGAGGATGGCTACCATTGCCTGCAGTGCCCACGCATCACGGTGGGCAAGACACTTGTCAACGGGCGCCTGTCGGGCGCCTACCTCCACCGCCGCGGAACCACCGCAGAAAAGGCGCTCGGCAGCGAGGCCGAGGTTGCGCTGGAGTGCTTTACCCTGTGGTCGGACGTTTCGGGCGACAGCCTGACGTTCCGCCAAGTTCTCCGCTTTCCGCAGGCACCGTCGAGCATCGAGCTCGGCGCGCCCGAGAATATCAACGGCAAAATGGTGGTGCCCGTTGCATACGAGACCGCAGGCGGTTGTGGCTGTGCATCGTACGCCGTGATCGGCCAGTCCATTGCGGGCTGGGGCGTTATGTCGCCAGATGCCACAGTACCCCACGCGGTGCCGTGGCCGCAGCACACGGGCTTTTTGGCTACCGTCAACGAGCAACTGCAGCATATTACTTGGACGCGAGGCGCACCGGTATTTGCAACGCAGCCCGTGGGTGCCGCAGGCTGCGGCCCGGCATCGTTTAGCGTAAGCAACAACGGCAGGTGCGTGCTCTATGTAGAGAACACCGATGGCAAAGTGGGACAAACCTACGACGAAGAAGGCAACCCGGTAGCAGTGATGGGCAAGCACTTCCGCATCTTCGCCAGCACCTTGGCAGGCGATCTGTTCACGGAGCCGTTCGTGATGTGCGAGCTGGACCATCCCGTCGATCAGATAACGACATTTTTGACGTCGGGGAGCATGCTCTCCGCGCTCGCCACGCACATTGTGAGCGCGGAGAAGAGCGAGGCAGAACTACACGGCATCGAAGTGCCCTTGGTGGCGTGTGCCACTCCGACGGGCGCGGTCGCTACCTCGGGCGCGGTGGTGCCCGGAGCAGCAGGCGAATCCTTCATGGTCACGGTGCGAAACGACGGCAACACCTTGCTGACCGCCGGCACGATCGATCTGTACCGAGAGGGCTCCAGTCAGCCGTTCTCCAGCGCATCCATCGGGTTCGGAGTGAACGCACGCATGGCATCGATCTACGATCCAGAGCTTGCCGAGGACGCTTCGGCCAACGACATGACACACGTGAAGTACACGCTCGAGACGCTGGGCGCACATTTTGCAACGCACCCGCTGGTAGCCGACAGTGGCAACGCCGTGCTGGCACCGGGTTGCACGGCACAGTTCCGCATGAGCTTCGCCATCCCCGAGAGTTGGAGCGACGAGGTGGGCAAACGCGTAACGCTATATGCGAAGGCGCGTAATCTGGTGGCGCTCGATCCCGTAACGCTCGAGGAAATTCGACCGGGCGCAAACTCGGCGCTGGGTGCCGTGCTGCACGAGCTTCATGTGCCCGACGCGGCATGCGAACGCTCAGAAGTTCAGGTCGGCGTATGCGACAACGCGGATACGACGGAACTTCACGACGCCCCGATGACGGTCGACGGCGATGGCGGCACGAGTGGAGGCGGCTCCGGCGGAAGCAGCTCCGGCGGCGGCAGTGGCCCTGGCAGTGGCAAGGACCACGGCACTAACAAGCGCTTCGGAAAAGCGGACGCGCTTGCGGGCACGGGCGATGTCAACGCTCCCCTTACGGCAGCCGCAGCAGCACTCGCCGCAGCTGGTGCCGGCCTTGTCGCCTACAGCGCCCGCCGCACGGCGCTCGAAAAAGACACCGCCGATGAGGTCAATTCGGATGAGCCTCGCTAGCTCCTAGTTGCTTTTACGAGAGACGCTGACTCGGCTCATCGAACATCAAAATGGGCTGGTTTTGGATACCCAGAGCCAGCCCATTACGCATTAGATGTCGTCAGAGGAGTCGAGTTCTGCCTCGAGCTTGGCACGGCGTCTTTTCGCCAACAATCCGCACGACACGTCTTCGACAGCGTATCCAACCGCAAACGCAGCAAGACACATTCGGCCGTCTTCAAACTTACTCGGACAAAACCGACTCGGTTTTGTGCGAGTGAGCTCTTTTCAGCCTAAGCTCGAACGATTGTTCGATGGATTTCGTGTTGGTTGGAATCGCCTACGGGCTGGGCTATGCTACCTTGACTATCTATATGACTTAAACGCAGCAAAGGAGCACCGAGAGAGCGAGTATGGCAAAAAACACCGCAAACTATGGTAACGACAGTATCCGCCAGCTCAAGGACGAGGAGCGCGTGCGCCTGCGCCCCGCCGTCATCTTTGGCTCGGACGGACTCGATGGCTGCGCGCATGCCGCCTTCGAAATCCTGTCCAACGCCGTTGACGAGGCGCGCCAGGGCTACGGCAAGCTCATCACCCTCACCGCCTTTCGCGATGGCTCCATTCAGGTAGAGGACAATGGCCGTGGCTGCCCGCTCGACTGGAACCCTTCCGAGAAGCGCTTTAACTGGGAGCTCGTCTTTTGCGAGCTCTACGCCGGTGGCAAATACAACAACAACCAGGGCGGCGACTACGACTTCTCGCTCGGCACCAACGGCCTGGGCTCCTGCGCGACCCAGTACGCTTCCGAGTACATGGACGTCACGGTTTGGCGCGACGGCAACAAGTACTCCCTGCACTTTAAGAAGGGCAAGGTCGTCGGCGCCAAAAAGAAGGCACTCGAAATTGAGCCCAGCGACGAGAACCGCACCGGCACCACTATCAAGTGGCGCCCCGATCTTGAGGTCTTTACCTCGATTAGCATTCCCCACGAGTGGTATCGCGAGACCATGCGCCGCCAGGCCGTGGTCAACGCCAACGTGACCTTCCGCCTGCGCGTCGAGGGCGATGATGGCGAATTTACCGAAGAGGACTTCTGCTATCCCAAGGGCATCGAGGACTACGTGCTCGAGAAGGTCGGTGCCGACTACCTTACCGAGCCCTTCTTTATCGAGGCCGACCGTCGCGGTCGCGATCGCGAGGACCTGCCCGATTACAACGTAAAAATCACTGCTTGCATGTGCTTCTCGCGCACTTTCATGATGCAGGAGTACTACCACAACTCATCGTGGCTCGAGAACGGCGGCTCACCCGAGAAGGCGGCCCGTAGCGCTCTGACCAGCGCCATCGATGCCTACATTAAGCAACAGGGCAAATACAACAAAAACGAGAGCGGCATTAAGTGGCAAGACGTCCAGGACTGCCTGGTGCTGGTGACCAACTGTTTCTCCACCCAGACGTCCTACGAAAACCAGACCAAGAAGGCCATCAATAACCGCTTTATCCAGCAGGCCATGACGGCATTCTTTAAGGAGCGCCTCTCGACCTACTTGATCGAGAACAAAGATGCCGCCAACAAGATCATGGAGCAGGTGCTCATCAACAAGCGTTCGCGCGAGAATGCCGAGAAGACGCGCCAGAGCATCAAGACCAACCTGCAGCAGAAGACCGACATGGCCAACCGCGTGCAGAAGTTCATCGACTGTCGCTCCAAGGACAAGAGCCGTCGCGAGATCTACATTGTAGAGGGCGACTCGGCAGCGGGCGCCATTCGCACCTCGCGCGATGCCGAGTTCCAGGGCGTTATGCCCGTCCGCGGTAAGATCCTCAACTGCCTGAAGGAGGACTATCCGCGCATCTTTAAGTCCGACATCATCATGGACCTCATGCGCGTGCTGGGCTGCGGCGTGGAGATCAAGGACAAGCGCATCAAGAACCTCGGTGCCTTTGACCTGGACAACCTCAACTGGAACAAGGTCATCATCTGTACGGACGCCGACGTCGACGGTTATCACATCCGCACGCTCGTGCTCACCATGCTCTACCGCCTGGTACCCACGCTTATCGACGAGGGTTACGTGTATATCGCCGAGTCGCCGCTCTACGAGATCAACTGCAAAGAGAAGACCTACTTTGCCTACACCGAGCTCGAGAAGAACGGCATCCTCAAGGAAATCGGCGACCAAAAGTGCTCGATCAACCGCTCCAAGGGTCTTGGTGAGAACGACCCGGACATGATGTGGCTCACCACCATGAACCCCGAGACGCGCCGTCTGATCAAGGTGGAGCCCGAGGGCGTCACCAAGATGGAGACCATGTTCAACCTTCTGCTGGGCAACGACGAGGCAGGCCGCAAGCGCCATATCTCGGAGCACGGCAAGGAATACCTGGACCAGCTGGACCTGCAGTAGCAGCAAATCGATAACGACGGCCCATAAGAAGTTCAAGAGGATATCGTGGCAAAGAAGAAGACGAAGAACCAGCCAAAGAAAAAACAGGTCAACGCCGAGAACGTCATCGGCCTGCACTCCGAGGTCACCGATCAGCCGATCACGCAGACGCTCGAGGTCAACTACATGCCCTACGCCATGAGCGTCAACGTCTCGCGTGCGTTCCCCGAGATCGACGGCTTTAAGCCCTCGCATCGCAAGCTGCTCTACACCATGTACAAGATGGGCCTGCTCAAGGGCGAGCGCCAGAAGAGCGCCAACATCGTGGGCCAGACCATGAAGCTCAACCCGCATGGCGACGCCGCAATCTACGAGACGATGGTGCGTCTGGCCACCGGCAACGAGGCGCTGCTCGCGCCGTTCGTTGAGTCGAAGGGCAACTTTGGCAAGTACTATTCGGGCGACCTGAGCTACGCCGCCTCGCGTTATACCGAGGCCAAGCTCTCCCCCATCAGCGCCGAGATCTTCAAGGACATCGACAAGGACCCGGTCGACTTCGTCGACAGCTACGACGGCGCCATGAAGGAGCCGCGCCTGCTGCCCACCACGTTCCCCAATATCCTCGTCTCGGCCAACAAGGGCATCGGCGTCGCCATGGCGTCCGACATCTGCGGCTTTAACCTCAACGAGGTCTGCACTGCCACCATGCACTACCTGCAGGATCCCAACTGCGACCTGCTCGAGTACATGCCCATGCCCGACTTCTCGACCGGCGGCGAGATTATCTACCGCCGCGAGGAGATGGAAAAGATTATCGAGACCGGACTGGGTAGCTTCCAGATTCGCTCCCGCTGGCGTTGGATTCCCGAAGAGCGCATCATCGAGGTCTACGAGATTCCCTACACCACTAAGACCGATGTCATCATCGAGCGCATCGTCAAGCTCTCCAAGGAGGGCAAGGTCAAGGAGATCGCAGACATCCGCGACGAAACCGACCTCTCGGGTTTGCGCATCGCCATCGACCTTAAGCGCGGCGTCGACCCCGATAAGCTCATGGCCAAGCTCTATCGCTCGACCACGCTGCAGGATTCGTTCTCGTGCAACTTCAACGTGCTGGTCGATGGTTACCCTCGCGTTATGGGCGTGCGCCAGATCCTGCACGAGTGGGTCAAGTGGCGTATTGAGTCCACGCGTCGCCGCATTAACTTTGACCTGGGCAAAAAGTCCGAGCGCCTGCACCTGCTGCACGGCCTTGAGGCAATTCTGCTCGATATCGACAAGGCCATCGCCATCATCCGCGGTACCAAGCTCGAAGCCGAGGTCGTGCCCAACCTTATGCGCGGCTTCGACATCGACGAGACCCAAGCCGAGTTTGTTGCCGAGCTTAAACTCCGCAACATCAACGAGGAGTACATTCTCAACCGCACCAAGGACATTGCAAAGCTTGAGGGCGAGATTGCCGAGCTTGAGGAGATCCTTTCCAGCGAGGAGAACATCAAGAAGGTCATCAGCGACGAGCTGGCCGCGGTCAACAAGAAGTACGTGATGCCGCGCCGCACGGGCAGAATCGAGCCCCATGAAGTTATCGAAGTAAGCTTGGAGCCCGAGGTCGAGGAGTACCCGGTCACCATCATGCTCTCGCGCGATGGCTACCTTAAGAAGATGACGGACCGCGTACTCAAGAAGGCGACCACGCTCAAGTACAAGGACGGCGACAAACCCTTTATCGAGTTCCCGTCCTCCAACACCCACGAGCTGCTGGTCTTTACCAACAAGAGCCAGGTGTACAAGTGCAAGGTTGCGGCGTTTGAGGACACCAAGTCGGCCCAGCTGGGCTCGTACCTGCCGACCGATCTTGAGATGGACCCCGACGAGAGCGTCATCTGGGTCATCGACCCCGAGGATTACAAGGCCGATGTGCTGTTTGTCTTTGAGAACGGCCGCGTGGTACGCGTCGCGCTTTCTGGATACGTCACCAAGACCAACCGTAAGCGCCTTAAGAACGCAATCTATGGCGGCAGTAAGCTGCTGTATGCCCAGGTGCTCAAGGAAGATCGCGACATCGCGCTGGTCTCGAGCGACTACCGTCTGATGAACTTCAACACGTCGTTGCTCAAGACCAAGACGACCACCAACACGCAGGGCGTCCAAGCCTTTACCGCCAAGAAGGGCCGCTCGGTCACCACCGTCGGCACAACCGAGGAGATCCTTGGCGCCGGTGTCTCTGCCGAGAAGTTTACCGCGCAGAGCCTGCCCTCCGCCGGTGCCCTCATGAAGGAAAACGACATGCCGAGTTTGTTTGACTAGGTACCACGGCAACGAGATCGTTAGATACTTCGCAAAGCGACGAGGCCCGGAACGCAACGGCATTGCGCCCGGGACTCGTCGTTTTTCTTCTCAACTATTTTTTAACGCAGATAAATTGATTTCTGCTTATTTTTCTGCGTAAAAAATGTCAGCGCCACTGCTTCGATGCCCTTTGGTCAGTCGTTAGCAAAACTTGCAAAAGCTAGCAAAACTTGCAAAAATTAGCAAAACTTGCAAAGGAGCTACCATGGAGTACAGCAAGAACCCCTTTACCCCGACGTTCGGAAGCGTCCCTCCCTTTCTAGCGGGTCGCGAGCATATCCTGCGTGACATCAACCGTGGCTTTATCAACGGCCCGGGAGATCCCAACCTGTCAACCATTTTTACTGGCGCAAGGGGAACGGGCAAGACGGCGCTTCTCTCGCTCCTTTCAGAAACGGCGCTTGAACACGGCTGGATCGCAGCAAATGTCTCCGCCATGCCAGGCATGCTCGAAGATATTATCGAGCGAACCAAAGAAGCCGCAGATAGCTACCTCTCACAGCCTCACGCGCGCATAAACGGTGTTCAAATTGGCCCAGTGGGCATCGATTGGACATATGCTCAAGAGGCTCAGGGCAACTGGCGCACGCGCATGAATGGCATCTTTAAGCAACTCGAAAAACATGACATCGGACTTCTCATCACCATCGATGAAGTCACCGTCGATCTCGAAGAAATGCTTCAATTTGCCTCTGTTTACCAGCACTTTGTACGCGAAGGTAAAAAAGTTGCCCTACTCATGGCAGGACTGCCCTACAAAGTATCGGCGTTGCTGCGTAACGATTCCGTCTCGTTTCTCAGGCGTTCCCAATATCATCAGTTGGGACGAATCACTGACGTTGAAATTGCAAACGCATTCCGCAAAACCGTTGAGGCCGGAGGCCGCTCAATCACGCCAGAAGCGCTCGAGGATGCCGTGAAGGCCGTCGACGGATTCCCCTACATGATGCAGCTCGTCGGATATCGCACATGGGATGTTTCGGAGAACTCGCCCAAAATCAGCGCACCTGATGTCCAGCAGGGTTCTCTGCTTGCCCGTATGGAGCTGCGCGATCGAATTCTCGAAACGACCTATCGGGAGCTTTCCGATAAAGACATTGAGTTTTTGCTCGCGATGCTGCCCGATTCTGGCCCCAGCAGGGTCTCGGAGATAGCCAAACGCATGGGCGTTGCCAGCAACTATGCAAGCCAATATAAACGCCGTCTCCTCGAGGACGGCGTCATCGGGGAACGTGGACGTGGACTCGTTGGCTTTGACATCCCCGCGTTCAGGGAGTTCCTGAGCGAGAAAGTCTCCTAGCACGCGGAGATTGTCCACAAGGGCAACGGTGCATGGCAATCAACGATTCACCCGGCAAGGACGGCAAGTACTTCCGCCAACGCTGATTGCCATGCGTTCTTCTTGTCCTTAGGCGAGCTTGCGGGCGAGCTCTCGCACCTCTTCCAACTTGGGCGAGGATGCCATGCTGTCGCGCTCGGTCATACCGCTGATGGTGACAATGCCCAGGTCCTCCCACTTGCAGTATGCGCATGTGGACTTGTACATAGCGATCGCCGCATCATAGACGCCCTCGCTGTGGCTATCGAGCAAAAGGGCCGTCTTGGTGAACGGGAAGCCCGTAGCACCGAAGGCGTACAGGCGGTCGATAGCGGCCTTCTCCTGCGCAGTGATATCAAACCAGTAAATAGGCGAAGCGAAGACAACCATATCGGCGCCTTTCAGCGACTCGATCACGTCGGCCATGTCATCCTTCTGCACGCAAGTGCCCTCATGGGTAAAGCAGTACTGGCATCCCAGACAACCAGCGATCTTTTTGCCGGCAACGCGGACGACCTCGACCGTATTGCCGCCCTCGCGCGCGGTCTCGGCAAACGCCTCGACCATGGTGTCGGTATTGGCTCCCTTGCGCGGGCTACCACTCAATACAACGATATTCATAGGATTCCCTCTCCCTCATGCTACAGGCGCGCGGCATGTTTTCTTGTAACCAAAACGAATGGAGTTAATCAATCGTCTCGTTTCAGCTACTCCCTCTCTTTAGAAGAATCGTTGCTGGAGACTTGGCATTAAATCAAGGCACGCCTTATTTCAGATACTCCTCAAAGAATGCCTTCAGCTTTCCAAACGGAATGATGTCCATCTGATCGTAAAGGTCGGTATGGCTGGCACCAGGGATAATGAGCAATTCCTTGTTGTCCCCGGTCAGCTTGCCGTACGCGGTTTCGCTGAAATAACGGGAGTGCGCCTTCTCGCCATGCACCAGCAGTACCGCAGAGCGAATTTCGCTGCTGTATTGCAAAATCGGCATATTCAGGAACGACAGCGAGGACGTCACATTCCAGCCACCGTTGGAGTTCAGGCTGCGGGGATGGTAGCCTCGCGGAGTTTTGTAGTAGGCGTAATAGTCCGCTAAAAACTGCGGCGCATCCTCCGGTAATGGATCGACCACGCCGCCCACCAGCGCATTGCTGCCGTTTTTATAGTCCTCGGTGCGCTGCGCGTTCAGCGCTTTCCGCTTTTCAAAGCGTGCCCGCTCGGAATCCTCGGCGTCAAAATAGCCGTTGGCGGTCACACGGGTCATGTCGTACATGGTCATAGCCGCGGTAGCTTTGATACGGGTGTCGATGGCCGCCGCATTGACCGCCATGCCGCCCCAACCGCAGATACCGATGATGCCGATACGCTCCGGGTCAACGCTTTCCTGCACAGAGAGGAAATCCACCGCTGCGCAGAAGTCCTCGGTGTTGATGTCCGGCGATGCTACATAGCGGGGCGTGCCGCCGCTCTCGCCGGTATAGGACGGGTCAAAGGCAATCGCGAAAAAGCCCAGCTCCGCCATCTTCTGCGCGTACAGACCGGAAGACTGCTCCTTCACAGCGCCAAACGGGCCACTGACGGCGATGGCGGGCAGCTTGCCTTCCGCGTTCTTAGGCACGTACACGTCGGCAGCCAGCGTGATGCCGTATCGGTTGTGGAAGGTCGCCTTGCTGTGCTCAACCTTGTCGCTTTTGGGGAACACCTTGTCCCATTCCTG
>JAGZGX010000030.1:0-27702 GCA_018367075.1 Collinsella sp.
GACGGGCTGATATAGGGAGAGGGCCTGACCCCATATCGTTGGGGCCAGGCCCGATTTTGCCTCTTGACAATGTCCTGCTCATATTAAAAGGAACGTCCCTATCTGCCGGCTAGAGAGCACCGAAGAGGATGGCGTAGGTAGTGGATTCGCCGAGCTTGAGCTCATCGCCGGAATTGAGTTGGGCGGAACGGCCGGGCTCGACCTGAATGCAGACGCGCGTGGCCCCGTTTACCACCACGGTTCCGTTGGTGGACGACAAGTCCTCGACGCGCCAGATATTTTGAGCATCGCACCAGATATGGGCATGGCGTGCCGAGACATCGTCGCCGACGTCGGTAATATCGCCCTCACCAGTGGCCAGCGCGCCAATCTCAACACCCTGCTCACTCGGCTGAATCCAGCGCGGGGCGCTCACGACAAAACTGTTTTGCACGCGCAGCAAGCCCAAGGGGTGCGCCGGGGCGGGTTCGCGTTCGCCCGCAGTCAGCGACATGCCAAGCGAACGCGGCGTGGATGTGCCTCCGCCACAGGTCGCGTGTGCGTAGTCGATGGCATAGTTCACCGAGGACCGCACATCCGCCGAACAACCGACGGCGACAAACAGCACCAGCACGGCCTCGGCGCGCTCGGCGGGCATGAGTTCCGCCGCCTGGGACAGGCGATCGAGCGCGTTGCGATAGAGATTCGTGTCCTGGTGGCACTCTTCGAGCGCGCGTACCATCGGTTCACCTGCAGGACCGCACACCATATTGATCACAGCCGTGGAGTCCATGGGATTTCGCTGGCGCAGGGCCAGTTGCGACATAATACGCGCAGCCGAGGTACCGTATTCGGCAAAGTAGCGCTGCTGAAGCGTGCCGACCGGCGCACGAACGATAAAGCGGGAAACCCAAGAGCGATCGGCGGCTCGACTCTGCAGGCTGCGGCCGTCGGCGAGCGGACGGGACGAAAGCACCAAGCCGCACAGCTCGATATGGCTCAGATGCGCCGCGCGCTTAAAGATGTCAAACATGGCCCCGCATGGGGTGAGCTCAACTTGAGATGCCATGACCTAGGCCTCCTTGGTCGTAGAAATAGAATCGGACGATACTTCAACAGGTCCGCCAAAAGTACGGGCAGCTGCGGCTCCACCGGCAAGCGGAGTCGCCATCTGGGCTTTTGTGCGTCGCGGTGCCGAAACGGGAAGTTCAAAGGCAAAGCCCATCGCAAGCAAAAACCACGTAAGCGTATAGGTTGCAACCAGAGCGGCAACAAGGCCGCCCATCACGGCGCGTTGGGAAAATACGCTACATGCAGCCACAACCAGCACCGGAACCTCGCAGGCAGAAAGCGCAAGCACACCCTGCAGGAAGCCCGAGCGCCGATCGCGCGCAAGTGCCCCCGCGGCAACGCCGGCTATGTCTGGCAGCGCCAACGCCAGTGCGGCAATAATACCCGGTAGCGACCCAGACCACACGAGCGATCCCAAAGTCGCCGTCACGCGAGCGCCCGACGCCAGCAGCGCGGCCGAAACCACGACCACAGCCCAAACCACGCCACAGACGACCGTCGCGCCGACCATCAGCGCGCGACGAACCGCGCGGCCAGACGCATCCATGGGGCACGGCGTGAGCGGCTCGCCGCGGAGCGAACGACCGA
This sequence comes from Collinsella sp., assembly GCA_018367075.1. Taxonomy (GTDB): domain Bacteria; phylum Actinomycetota; class Coriobacteriia; order Coriobacteriales; family Coriobacteriaceae; genus Collinsella. The sequence continues at coordinate 1,639 of JAGZGX010000030.1, forward strand.
CATTTTGCGCATAGTGGTCACAAAACGCCGAGAGCGCCGCCTCGACCGCCGCCGGCTCGGGACGATCTTTTTGATGGCTGGACAGACAGGCCATCACCACGTCGAACAGCTGGGCATCGACAAACGCCAGCGCATCACGTAGCTCTTCGGAATCCGGCTCAAGCCCTAGCTGCTGGGCCTGCTCGGCCGCGGCGAGCGCCACATCGGGCTCACGACGAAGCAGCTGAGTCAAATCACAACCGGGCGCATGGGCACCAATGGGATAGTCGGGCCGCGTGTCCATCTTGAGACGGTAGGGGCTCGCGATGTCGCGCGTCTTTTTGCGCGAACCCGAGGTGCCCGAAGTGCTCGGCGCGGCTTCGTATGGCGCGACGCCGGCAATGAGCTCGTAAACCGTGCTTGCCGCGGCATAGACGTCAATCGCCGGCGACATACGCAAAGCGCGCAGATCGGGAATATCGTCGGTGAGCATCTCGGGTGGGGCATAGGCAACCGTCGCGCGACGCAGCGTGGCATAGCGCTCCGTAAACGACGCCTTGCCGCCGGTACCGGCCACGGCCGACGCAGGCTCGAGCGCCAGCGACGAGCCAAAGTCGATCAGGCACAGGTCAAAGGTGCCCTCGGCAAGCTGCCGGTCAAGCGGTAGACGCGCCGTACGCACCATAATATTAGCGGGCGAGATATCGCGATGGACAAAGCCCTCACCCACCAGGCTCATACGGCAGAGCAGATCAAACAGGTCGCGACCCAGACGCGCCGCCACAAGCGGCGACAGGCGTCCGGCATCGTCCACGGCGAGTCGCGAACGCAAGCGGGCGAGCGTCTCGCCCTCGACCCATTCCATGACAATTGCAGGCACACCGTCGACCTCGCCCCAGCCATAGAGGCGGGGAAAGCCCTTAAGACCCGAAAGGGCGCGATGGCATTCGTATTCCTCCCGAAACGCCGCCTTGAACTTGGCGACCAGCGCCTCGTGAGCTGCATCGTCGTCAAACTCATCGCGCGTCGGCAAGATGAGCTGCTTGAGTGCCACGGCCTCGCCTTGGGCGTTGACGGCACGCGTCACGCGGCCGATACCGCCACGGCGCATGGTGGCTTCGTCGGCAAACAGCATCGTAAAACGACGCAGATAGGCAGGCAGTTCGTCCTGACCGAGCGCAATGGCCGGCTCAAACCCGTCGACACGCGCCAGGCGCAGGTCGACCATGGAATCGCGACCGAGCGATTGTGGTGTGGTGGATGCAAGATCGGTCATCATAGGGCAAGCGCCGCCACGTTATTGTTGAAGTTACCGAGTGCGACGTCATCATCGCCGTAATGGCCGACCCATTGACATAGGTTGGTGTAACAGCCCCACAGATTGGCATACTGCTGATACCACTTTGACCGGGGCGAGAATGTCTGACGACCGAACTCGGCTCGAATGACAAACATCTCCCCGACCAGGCTGTCGCACGGCCTGGGATCTCCCGTAGAGTTATAGGTCGAGACCACGTCATTGGCACGAGAAACGTAGCCGTCGAGCATGTTGTACTTGGTCACAAGCCAACTGTGAATGCTCTCTTCCTCAGCAGCGGAAAGGCCACCGGAGTTTGCATCGTTGTCAGTGTTGCCGCCCGTCGAGCCGCCATTTCCAGACCCTCCGGTAGAGGAGCCCGACCCAGAGCCGCCGCTCGAACTCGACGAATTCGAGCCGGAGCCAGAAGTATCCGAGCTACCGGGCTTTCCGGACTGCTGGGCGTCCTGCTCCTTCTGCTGCTCGACCTTATTCACCGTTGCCGCCACGCTATTGTTGGACAACCGATCGATGATCTTGGTGTTGGTGAGCACGATGGTTTTGCCATTGGCAAGCGTGACTTCGTTGTCCGGGGCCTCGGCGCCGTCCGCATCGTCGGTGCCAAACACAATATGCGCGACCACACTTGCCCAAGCATATCCAGTCGTGGTACCCAGATCACTTTTGACCTCATGCCCCACGCACGGTTCGCGTGCGGCATGCGCCTGCATCATGGACGGCACGGTCATGCCATAGGCAGAAACGCCAGCTATGACCAGCACCAGCGAGCAAGACAGCAGTGCGTACGCCCGCGGCGCCGCGCTTTGTCTGAGTGCCACCGGGCCGCATGCGTTCTCCTCCAACAAAAACACGCCGCTTGGGAGCGGCGCATTCATTCAAATCCATATTTGAGTGTATCAGCGAACCCAAAAGGTTGCGCAACGAATGGGCAAATTAAGGATGCGAGCGGAAGCATCCATGCGATAAGCGGATACGAAGCATCTTTGTTGCACAACAAACTCACAGTCGCACGGGGAAATTATGACTACCCCGTGCGTCGCGAGGAAAACATACGGCAGGAGCAGGCTCGCCACCTAAATCGCGCGACGGGCCTCGATGGCGCGCCCAAGCGTAAGCTCGTCGGCATACTCCAGGTCGCCGCCCACGGGAAGGCCGCTTGCCAGACGCGATACCTCGACGCCCAGCGGCTTGATAGTGCGGGCCAGGTAGCTCGCCGTGGTCTCGCCCTCAATATTGGGGTTGGTGGCGATGATGACCTCGTGGATGTCCTCGTGGCCCAAGCGTGCCAGCAGCTCGCGGATGTGCAACTGCTCGGGACCAATCTTGTCCATGGGGCTGATCACACCGCCCAATACGTGGTAGAGGCCGTGGTAGCTGCCCGTGCGCTCGATCGCCTGGACGTCGCGCGGCTCGCCCACAACGCAAATGCGAGTGGTATCGCGCATCGGGTCCTGGCAGATGGAGCACTCGTCGGCCGTGGCGTAGTTAAAGCAGCGGCTGCAAAAGTGGACCTCCTGCTTGACCTCCAGGATGGCCTCGGCCAGGCGGCGCGCCTCCTCGGCGTCGGCCTCCAACAGGTAATAGGCGATGCGCTGGGCCGACTTGGGACCAATGCCCGGCAGACGGCCCAGCTCATCGAGCAGTTTTTGCAGACTGTGGTTGGCACTCATATATATGCGTGTCTTAGAACGGCATGCCCGGGATGTTGAGGCCGCCGGTGATGGCGCCCATCTGCTTGTTGGCGAGCTCGTTGACGCCGCGGACGGCCTCGTTGACGGCAGCCATGATCATATCCTGCAGCATATCGACGTCCTCGGGATCGAGCGCATCGGGATCGATGGTGAGGTTGACGAGCTCCATCTCGCCGTTAACGGTCACCTTGACCATGCCGCCGCCGGCAGAGGCGTCGACGGTCTGGGACTTGAGGTTCTCCTGCGCGGCGGCAAGCTGCTCCTGCATCTTGCGAGCCTGCTTCATCATCTGCTGCATGTTCATACCGGCCATGATGGCTCCTTTACGTGCGGCCGCACGCCGAGCTGCAAGGGCAGCCGGAGCACGGCGGGACTTTCAAACTCAAAAATCGTACCACGGCGCGCGGCGAGAGAGCGGGGCGGACGTGTTACCTCAGTCGATATACATGTCCTCCAATACAAACCGCACTCAAAGATTATGCAAGGTCGAATTATGCAAGGTTGCATAATATCGCACACTCAATCTAGTAGAGCCGAATCCGGCATTTCATGTGCGCCACTAAATAGCTAAATGCCGAACCGCTGCTCGAGGCGGCGCACATGGCGGCAGGGTATAATTTGATTGCCATAGATAGTAATTTGGAGGTGCCCCATGAATGCCCCCAACGCGCTCCAAAACATCCGCTCAAAACACCCCGTTGCATATGTGGTTCTCTATCTCTTTGTCGGCTGGGCATTGCTGGTTGTCATCACCCATGCCATAGCTTTTGGAGCAGAACTGCTGATAGCCAGCTCGGACCAGCCCGTCGTCAAATGGGAGACGACCGATGAGTGCACCGACGGAACCCGAACCGTCTACTACAACAGCCCGTCCCTCTATCAAGAGTTCAAGGTCAAGATAAAGGACTTCAAGATTGTCGATGCCGAGCTAGGCGTTTATTTGGCAATCGGAGCAACCATTAACGCCGAGCAAGTCGAGTACACGGACAGCCATGCGACGTATCGTATCGACCTCAGCATCCTAGGCCGACCGTCACGCACCTGTCTGCTCAAATGCGACATACGCGGCACCACACTACACATGTCCGAAATACAGATGCGCCCGGACAAGGGGTCCTCTTCTTGAGCAGTATACCCGCCTGCGCAGCTACTCCACCGGCTTGAAGATGGTGGCCTGGCCAAAGACGCTGCGGATGAGGTCTTTGGCCTCGTCCTCGGTCTGCGGGATGCTCGGGGCTGCGCCCTGGTGGCCGAAGGGGCTGCCGGCGCCGGGGTTGGACTCCCAGGGAGCTGCAGAAGCGTCCTCCTCTTTGGGGGCAGCTACAGCGGACTTGGGCGCGGGCGTCGCACCCGGCACGTCGAACGGAGGAAGATCGTCCCCGCCAGCATCGGCAGCAAAGCCGCCGACCATGGCGTCGTCGTAGGGTACCTGCTCGGATTCCCACGGCGCGGACTGCGCGACAGGCTGAGCCTTGGGGGCAGCCGAGCGCTCGGGCGCACGGGGTGCGGGCTCGGTCGGGAGCTTACCCGTGGCAGGAGCACCGGCGGGGTTGTCGGAGCGTAGCCAGGGGGCTTTGCCCAGGTCAGACGACTTGGGCGCGGGCGAGACGGGCTTGGGCGCGGGTGTCGGAGCAGCCGGTTTGGGCGCCGCGGGCTTAGGCGCCGACGGGGTCGATGCCGCTACCGGTGCCGTTTGCTGCTGCGGCGCGCTGGCGCTCGAGGATACAGGGGCCGCCGAGGACACGGGTTGCGGGTCCGCAGATGCCGCAGCCCGTGCAGATGGAGAATGCTCCTCATGTTGAGGAGCCGGCGTGCCACCCCCATCCAGGACATAGTCGACGGTACGACGACCGAAGACCGCGCAGACCGTCGGCAGGACCACCGACTGCGTATCGGCGCGACCGAGCATCTTAATGGCAAAAGTCGAACCCGCGGGGAACGAGACCGTGAGCTTGGAGCCGTCGTCGGCCGTGGCGCGGGCGTTGAGCAAAAGCCCTGCGTAGGAAGCCTGACGTGCCTTGACACGCTCGACAACCTCGGCCCATTTGCGCTGCAGCTCTCCGGCATCCTCGACCGCGGGCGTCTCGGCAGCACCGGCGACGGCAACCTGGGCGGCATTGTTGGACTGGGGCTTAGGTGCCGGAGCTATGGCAGGCGCGGGGGCCGCAACGGGCTGAGGCGTCGGAGCCGGCGCAGGCTGAGGTGCAGGCGCAGGCTGAGGTGCAGGCGCTGCAGGCTTGGAAGCTGACACGGACGCAGAACGGGGCGAAGGCTGGGCAGCCGGAACAGCAGCACCACGGTCCCAAGGCATACCGCCCTGGCGCGCGGACGTAGCAGCGGGGGCAGCGGATGCCGCCGGGGCGGCAGCGCGGGCGCCCGAAATGAGCGTCGGCTGTTGGGCAGCAGCGGGTACGGATGCTGCAGGCGCGGCGGCCTGAGCAGCAGCCACGCTCGCCGGCACGGCGGCGTTGGCAACCATGGCCTCCAGGCGTGCCACGCGCTCGGCCAATGCCTCAATCGTTAAATCAGCCTCGGGACGCGCCAGACGCGTGCAGGCAATCTCGAGCACCAGGCGCACGTCGCTCGCGCCCCTCATCTCCAGTGCGGCATCGTCGAGCACTGTCAGCACACGAGCCAGGCGGTCGGCAGGATGCTCGCCAAAGGCAGCGGCCTCGGCAGCAAGCGCCTCGGCCTGCTCGGAGCCGCCCTCAAACAACTCGGCACGGGCACCGGTAACGCAGGCAACATACACGTCGCGCGCGTGCGCCACCAGGTCGCGCGTCAGCTCCAGCAGATCGTTACCTTCCTCGACCTGCGCGCGAATAAGCCCATACAGCTCGGCAACATCGCGATCGGCAATGGCGCGCGCAAACTCGCCCAGAATCTGGTCCGAAACCTCGCCTAAAAGCGAGCGGGCGTCGTCCGCATGCACAGAACCGTTGCCAAAGACGCTCAGCTGCTCCAGCGTGGACAACGCGTCGCGCATGCCGCCCTTTGCATGGCGCGCCACGATAGCCAGCGCCTCGTCGTCGTAATCGAAGCCCTCCTGCTCGCACACGTATGCCAGGCGATGCTCGATATCCTCGTTGCCGATGCGATGGAAATCGAAACGCTGGCAGCGTGAGAGGATGGTCTCCAGAATCTTTTGCGGGTCGGTGGTGCACAGCACAAAGATCACGTGTGCCGGCGGCTCTTCAAGCGTCTTGAGCAGCGCGTTGAACGCCGCCGTCGTGAGCATGTGGACCTCGTCGATGATATAGATCTTGTACTTGCCGCGCACCGGGGCAAAGTTGACGGAGTTGATGATCTCCTCGCGCACATTGTCCACGCCCGTGCGGCTTGCGGCATCGAGCTCGTAGACATCCGGGTGGTTGCCCTCGGCAATGAGCTCGCACTCCTCGCAAGTACCGTCGGGCATGCAGCCGCTTGCACCCTCGGCGCGCGCTGCCTCGGCATTACGGCACAGCAGCGCCTTGGCCAGAATGCGCGCCATGGTGGTCTTGCCCGTGCCGCGCGGTCCGCAGAACAGGTACGCGTGGGACAGGCGTCCCTCGGTGATGGCGTGCTCGAGCGTCGAGACGATATGCTGCTGGCCCACCACGGAGTCGAAGGTGAGCGGGCGATACTTTCGGTACAACGATTCCATGGGTGCTCCCCCGGGTATACTGAGTCTTGTTGCCGCGACGGCCATGCGGTCGCACGGCATACTGCATTCATAATAACCCGTACGGCGAGCCCGCCGCGATAGGAGTCCAAAGAGCATGGCAGACGCAGAGAGCAACCTCGTTCCCTCCGAAGCAGCCGACCAGGTCGAGGTCGCGCTCGAGGAGCAGGCCGCAGCCGACGACGGCATCCTGTACCTCAACGAGTACCAGTACGAAAACGACCTGGTCACCGACTTCGCCCGCCTGGTCGCCTCGCCCAGGCGTCGCGGCTCGCTGTATGTCGCCGCGGCAATTGCCGCGCTCATCGGCATCGGCATGCTGGTGGCCGGCGGCAACTGGATCAAGTTTGGCGTCGTGTTGATCGTGTTCGGCGCCTTTTTGGCCTGGTGGAGCAAAAACCTGCACCACACCCTCGCCCGCGACTTTATCGATTCCGTCGAGGCCGACGAGTCCATGGGTGGCCGCTATCGCCGCGTCGCCGCCAACGAGGACGGCCTGATGGTTTGGGGCAAGAGCGGCAAGTCGCAGTTTTTCCCGTTTGAGAAGCTCGACCACGTGCTCGACGGCGAGCGCATCTTTGTGGCCATGTTCGCCGACCAGGGCGTGACGATCCCTAAGGACACCTTTGTCCGCGGCGATGCCGAGCAGTTTGGCACCTTCCTTAAGGCGCGCATCAACAAAAAACTCCGCATCGAGACCAAACGCAAGAAGATGAAGGCTGAAAAGGCCGCCGCCGAGGCCAAGCAGGGCGACAAGCCCCAGGAGACCAAGGGCAAGCAGCGCAAGCAGAAGAAGAACAAGAAGAAGCGCTAAGGCCAAGACAGACAGGCAGCCTCGCATCCCGTTATCCTCGCCATCCGCCCGAGCGTGCTACACTAGCAGCATCTATGCCACCGCGAATGGCTCGGCCCCGCGCCCGCCGCTCGCAAACGAACTTTAAACGCACGAGGGTTGGCCATGCCGCTTTTCCCGCAACATACCGCCCGGTTCTCGCCGGACGTTCCTTTGGAGGGCACCAGCTCTCGCGAGCTGCTCAAGCGGTACCAGCCGCTCGAGACACTTGCGACCGGCGGTTTTGGCTCCATCGAGATCTGCCGCGACACGCACCTGCGCCGCCGCGTCGCCATTAAGCGCATCCCCCTTATCAACGGTGCCGGCATGCCCGCCAGCGACATCATGGATGTCCTGCGCGAGGCGCACACCGCCGCCATGCTTCAACATCCCAATATCGTGCAGGTCATCGACTTTACGCACGACACAGCCTATGCCTACCTGGTTATGGAATATGTCGATGGCATGTCGCTGGCCGAGTTTTTGCACCGCGTGGACGGCCACTCACTTACCTTTGACGAGGCCGCGGCCATTGCCGATGCCCTGGGCCAGGCGCTCACCTTTGCCCATGCAAACGGCGTACTCCACCTGGACATTAAGCCCGCCAACGTGCTCATCGACCACTCGGGCAATGTAAAGCTCACCGACTTTGGCATGGCGCGGCTGTCGTCCGCCGGTGGCTTTGGCGGCTCGCGCGGCGGCACCATCGGCTACATGCCGCCCGAGCAGCTCGATATCGAGACCGGCACGGTCGACGAGCGCGCCGATGTCTTTGCCCTCGCCTGTGTGATCTACGAGGGCCTGTGCGGCAGCGCTCCCTTTATGGCGGCCACGCCCGCCGACTCGCTCGACCGCATCATCGGCGGCGCCACCTATCCCAGCGAGCTGATACCACACTTTCCCCCGGGAGCCGAGAGCGCGCTCATGAGCGCGCTCTCCCCCATGCCGCAGGACCGCCCCAACAGCATCGAGGCATTTTGCGACCAGCTCCTTGCCGGTCTGGGCAGCGTGCGCGAAGGCCGTCGCAGCCTGGAGCAAATGGTTGGCGAGCTTTCGGATGACGAGCAGGAGCTCGACGGTATCGAGCCGTCGCACTACGAGGACGACGCCATCGAGGTCGACCCCGCACTTGGCTGGGCGGGCACGCGCTGGAGCCATGCGCGCGACTACACCATGCGCGCTATCTCGGCGCTAACGTGCGGCACCTTTAGCTTTTTGCTGATGCAAACGGCCGGGGTCGCGGCGCTTCCCGGCCTGGTCATTGCGGCTATCGCAATCGGAGCGGCGGCTGGCCTGGCCCCCCAGATTGGCTCGGCCATCTCGGCTGTGGGCTTTTTGGTGCTCATGGCCAACGCCACCATGCAGGCGCAGAGCATCCTGTCGATGTTGCCCGTCGCGGTGATCTTTGCCGCCGCCATGTCCGGTTGGTGGATCGCCTGGGGTCGCACCGAGGCTGCCGCGAGCGCCGCACTCACCTGTGCACTCGCGCTTGGCTGTCTGACCGGCAATACCTTCCTGGCAGCTGGGGTCGCCGCCGGCGTCGCGTCATTTTGGCTCGGCCCGGCAAGCGCCGCCGCGGCAACGGGCATGGGCGCGCTTTTTGCCCGCCTGGCGACAGTCGCGCTTTCAGCCGGAGGCGTGCTGGGGCTCGGTAACGTTGCCGCAGCGCTGGGAGACCCGCTCCTTTGGGCTGCCTTTGGGCTGGCCGCGGCAACTGCCGCAGCGTCATCCGCGCTGCTCAATGCCCATGCCAAGCGTGCCAATCAGGGCTCAAACCTTGCCGCAATCGCCGCCATCGCTGTCACCGGCATCGGCTGCGCAGCGGCGTCCTGTCTTGCACACCATATGGAAATTGCCAGCCTTGCAGCCGCGGTCATCGCCAAGGCGGCGGTTGCGGGAATCCTATCCTCTATAATCGTTGGGATATGCCTATATTTGCTCGGATACCAAAGAACCTATACGGAGAGTGATCTTTCGTGAACTTCCTGAACATCTTCGAGGACCACGTGGCCGGCATCTTCGGTGCCACCCGTGCCCCGTTCTCCTTTAAGAAGCTTGCCAAGCAGGCCGCTCGCGACATGGAGGATCAGACTCTGGTGATCAACGGCGTCAACACGGCGCCGGCACTCTATACCATCCTTATCGCCGCCGACGACGATCCCATGCTCGCCCCGTTCTACCCCGAGCTTTCGCGCGAGGTCCGCGAGTTTGTGAAGGCGCAGGCCGAAAAGCGCCGCTATGTCTTTGTCGGCGAGCCCCTCGTGCGCTTTATGATCGATCCGCAGCTGCGCGCCGGCAAGTTCTCGGTCTTTGCCGAGAACGTCGATGCCCCCACGCTCGGCCGCCTGTACGAAGAAGAGCGCGCCTATCAAAACGGCCTGGGCCAGAACAACTCCGCGGCAAGCCGTGCCGCCAGCGCCCCGCGCGCCGGCCAGCAGCAGTTTGCTGCCCCGCAGCAGCAGCGTCCCGCCGCCATGCCCCAGCAGCAGCCGACGCCTCGCGCCGCCGCTCCCGACCCGCTTGCCGTGGCAGACCCCTTCGCGCCTAGCATCCCCGACCCCGCCGCTCCCATCCCGGTGCCGCAGACCGTCTCGCGTGACGCGCTTGCCGGCATGGGCGGAGCCGCCGCGACCGGTGCCGCCGTGGGCCTAGGTGCCGCAGCCGGCATCGCCTCCAACATGGCGAGCACTCGCGCCCCGCAGCGCCCGCTCGCCCAGCTCGTCGACGTCGTGAGCGGCGAGAGCCATAGCATCACCTCCGCACAGGTGACCATCGGTCGCGAGCGCTCGGTTTCCGACATTGCCCTGCGCGACCCCAACGTGTCGCGCCGCCACGCCCAGCTCACCTTTACGGGCTCGGATTGGTCGATCGAGGACCTCAATTCCACCAACGGCACGCTCGTCAACAACCGCCGCATTACGCGCTGCCCGCTGCGCAACGGCGATTTGCTGACGTTTGGCCTGAGCACCTTTGAATTTAGGGGATAGTCGCTTATGAACATCGATATCGTCCTTTTTGCAGGCCGCATCGTCCTGGTCGCCCTGCTCTATATCTTCCTGTTCGCCGTCATGAAGACCGGCGTGGGACTCGTGCGCGGGCAGCGCCGTGACTCGGCTATCTGGACGATTGATGTGGACAAGGGTCCGCGCGGCATCCGCGGCATCCACGTAGACATGCTCGGCCCCGTCATCGTCGGCCGCTCGCCATCTTCGGACATCTGCATCAACGAGCCGTTTGTCTCGGCCTCGCATGCGCGCTTTTCGCTGCAGGGCCCGGCGCTCATCATCGAGGACCTCAACTCGCTTAACGGCACGCTCGTCAACGGCCGCCAGCTCGTGGAGCCCGCGACGCTGCGTGAGGGCGACGAAGTCCAGATTGGCGACGTGGTCATGAAGGTGAACCGTCGATGATCGACGAGGAGAACAAGTCCGCAACCATGACCGAGGCACCGGCTGCCGCCGTAGCTGCACCGGCCCACGCCGCTCCGGCAGACTCCACACCCGTGGAGCCCGAGGACACCGTGTTCTCCCTGCCTCTTTCGCATGTAACGCATGATATTTCAGATCTCGCCGATAACGAGGACGAAGAGGATGCCGTAGCGGCGCCCATCGGCGCACATGCTGCGGAACAGCCCACAGCGCCCGAAGCAACCCCGGCGCCGGCTCACTTTGCAGAGCCCGTCGCCGCGGCAATCAACGAGAGCGCTGCGGTGTTTGCGGCACCCGAGCCCGCCGCGCCGGCGTTTCCCATAGCCCCGGCATCCGAGGTTGCGCCCGCGTCTACGCCGGCGCCCGAGGCGGGGACATCCCCCGAGGACGGCCCTGCACCCAAGACCCCGCAGCCTGCGCCCGCAAGCGAGTCCGATGCCGTGGCCGAGCCCGCCGCCCAGTCGCAAAACACGCCCGCGCCGTCGCACTTTGCGACGCCCGAGCCTATAGACGTCAGCCCGCAAGATGACGAGTCGACCGCCCGCGTTTCCGAGGAGCCCGACTCCCCGGACACCGGCGATTCCGAATCAAACGCCGAGACCGACACCGTCTCTCCCGGTGACACAGCCGAAATCGACGTTGCCGCCGTTGAGGCCAAACTCAAAGACCCCGGCTCGACCATGAGCTTTGAACCCCTAACCGAGGAGCGCATCGAGACCGACTCGACCTATGATGCCGGCACCACCACGCAACTCATGTGGGGCGCCCGCTCCGACGTTGGCTGTGTGCGCCCGCACAATGAGGATTCCTACCTGGTGCAGTCGCCGCTCTTTTGCGTATGCGACGGCATGGGTGGTCACGCCGCCGGCGAGGTAGCCTCTTCTATCGCCGTCGAGACTATAGCCAAGACGGCCCCACAGTCCGCCGACGCAGCACGCCTGGCCGCATCCGTCGAGGCAGCCAACGCCGCCGTAATCGAGGCGGCCCTGAACGGCCTGGGCAAGCCCGGCATGGGCTGCACAGCCACCTGCGCCTACATCGAAAACGACACGCTCGCCATCGCCCACGTGGGCGACTCTCGCGCCTATCTGCTCCACGAGGGCACGCTCATCCGCGTGACCCGCGACCACTCCTACGTGGAGGAGCTCGTGGACGCCGGCGAGATCACGGCAGACGAGGCTCGCGTCCACCCCAACCGTTCGGTCATCACCCGCGCGCTGGGCTCGGACCCCGCCATGTATGCCGACCACTTCACTCTGCATATCGAGGAAGGCGACCGCCTGATCCTGTGCTCCGACGGCCTCTCGAGCATGATTCCCGATAGCGATATCGAGAACATCGCCACGCAGTCCTCAACCGCGCAAATCTGCGTCGACAACCTAGTGGACGCGGCGCTTGCCGCCGGCGGCCACGACAACGTAACCGTAGTAGTCGTTGACCTGGTTGACGATGGCGTTATGCGCGAGGCGCAACGCGTACGTCGCCGCAATGTTACTATCGCCGCCATCCTGGCCCTCGTCTTTGTGCTAGCAGCTGGCATCTGGGCCTACACGGGTGTCACCGGCTCGTACTACCTGGGTACCTACCAGGGCAATGTCGCCGTCTGGCGCGGCCTGCCCGGCAAGCCACTCGGACTCAAGCTCCACTGGCTCGAAAGCGAAACCAGCATCAAGCTGTCCGACCTGCCCGAAGACACGCAAAACCGCCTCAAGGCGGGCATTCCGCAAACAAGTGTCGACGATGCGCAGGACACGATATCCAAGTACCGCCACCAGATCGACGAGGAGCAGACCCGCCAGGTGATCGACGCGCAAACGATTCGCGACAACACCAATCAGGGATCGACCTCCGAATCAGATTCCGAGAAAACCGCCGAACAGTCCGCCGAGGCCGAAGCCTCCGATAAGAATTAGAAAGGGAGTGCCGCTTATGAGTCGCCGCAACACCGAGCTGCTCTTGCTCATCGCCTCGGCGTTCCCCGTCATCCTGCTGTATGCGATGTACGTCCTCACCGCGGGCGCTGCCATCTCCTTTGAGACGCTCGCCGTACCGATCGGCCTCTTTGCCGCCTTTGCCGCGGCCCACATTGCCGTGCGCATCTTGGCGCCCGGTGCCGACCCCGCCATCCTGCCCATCGTATTTATACTTTCGGGCATCGGCATCACGTTCGTGACGCGTCTCGCCCCCGCTCTCGCCATCTCACAGCTCATCATCCTGTTTGTCTCGGTGGCGCTCATGGTGGGAACGCTTGCACTAGTCAAAAACCTCGACGTGGTCATGCGCTACAAGTACACCTTTGGCATTATCGGCATCATCCTGCTGATGCTGCCGATCTTTATCGGCACCACGATCTCGGGCTCCAAGCTGTGGATTCGCATCGCGGGCTTTACCATCCAGCCCGGCGAGTTCGCCAAGGTCTTTATCGTCCTGTTCCTGGCCGGCTACCTGGCCGAGAACCGCGAGCTGCTCTCCATCTCCAACCGCAAGATTCTGGGCTTTAAGATCCCTCGCCTGCGACTGCTGCTGCCGCTGTTTGCCGTGTGGAGTGTGTGCCTGCTCGTCGTCGTCTTCGAACGCGACCTGGGTTCGGCCGTGCTGTTCTACACCATCTTCTTGCTGATGCTCTACGTTGCCACGGGGCGCTTTTCGTATGTCGTTATCGGCCTTGCGCTCTTAGCCGTTGGAGCCGTGGGCGCCTACAAGTTCCTGTCGCACGTTCAGGTGCGTTTCCAGGTTTGGGTCGATCCGTTTAAGGACGCCCAGGGCCAGGGCTACCAGATCGTCCAGTCGCTCTTCTCGCTTGCCGATGGCGGCCTGGTCGGTGTTGGCATCGGCAACGGCATGGCCAACAACATCCCCGTCGTCGAGTCCGACTTTATCTTCTCGGCCATTGGCGAGGAGATGGGCCTTTTGGGCGGCGGCGCCGTGCTCATCCTGTTTATGCTCTTTGCCGTGCGTGGCCTCACCACAGCTGCCCGCGCTAAATCCGACCTCGCCGCCTTTAGCGCCACCGGTCTTACGGCAGCCATCAGCTTCCAGGCCTTCTTGATCGTGGGCGGCGTCACCCGCCTGATCCCGCTGACCGGCGTCACTCTGCCCTTTATGAGCCAGGGCGGCTCCTCGCTGCTGGCAAGCTTTATCATCGTCGCGCTCCTGCTGCGCGCCGGTGACGAGGCGACCGGACGCGAGGCCGAGCTTACCGGCACCGGCACCATGGCCGCCATCACCGATGATCAGGTCGCATCGGCCGCCGCCCCGACGGGCACGCGCTTTGCCACCTCGTCTTCCTACGGCAGCGGCAGCCATTCCGTCGGCTCGCGCATGCGTCGTCGCCTGCTCGACACGCCTGAATCCGGTGTGCTCGGCCGCGTGGCGCTCGCCAACCGTCTAACCCGCGCGGTGCTCGCCTTTACGACGCTGTTCGCCATCCTTATCGGCAACCTCACCTATGTCCAGGTCATCAAGGCGAAGGATTACCAGGACATGCCGACCAACAACCACACCATCGCCCGCTCCAAGTACATCCAGCGTGGCTCTATCATCACGTCCGACGGCGTGACACTAGCCGAGTCGCTGCAACAGGAGGACGGCACCTACGCCCGTTCCTACCCCAACGGCAACATGGCCGCGCACGTAGTGGGCTACGTGAGCCAGCAATACGGCACCGCCGGCATCGAGAGCGTCATGAACGATACGCTCACCGGCTCCAAGGATTACTCCAGCTGGAACAACGCCATCGCGTCGCTCGCGGGACAGACCCAGCCGGGCAATACCGCCAAGCTCACCATCGACTCGCGCATCCAGACGGCTGCCGAGCAGGCGCTCAAGGGCTTTAAGGGCGCTGTGGTGGTCATGGATCCGCGCACCGGTGCGGTCCTTGCGTGTGCGAGCTCGCCCACCTACGACAACACCAACATCGATGCGCTGCTCCAGTCGGGCGGCGGCGAGGACGGCTCCATGTACGACCGTGCCATGGACGCGCTGTACACCCCGGGCTCGACCTTTAAGGTCGTCACACTCTCCGCGGCGCTCGAAACCGGCACCGCCAGCCTTACCAGCACGTACCAGGCGCCCGGCTCCATGGACATCGGCAACGCGCCGGTCACCAACGATGCCAACGAGAGCTACGGCACCATCAGCCTGCAGCAGGCCTTCGCCGTGTCGTCCAACGTCGTCTTTGGCCAGGTGGCCAACGAGGTCGGTGCCAGCTCGCTCGTCCAGTTTGCCAATGCCTTTGGCTACGGTCAAAAGCTCGGTCAGGATCTGACCACCGCGGCTTCCATCATGGCCGACCCGTCGCTTATGACCGAGTGGGAGACCGCTTGGGCAGGCGCCGGCCAGCCCGTCGGCATGGACCACACGCCTGGCCCGCAGACCACCGTTATGCAGAATTGCGTGATCGCTGCCGCTATCGCCAACAGCGGCGTGGTCATGGACCCGTTCTTTGTGTCACAGATACTCGCCCCGGACGGGACCGTGGTTAAGACCACGCAGTCCCGCTCGCTGGGCCAGGCTGTCAGCTCTGCCACGGCCGACCAGGTTAAGCAGGCCATGCTCGCCGTCGTCCAGTCCGGTACCGGCACCGATGCCCAGATTCCGGGCGTCAAGGTTGCCGGCAAGACCGGTTCGGCCGAGACCGGCGGCACCAACGTCAACTCTATGTTTGTTGGCTTTGCACCTTACGATTCACCCACGGTTGCCATCTCGGTGGCCTTGGAGGATTACGACAAACACGATGTCACGGCGGCCAAGATTGCCGGCATCGTCCTGACCGCGGCGCTCGCCGCACAGGGAGCGTAATGCCCATGATCAAAGCGGATACTTATGGCGCGCCGCGGCCGATGAGCTAGCGGCAACGCTCCACACGGCCCCAGCGGCCACACATTTGGTACTACACACATCGTTGAGCGAATAGTTATGTTAGGAGCAGGAATGGAACAGAGGGTCCTCGGGGGAAGATACCTCCTCAAGGATAAGGTGGGAACGGGCGGTATGGCGACCGTCTTCCGTGCACAGGATCAGGTCCTCGACCGCACGGTTGCCGTCAAGATCATGCTGCCGCAGTATGCCGGCGATGCCACCTTCGCCGCCCGCTTTAAGCAGGAGGCCCAGGCAGCTGCCGGCCTGTCCTCCCCCTATATCGTGGGCGTCTACGACTGGGGCAAGGACGGCGACACCTATTACATCGTCATGGAGTACCTGCGCGGTACCGACCTTAAGAGCGGCATCAAGAGCCACGGCGCCCTCGATCCCAAGAAGGTCGCGCAGATCGGCTCGCAGATCAGCTCCGCGCTTTCGGTCGCACACAAGCACGAGATCATCCACCGCGACATTAAGCCGCAAAACATCATGGTGCTGCCCGACGGCAACATCAAGGTCATGGATTTTGGCATCGCACGCGCCAAGAACAGCCACCTCACGCAGGATAACAACGTGCTGGGCACCGCCCACTATGTAAGCCCCGAACAGACCCGCGGCCAGGACCTCGGCCCCACCTCGGATATCTACTCGCTGGGTGTCGTCATGTACGAGTGCGCCACCGGCCGCGTACCCTTTGACGGCGACGACGCCATCTCGGTCGCACTCAAGCAGGTCAACGAGTTGCCTATTCCGCCGAGCCAGATCAACTCCGGTGTCGACGCCGACCTTGAGCGCATCATCCTCAAGTGCATGGAGAAGGACCCGGCAAACCGCTTCCAGACCGCCGACGAGCTGCGTCAGGTGCTCAACAGCTACCTGTCGGGCCGTGCCGTCAACGTCTCGGAGCCCACGCGCATCATCGGCGCCCCCGGTGAGCTGGGCGCTACCAAGACCCGTGAGCTGTCTGACTCCACGCGCGCTATGGTTCGCCCCGTATCGGGCGTAAGCGGACAGACCAACCCCCGCAGCGCCGTCTCGGGTTCCACCGGTTCCTACGAGGTCGATCAGCCCAAGTCCAACAAGAACAAGATTATCGCCGCCGTAGTCGCCGCAATCGCCGTGGTTGGCGTTGTGGTGGCCTTCGCCACCGGGCTCTTTGGGGGCGAGCAGGTTACGGTGCCCGATGTGCTTAACAAGGACCAGCAGACCGCTATCGAGCTGATCAAGGAGGCCGGCCTTGAGGTCGGAACTGTCGACCAGAGCTATAACGACGATGTCGACGAGGGCAAGGTTGCCGAGCAGACCCCCAACGGCAACACTAAGAAGCCCAAGGGCTCCAAGGTGAACCTGGTGATCTCCAAGGGCCCCAAGCCCTCCGAGAAAGTTGAGGTTCCGCAGCTCGTCGGCCTGACCAAGGACCAGGCCGAGGCCGCGCTGGCAAGCGTGGGCCTGAAGGGCAACGCAACCGAGGAGGCCAACGAGGCCGACGAAGGCCAGGTCTTTGAGCAGGGCACTGATGCCGGCAAGGAAGTCGAGAAGGGCACGACCATCTCGTATAAGGTCTCCAGCGGTCCTGACACCACCTCCGTCCCCGATCTGACCGACATGACCGAGGCCCAGGCACGCAACGCTCTCGACATGGCTGGCTTTGGCGTCGACGTGAGCTACCAGGAAAACGACTCGGTTACCGAGGGCACCGTAATTAGCTGGAACCCTAGCGGCAAGCAGAAGCCCGGTGCCACGATCACCGTCGTCATCGCCAAGAAGTCCGGCAAGGCCAGCGTCCCGGGTAACCTGTACGGCAAGAGCATCTCCGCCGCCGTCACCGCGCTCAACAACGCCGGTTTCTACAACATCGCATTCTGCGATCAGAACGGCAACCCCGTGAGCGGCAACGAAAACGCCACCGTTACGGGCGTCTCCCCCACCGGCAAGCAGTCCACCGACAGCACGATCACGCTGACGGTTTCGCTTTCTGGCTCTGCCTCGGGTGACGATTCCGACACGACGACTAACTAGTCGACAACCCATCACCTGCAGCGGCTATGGCCGCAAACATATTCGCTCAACGGCGCCCGCTTGCTCCCCAGCAAGCGGGCGCGTTATTTATCGACAGGCCAGAGCTCCATAGCAACGCAAAGAGGCCCGCAAAAGCGAGCCTCTCAGGTAACAACAGATATGTGATGCAGTAATTACTAGCCGCAGAACTTCACCATGGTCTCGACCATGGACTCTTGCCTATAGACAAAATGTCCAGAAGCAAGGAGATGAAAGAGTAAGGACAACGCCCTCTAAAAGAAGGCCGTATATGAAGATTGCATATCCCTTTTGCCTTCATATACTCAAGAAGCACCCCTCGAAGCGCTCCTGAGAGGCCCCCTTGGATGCAACCCAGGGGATCCAGATTCTGGTAGACATCGGCACAGCAAAATCCTGCCGCGCAGGCACGAACGGACATCTTGACTCCCAACGCAATGCGGGGCGCCCCAAGACACCCCGCCACGACAAAAAACTAGTTCTCGTAGACCAGCGGGTGGCCCCAACTGCCCTCGATCTTGCAGGTCTGCGCTGCAAAACCGGCAGCGAAGTCCAAGCTCTCGCGAATTGCGGCCTCGCCGCACTCGCCGGCCTTCTTCTTGGAAAGATAGGTGACCAAAAACGCCGTCAGCAGTGAATCGCCGGCCGCCATAGCGTCTTTGAGCTCCTCGGGCGCCACGGGCTTGATGCCCTGCTCGTAGAAGTTTTCGCCGTCATAGGCGACGGAGCCCTTGCTCCCGCGCGACGCGCATACGATTTGAGGGCCAAGGGCCTTCACCCACTCGAGCTTCGCCTTGATATCCTCCAGGGAAGCGTCGCCCATGGACATAAAGGCGTACGTCACAAATGGCGCAATCTGCTCGAAGTACTCGTCGGTGGAGTCATCGGAGAAGTCGAAGCTGATAGGCACGCCGGCAGCCTTGATCTTGGGGAGCTCGCGCTCGGTGAAGCAGTAGTTGCCGCTGTGCACCAAATCGAAGCCGCTGACGTACTCGGCGGCGAAGCGGTCTATCACGTAGCGCATGTCGCCACGTATGCCGCCTTCATTGGAGCCCAGGAAGATACGGTCCCCGGTCTCGTCAACGGTCACGCGAGCGGCGCCGTTGACGCCCAGGACCTGCTGGCAGCGAAGAAGCTCGACGCCCTCGTCCTCGAGCGATGCTATAACGTGCTCGGCCTCCTCATCTGATCCGAAGATTCCCATGTAGGCGCTGCGATCGACGCCGAGCTTCTTGGCGAAGACGGCGAAGTTAACTGCATTGCCGCCGGGATACATGGTCTTGATGTGCTCGTACTTATCGACAACGTTGTCTCCAAAGCCAAGCACGCTTATAGGATAGGCTGCCATGGTTATCTCCATTCAGGTAAACCGCCGTGGTTACGGCGAGCAGACGGGGCGCGAGGGATTCGCACGTCTCAACGCGCCTCGCGCCCCGTTTTAAAATCGCTAGTACTTCTCGATGCCCATGTAACGACGCACGTCCGGGTGATGGTCGAACACCTTGCCGCGAGCGGAGCGCAACTCACAGTTCATCGCGTAGAACAGGATTGGATCAAGGAACGCGCGAACGCTCGCCGGTACTTGGTCCATGCCGTACTCCATGGCGTCGAGCACCATAAGAGTGTCGGTATGGGTCTCGAGGAATGCGAGGGCGCGCTCATCCATGGCTCGGCACTCACTAGAAGACATCTGCAGGAAGTAGAAGACTCCGGGCTCGGTCACCTCGAAGGGGCCGTGGAAGTACTCGCCGGAGTGGATATAGGCGCAGCTCTGCCACTGCATCTCCATAAGCGAGCAGATAGCGAAGCCATAGGCCTGGCTAAACACGGGACCGGACCCCAAGATATACAGGAACTTGTGGTCCTGGCACAGGGCGGCAAAACGGTCGCAGAGTTCGGCGTTGACCTTCTCGCGAGCTGCAGGCAGGATCTGGTCCATCTTGGCGATGCCTTCGTACATGTCGGCAAGGTCGGCATAACCTTCCTGCTGATCCAGGAGCTCGGAAGCGAGAGCCAAAGAGATGCCGGCGGGCACCTCCGCCTGCGGAACTCCCTCGCCCCACGGATATACCCAGCACGTCCACTCACCGTTATCGATGCCGGAACCCGCGTTGTCCGTCTGCACGATAACGGTCGCGCCCGCCGCCTTGGCGATCGAGCACGCATCGATTACCTCGGGGGTGTTGCCGGAGTGGCTGCAAGCGATGACAAGGGACTTTTCGCCCAGGCGCTTGGGACGCATGATATCGAACTCGCGGGCGGTATACGCCTCGCTGGCAAACGTAGTCGCCTCGCGCTTGAGCAGCTCGTGGGCGGGCAGCAGGTCGATGAGGGAGCCGCCGCAGGCAACCCAGAAGACGCTATCGAAACCGCCCTTTTCAGCGATTGCGTCGGCGATAAGATCATGTGCGTTCATTGTTATTCTTCCTTTCGATACGGCGGACGAATCCGCCAACGTTTACTGCGAGTCTTCTCGTCAAGCGTGTTGACTTCCCCACGCGAATGGGAGCTACGCGCTAGTCGACAAAATACCTCTCGAAGGCGTCCATGTTGTGCCGGTCCGCTGCTGCGGGATCATCGAAATACCTTCCATCGGTGATCTCCTGACCAAGATAGCCCTCGAACCCATGCGCGTTGAGGACGCGTACGAAATCGTCCATACTGTGCTTTCCATCGCCCCAAACCAGATGGCCATATGGGTCGCCATCAATGAAGCGCATGTTCCTTATGGCACCATCGCCAAACTCAGCAAACCACTCTTCAAGGCTCTCGCCGGCGACTCCCATAGCGGTAGTGTCCACCATTGGAGTAAGGTGCGGGCTGGCTACTTGGTCAAGCATGCGCCTGGCGTCCGCGAGTGTAACCACCAAGTTGCTCTCTTCCGGCCTCAGGCTCTCCATGCAGAGGGTCACGCCGTGCTCGCCGGCATAGTCCGCAAGAATCGCCAAGTGCTCGGCAGAGCGCTTCCAAGCCTCCTCGCGGTCCTCGTCCCAATCGCCCCAACCGGAGTTGATGGACATATACGGGGCGCCGAGCACCTCGGCGAGCTCGATGCCGTGCTTAAAGTAAGCGAGGCTCCGCTGCGCGTGGAGGGGCTTTCTGGCAGCGTACTGCCACGGATACACCACGTTCTCCGGACACAGGGAGCTCACGGAGAGTCCGCGGGACTCGATCTTGCGGCGAAGCTCGTCGGCCTCGAAATACCCCGTGTGGTCCAGCGTCACGTGCGGCTCGGCCGCCCAAAGCTCGATGGTTTTGAAGCCAAGGCGCTGCTGAGCATCAAGGAAGTAATCGAGCGACCACATGATGTAGTGAATGTTCATGCCGGCGACCTGCTCGCGACGCAGACGGGGTGTGGAAGCGCTTAAATCCATGCTGGGCACCTCCTACATCGGCAGTAGGCCGGAGATCACAGTCGCGACCAATCCGAACAGAACCATGAAGATAAAGAACTTCCAGATGGTCTTCCACCATTGCCCGAAGGAGATCTTCGCCACGGCAAGACCCGCGACGGTCATGCCCGCAACGGGGCTGATGGTGTTGACGGTCTGGTTCGCGAACTGCAGAGCGGTGACGGCAGCCCCGGGATTGAGGCCCATAAGCTCGGTCAGCGGGCCCATGACGGGCATGGTGAGTGCAGCGAGGCCGGAGCTGGAAGGAACCAGCAGCGAAAGCAGGCCGAGGACGATGTACATGAAGGTGGTATAGATGAAGGACGGAGCGCCCGCAAGGAGTCCGACGAGCCAGTTAAGAATAGAGTCGATGATCATTCCGCCCTCTGCGACGACCAGGATGCCGCGGGCGATGCCGATGATGCAGGCTGCGTAGGCGAAGTCGGCGATTCCGCGGACGAACTCCTCCGCAATGGTCTTCTCGTCCAGGCCGCCG
Source organism: Collinsella sp. (assembly GCA_018367075.1). Lineage (GTDB taxonomy): Bacteria > Actinomycetota > Coriobacteriia > Coriobacteriales > Coriobacteriaceae > Collinsella. The sequence continues at coordinate 23,336 of JAGZGX010000030.1, forward strand.
AGTATGCCGGCAAGAAGGCCCATGGCCAGGAACACCATGGAGATCTCGTCCATATACCAGCCCTGGGTAACGAGGCCCCACACGATAACGCCCATGCCGACCGCGAAATCAATGAGGACGAGCTTGTGGCGAAGCGTGAACTCCTCTTCGATAGAGGCATCGGTGACAGAGAACTCGATGCGCTTCTGCTTATCGTCCTCATAGGTGATGGAGGACTTGGGATCGAGCTTGACGCGGCGCGCGTAGCGCATGGCCCAGAAAATGCCCGCGGCGGTGAAGATGACCCACAGGATGGCGCGGAGCCAAAGCTGGGGATTTCCCTCGATGCCGATAACGCCCTGGGCGATCAGCACGTTGAAAGGATCAATAGTGGATGCGCAGTAACCAAGGTTGGGGCCGAGGAAGCAGATGATGAACGCGGTCATGGAGTCATACCCGATGCTCAGCATGATGGGGATGAAGATCGCGTAGAACGGCAGCGCCTCCTCGGACATGCCGAACGTGGTGCCGCAGATCGAGAGCAGGATCATGGAGATGGGGATGATCAAGATGTCCTTGTTCTTCAGCTTCTTGATCACGCGGCTCATGCCGGCGTTTAGGGCGTTGGTCTTGGTGACGATGGCGAACGATCCGCCGATCAGCAGGACGAACGCGACGACATCGGCCGCAGCCTGAATGCCCTTGGCGGGAGCCTGCAGGACGGCATCGATGCCCTGTCGCAGATCGACGGTCTCCCCCGTCTCCGAATCGGTGTAGACCTTGTCGACCTCTTGGTACGTTCCGGCTACGGCGACTTCTCGCTCGCCCGCGGCCGTCTGAATGGTCTGGCGGTCGAACTGACCCGATGGGACGATCCATGTGAGCACCGCGAAGAACACGATCAGCATGAACGCGATGGTGTACACATGGGGAAGCTGGAGATGGAATCTGCGCTTGGGCTTCTCCTGTTTGGCATCCGGCATTCTTAACCTCCTGCCAGAGCAACGATGCTTGCCAAAAATCCTTCACGTATAGGCAAACATCTTAGGTTGTTCTATGTATAACCTGCATGAAGGCGTCGGTCAAGAAACATATTAGGTTGTTCTATAAGTGGTAACTTTTACGCGCTAAACGGACCTGCCGCGGCAATACGAGAACAGCGCTGTGTGAGACAGAGCCGCTAGATATCGAAGCTGTAGCGCGAACCCACGTAGTACTGTCTGCCATAGCAGAAGCGCTCTCCGTTGGAATCGAGAAAGCCCGCGTTCATGAAGAACAGCGGCTCCCCTACTGGAACCTTGAGCTCGCGGGCGGCATCAATTCCCGCACGGGCGATCTCCAGCCTGCAGGGATCGGACGAGCAGGGATACCTACCCGTACGCTCCCCCACGGCCTCGAATATCGAACAATTGGAGAGACCGATATCTTTGAGAAATTCGAATCCATCGACAGGATAGTAGTTGTTCTCGAACAGGACCGGCACGCCGTCTGCGGTACGCACGCGTGAGACCAAGATGAGGTCAGAGCCTTCATCCAAGCCAAAGAAAGAAGCGAGGTCGCGATCGGCGGCAACGGTCTTGCGGGCAACGACGCGAGCGCCCGCCTTCATGCCGTTTTCAGCGCATGCTTGGGTAAAACTCTGAACATCGTCCTTCTGATGCACCTTGCGAATTATCTTTGTCGCGGTCACAAACGTACCACGCCCCTGCCGCTTGGTGAGATACCCCTCGCCCACAAGCTCCTCTATTGCGCGGCGAACCGTGACCCTTCCCACGCCGTACATCTTAGAAAGCTCAAGTTCCGTTGGAATCTGCGAGTCAACGGGATATGTCCCCTGTTCGATATCGCTCTTAAGCAAATCGAGCACCTGTTGATACAGCGGGGCGGAAGAGCCCCCATCCAGATGCGCATCCACAAAAACTCTCCCTTTAAGGCGTTCGCGATCTCAACGACTCCATTCTACCGCACACGGAAAAATGAGGTTAAACACATAGGGGCCCTGCATGTTTGAGCGTATCGGGAATCTGGTCGCTGATTTCGTCCGCATTTGCTTGCGAAAAACCAAAACGCTCCTCGCGCTTGGCGAACACGGTGAGGCCCGCCGCCTTGCACGCAGCGATCGATGATGCTCGTGTGATGTTGGCTTCCTTCCTTTGCTTGCGAGGCGCGTCACTCGTCCTGCTGAGCCGCGGGCCCATCGTTCGGCGTGGCCTGCCTGCGCGGGGCATGCCGGGAATTGATGTAGTCGTATGCGTAGGCGATCTCCGCGACGGGGACCTCCACGTGGTAATGGGCGGAAATGTCAGAGAAGCTCGTGCGGAATGCGATCGAGGTAGGCTCTGTGTCTCGGGGATGTTCATGCGGCTGGTCCTCCTTTCGCCACACACCTTACGGGCGGGGTGGTGCGCGGAACGGGTTGGCGCCAGTGTTTCGTCACGGGCGCGTGCACTTCGGCACTCCATGCTACATCTGAGTGGCATATGGCGACTTCTCGACACTCGCGCTCGACACAGCGAGCGGAAATGGCGCTGCCTGCCGAGCGCCTCGCGGGCGCATCCCGACCGCAGAAGTGAGCGCGAAGGCTCGTCGAAGTGCTGGGTGGGGGACCGGCGGTCTGGATACGCGGTTTCGTTCGGCGAAGGCGGCGAGGCGAATGGCATGGCGAACGTACGGGTTTGACGTGAACGGGTTGCCCGTGGCGGCGTGGTATCGGGAGGAGACGGTCGAGCAGGTGCTCGCGCCGCTGCTCGCCCGTCTCGCGCGCTCGCATCAGGAGAAGGGGTCGCAGGCCCATCTCGGCAACCCGGTGCGCATACGCTATTGCGACCGGGACGGCCACGTGTCGCGAACGGATATCGTCCGCCAGGTGGACGTCGCGCCGCGAAATGCAGACTCGCCTCAATCGTCGGTAAGGGGTGCCGCGGGCGATACGATGGAATCCACGGACCGCACCGCGCCGCCGAGATTGCGACGCGAACGCAGGCGATGCGCCCGAAAAACTCCTCCGCGCATGTAGGGCGAAACGCCAGATTGGAGCTCCATGAACGATTTCTCCTTCTACTCCCCCACCCGCTTTGTCTTTGGGCGAAAAGCGACCGACAAGGTTGGGGGACTCTGTCCGCCTCCGGCTACCGCTGAGCGCTCATTGTCTACGGCAGGGGTTCCGCAGTTCGCTGCGGAACGCTCGTCCGCGTGAGGGCATCGCTCGATGCCGCGGGCGTGGAGCACATCGGGCTTGGAGGGGTGCGTCCAAACCCCGAAATAGGCTTGGCACGAGAAGGCGTCGAGCTCGCACGGGCAAACGACGCCGACATCATCCTGCCCGTGGGCGGCGGCTCCGTCATGGACTGCGCGAAGGCCATCGCACTGGGGCGGTATACGACGGCGACGTATGGGACTTCTTCCGCAAGCGCGCCGTTCCCGCCGACCGCATCGACGTCGCCTGCGTGGTGACCATCCCCGCATCCGGTTCCGAGGCCTCTAACTCCTGCGTTATCAGCAACGACGAGGAGCACCTCAAATGCAGCATTAACACGGACCTCAACCGCCCGGCCATCGCCTTCCTCGACCCGGAGCTGACCTTCAGCCTGCCCGCCTGCCAGACCGCCGCGGGAGTGACCGACATGATCGCCCATATCATGGAGCGACTCTTCTCCGGCGAGCCCGCCGTGGGCGTAACCGACAACATCGCCTGCGGGCTAGTGCGCGCCGCGAGGGAGGCGGCGCCCAAGGTGATGGAGAACCCCGATGACTACGACGCCCGCGCCGAGATCATGTGGGTGGGTACGCTCGCCCATAACGCCCTGCGCGACGGCGATTGGACCTGCCGCGGCCTTGAGCACGAGCTATCCGCACTGGACACCAAGATCACGCACGGCGCCGGCCTCGCCGTCATCTTCCCCGCCTGGATGCGCTACGTATGGCGAGAGCACCCTGAGCGCTTCCTGGAGTTCAGCGCCCAGGCCCTTGGCATCGAACCCATCGATTCGGACGCGGACGAGCTCGATGTGGAGGTAACCCCCGAGCAGGCAATCGAGTACGCGGTCGAAGCGACCATCGACGAGCTGCAGGATTTCTTCGTCTCGCTGGGAATGCCGCGCGCGCTATCGGAGTTCGGAGTCACCGAGGACGATATCGAAAAGATGATTCCGGGCCTCAAGATCAACCGCGGAGAGCTCTTCGGCAGCTTCAGGAAGCTCACGCTGGACAACGCGAGAAAGATTTACCGCAGCGCACTCTAGGAAACAGATGCCAGTCCCCCACGGGCGAGCAGCACGGCGGCCCCCGCAAATCAGAACCACCCTTAAAAAGGGTGGTTTGCTCTTAGGGTATAACCCACGGGCCCCGGGCTCGCGTCTAAAGGCGCGGGCCCGGACTTCGTCCAGGCC
>JAGZGX010000002.1:0-105756 GCA_018367075.1 Collinsella sp.
GGTCCGCGGATAAAGTTTATCGCGAGTTCCGCACGAACAGGAGACCACTTAATGTGGCCTCCGTCGTGAGCAGGACTGTAGAGCAGGAAACTTTATCCGCGGACCCCGCCGGGAATAGCAAAAGGGCGACCCCAGTCCGGAGTCGCCCTTGTTGAGCTGCTTATGTGTAGCTGTTACTCGGCGTCGTGGTGACGGCGGGGCTTGCGGCCTCCGTTGTCGCCGGGACGGCGCGGACGGTCGCTGCGCTCGGAGCGCTCGCGACGCGGACGCTCACGGCGCTGGAAGTGCTCGCCGTCGCCCTCTGAGGCACCCTCGGCGCGAGCCGGGGCCTCGGGCTTATCCAGACGATCGAGCGAAATCTTGCCGCGGTCATCGACTTCGATGACGACGACCTTGACCTCGTCGCCCACATTGAGGACGTCCTCGACCTTCTCCACGCGGCCCTTGGCGACGCGGGAGATGTGCAGCAGGCCGTCCTTACCGGGCAGCAGGTTGACGAAGGCGCCGAAGGGCTGGATGGAGACCACGCGACCGGTGTACTCCTCGCCCGGCTCGGGAACCTTGATGATGAGCTTGATACGCTCGACGGCCTGGTCGACGGACTCGCCGGTGCCGCCGACAAAGACGGTGCCGTCCTCCTGGATGTCGACCGAGGCGCCGGTCTCGTCCTGGATACCGCGGATGACCTTACCGCCGGAACCGATGACGTCGCGGATCTTGTCGGTCGGAACCTGGATGGAAACGATGCGCGGAGCGGTGCTGCGCGTGGTGTGGCGCGGCTCGGGGATCACATCGAGCATCTTCTGCAGGATGAAGGCGCGACCCTCCTTGGCCTGCTGCAGAGCGCGGGCCAGGATGTCGAAGGTGAGGCCGGTGGCCTTGTTGTCCATCTGCAGGGCGGTGATGCCCTCGGTGGTGCCGGTGACCTTAAAGTCCATGTCGCCCAGGAAGTCCTCGAGACCCTGGATGTCGGACAGCACCACGGTCTTGCCCTCCTCCTGGATCAGGCCCATGGCGATACCGGAGACCGGGCGCTTAATGGGCACGCCGCCGTCCATAAGGGCGAGCGTGGAGCCGCAGGTCGAAGCCATCGAAGAGGAGCCGTTGGACTCCATGACCTCGGAGACGACGCGGATGGCGTAGGGGAACTCGTTCTCGTCGGGAAGCACCGGAAGCAGAGCGCGCTCGGCCAGATTGCCATGGCCGATCTCGCGGCGCTTGGGGCTGCCCATGCGGCCGGTCTCGCCGGTGCAGAAAGGCGGGAAGTTGTAGTGGTGCATGTAGCGCTTGCCCTCGGTGGGCTCGATGGTATCCAGACGCTGGCCCTCGTTGAGCATGCCGAGCGAAAGAACCGAGAGCACCTGGGTCTGGCCACGCTGGAACAAACCGGAGCCGTGAACGAGCGGCAGGTAGTTGTCCTTCACCATGATGGGACGGATCTCGTCGGCGGCACGACCGTCGACGCGCTCACCGGTCTCGACGACCATGGTGCGCATGGCCTTCTTCTCGAGCTTCTTGAGCGCCACGGGGATCTCGCGCTCCCAAGCGGCCTGCTCCTCCTCGGTGAACTCGGCACGGATGGACTCCTTCAGAGCCTCAACCTTGCCGATACGGGAGAGCTTGTCGGCGTCACGAAGGGCGGCTGCCATCTCGTCGTAGTGGGCGAAGATGCGCTCCTGGACCTCCTCGACGGGCTGGTCGAGCGGGTACTCCTTCTTGACGATGGGGCCGTTGACCTGCTCCCACTCGGCGACGAACTCGTCCTGAGCCTGGCAGAAAGCGGCAAGGGCCTCCTGGCCAAACTTCATGGCGGCGAGCATGTCGTCCTCGGAGATCTCCTCGGCGCCGGCCTCGACCATCGAGATGAAGTCGGCGGATCCGCCCAGCTCCAGGTCCAGATCGGAGTTCTCGCGCTCCTCGTAGGTGGGGTTGACGATAAACTCGCCGGTCTCCACGTTGCGGCCGATGCGCACGCAGGCAAGCGGGCCCTCGAAGGGCACGCCGCCGAGCGTCATGGCCAGGGAAGCACCCATGACGTTGATGACGTCAAAGGGGTTGACTTGGTCGGCAACAAGCGAGGTGGCGACGATGTGCACCTCGTTGCGGAAACCGTCCGGGAAGCTCGGGCGAATCGGACGGTCGATCATGCGCGCGGTGAGCGTGGCCTTCTCGCTGGGACGGCCCTCACGCTTGAGGTAGCCACCCGGGATGCGCCCTGCGGCGTACATCTTCTCGTTGAAGTCGACGGTCAGCGGGAAGAAGTCGTAGTTCTTGCGCTCCTTGGAGACGACCACGGTGTCGAGCATCGTGGTGTCGCCCTGCTTGACCAGGCAGGCGCCGGTGGCCTGCTTGGCAAGCTCGCCCGACTCGAAGGTGTAGGTCTTGCCGTACAGCTCAAAGGTCTTGGATACGAGTGTCATTGTTCTCCTTTACCCCACAGGCCCCTTGCCTGCGGGCTTCTCATGTGACGCGGGCCCCCTGCCCCCGCCACGCTTCAGAGCGTGATTGTTCGCGCCCTTACACAAAAAGAGCGCCCCGCTGCGCAGGACGCTCTTAGCATGTACAAATCCTACTGGATGTTGTCGCGGATGCCCAGAGCCTTGATGAGCTCACGGTACTCGACGATGTCGTTCTTCTTGATGTAGGAAAGAAGACGACGACGACGACCGACGAGCATGAGCAGGCCACGACGGGTGTGGAAGTCCTTCTGGTGGGACTTCATGTGCTCGGTCAGCTCCTTGATGCGCTCGGACAGGATGGCGACCTGAACCTTGGGGTTGCCGGTGTCGACCGGGGTGTTACCGAACTGGGCAGTCAGCTCCGCCTTGCGCTCTTTGGAAACAGTCATTGTTTCACCTTTCGTTTTGCGTCGCCCACGGGCGACTCGATTCGCCTCGGACTGGGAAGCCGCCGGTGGAGCGAACAACCAAGGTCGAGGTACCAACAGGTCGGTATGTTACCACAAGCAGCCCGCGCCTGCGCATCATCACCGACCCAACATGAATTCCATCGCGCGGAGGCGCTGATCGGTGTGCGTCGCAGCCCAAACATGCGAAAGCCCGAGCAGGAATGCCGCCGTATGCGGGTCGATTCGCTCGGCCATGAGCGCATCGAAGGTCATGGACATGAGGGCGCGCAGCCATGCGGTCTCACCGGTCGACACCAGTTCGGCACCTGGAACGCTCGACGCGCACGACCCGCACATGAGACCGCCCGCCTGGGCTGAAAAATACGACAGCATGGGGTCTCCGCACAGCACACAGGCCGAAAAATCGGGTCGATAGCCAACGTGCGACAGCAGCTTAAAGACATATGCCGCCACAAGTAGGTCCATATGCGCCGTGTCAAGCCCGCTGCCCACCAGGGCAAGCGCTCGCTGCGTGATGGCAAAGGTAAACGGGTCCTCGGCGTCCTCGAACGAGCACACGCGCGCAACCTCGGCGATCGCGCTTGCGGCGCAGGTCGTCTCGTAATCGGGCGCAGCGCCGAGCGGCGCCTCCATAAGCTCGGCCTGGGAAACCACGTCGAGTGACCGTCCATGTGCGAGCAGCATATCGACCGTACAGAACAGCTCGCAGCGCGCAGCCAGGCGTCCGCCGGGTTTGCGGGCGCCCTTTGCCACGGCACGAACCTGCCGCCCCCGCTCGTCAAGCATCGTCAAGATCAGGTCGGTCTCTTTGAGCTTAGTCTTATCGAGCACGACCACTTTCGTGCGATATGTCCGGGAGCCTGCCATGCGCGCCGCGCGTCCTTAGTCCTCGGCGTTATAGCCAAAGCGGCGAATCTGGGCCTCGTCGTCACGCCAGCCGGCCTTGACCTTCACGTCCAGCTCCAAAAAGACCTGCGTGCCAAAGATGCGCTCAAGATCGCGACGGGCGTCGATACCGATATGCTTGATCATCTCGCCGCCCTTGCCGATGATGATGCCCTTTTGGCCCTCGCGCTCGACGTAAATGGTGGCGTGCACGCGCAGCACCTTCTTGGTCTGCTCAAGCGCATCGCAGATCACGCCAACGGAGTGCGGAATCTCATCACGGGTGCGGCGCAAGACCTTCTCGCGCACAAACTCGGCAACGAGCGTCTCATCGGAAGCGTCGGTACCCATGTCCTCGGGGAACCAACGCGGACCCTCGGGCAAAAAGTGCGCAACGGTCTCGATAAAGGCATCGACGTTGAAGTTCTTGACCGACGACGTCACGATCTCATCGTCATATTCCATGAGCTCGTGGGCAGCCTTAAGCTGCTCCATGACCTGTGCGGGGTCGGCCTCATCGGCCTTAGTGAGCACCAGAACCTTCTTGGAACGGGCGCATCTGACGCGCTCGGCAACCCAAGCGTCTCCCCTGCCGATAGGTTTGGTGGCATCAATCAAAAACGCGACGACGTCAACATCGTTCAGCTCGAACAACGCACTCTTGTTGAGCTCGGAACCCAGACCGTCCTTGGGCTTGTGGATACCCGGGGTATCGACAAAGACCAGCTGGTAGCCGGGACGGTTAACGACGGCGCGCATGCGGCGGCGGGTCGTCTGGGCCACCGGCGAGGTGATGGCGACCTTTTTGCCATAGCAGGCATTAAGCAGCGTGGACTTGCCAGCGTTGGGACGACCGACCAGGGCCACAAAGCCGCTGCGGAAACCGGGCTCCACGTCGCCAAAGCCCGCGAGGTTGTCGTCCTCGTCGCACAGGGCGTCGAGTTCCTCGTCGCTCATACCCTCAAACGGGTCGAACTCCTCGACATCCTCGAGCTCCTCGGTATCCACCGCGTCCAGGGACTCGTCGTCCAAAATCTCATCGGTAGGCTGCATATTGTCGGACATGGGAATCCCTTTCTAAATAAAGCCGAGCGCGTGGGCAAATACCAGCAAGCCCACAATCGCGGCGGTGATGGAAAGAACGTATACGGAGGCGGCGGCGATGTCCTTCGCACGCTTGGCCAGCGGATGGAGCTCCTGGGTCGCCAGGTCGACGATGGCCTCCATGGCGGTATTGCAAAGCTCGCCGTGGATCACCAGGCCGCAACAGATGATAATCGTGGCCCACTCGGCAATGTCGAGCCCCACGATGCAGCCTGCAATGACGGTGCACACGCCCGCCACGAGCATGACCTTAATGTTGCGCTCGGTCTTGACGGCGGTGACGAAGCCCTCCATAGCGTAAGAAAACGACTTTAAGAAGGACGGATGGTCCTTGTTCGATCCGGGAATCATAGACGGCTCCTAGTCGTGGGCGTGGTTGGTGATGGGGCCGACGTGGACTAGCTTGGGGTCCTCGCCGCGCTCGAGCGCCAAATCGCGCAGGATGGCGTCCTCGCGGGCCTCCATGACCTCGGCCTCGTCGTCCTCGATGTGGTCATAGCCCAGCAGGTGCAGCATGCCGTGAACGAGCATCAGACGGCACTCGTCAGCGGGGCTATTGCCAAAACCGGGGGCCTGACGGGCAATAACCTGCGGGGCCAAGATAATATCGCCGAGCTCGAGCGTCTCATCGGCGGGAATGTCATCGTCAAAGGCCGAATCGCACTCAAACGAGAGTACATCGGTGGTGCGATCGATACCGCGCCACTCGTGGTTGAGCTCGTGCATCTCGTCCTCGTCGACATACGAAAGGGAAATCTCGACTTCACGCTCAACGCCCTCGGCGGCAAGCACGACCTCGCAGATGTGCTCCACCTCCTGCGCATCGAGCAGCGTATCGAGCTCGGCATCGTTGCTGATCAATACACTCAACGGGACTCCTTTCGGTCGCGCGGGCGCTGCTCGCGCACGTCATCATAAGTGTCGTATGCCTCGACGATACGTCCCACCAAGGCATGGCGCACCACGTCGGCGCGCTCGAGGTGCGAAAATGCGACATCGTCGACACGGCCCAAAATCTGCTCAACGTCGGCAAGACCGCCACGACGACCCACCAGGTCGCGCTGGCTCAGGTCGCCGGTAATCACAAACTTGGAGTTAAAGCCCAAGCGCGTCAGGAACATCTTCATCTGCTCAGGCGTGGTATTTTGCGCCTCGTCGAGCACCACGAAGGCATCGCTCAGCGTGCGGCCGCGCATGTAGGCAAGCGGGGCGATCTCGATCACGCCACGCTCCATAAGCTCATCGGTGCGCTCGCGATCCATCATGTCAAAAAGGGCGTCGTAGAGCGGACGCATGTAGGGATCGATCTTTTCCTCGAGGGTGCCGGGCAAAAAGCCCAAGTTCTCCCCCGCCTCGACAACCGGACGCGTCAAGATCAGCCGGCCCACCTCGTGGCGCTTGAGCGCGGCAACGGCGAGCGCCATGGCCAGATAGGTCTTACCGGTGCCGGCAGGACCCAGGCCAAACGTGATGGTATGCGTGCGGATGGCATCCACATAGCGCTTTTGGCCCAGCGTCTTGGGGCGAATGGCACGGCCGCGATACGAAAGCAGCACGTCATCGCGAAGCGACGTAGCCTCGTGCTCACCGTCGCGCAAGACGGCCAGGCAGCGAGAGACATCGTCGGCAGACAGTGTGCGCCCGGCGGCCGCCTCGCGAAAAGCATGCTCGAAAAAGCGCGCCACGAGCTCAACCTCATCCGGGTCACCGCCCACGGCGATGCTGTCACCACGGGCAACCACGTGGGCGCGAACCAGGCCCTCGAGCGTGCGCAGAACGCCGTCACCAGCGCCCAGCACACGAGAGGGGTCAATTCCCTCGGGAACGGTAAGTCTAATCTTCGAGGCTTCCATGAACCTCCCTGCGTGCATGGACCAAGCCGGAATCATCGACTCCGATGATAGCAACATCGAGCAGGCACGGGGCCGTGAGTCCACGGGTATCGTCAAGGCGGGCATGATGGAAGGAGCCGAGCGTCAGGTTGTCGCCATACTCGAGCACGGCACGCTCGACGGAGCCCACGCGGCGACGGGCGTCGGCAACGGCGAGCTCCTGGGCCGCCGCGCGCATGCGACGGCTGCGCTCAGCCATGACCTCGGGCGCCACCTGGTCGGGCATATCGGCCGCCAAGGTGCCGGGGCGCTTGCTGTAGCGGAACACGTGCATACGCGAGAAGCCCACGCGACGGCAGAGCGCCAGCGACTCCTCAAACTCCTCGTCCGTCTCGCCGGGAAAACCGACGATGACATCGCACGAAAGCGAAGCCTGCGGCAAAATCTCGCGAATCATACGCACCGTGCCCTCGAAGGACTCAGCGCTATAGGGACGGCCCATACGATGCAGGGTCGCCGTGCAACCGGACTGCACGGGCAGGTGCAAAAACGGGGCGATACGCTGCGGATAGCGAGCCATGACCTTCAGCAGGCGCTCGGAGATATCCATGGGTTCCACCGAAGAAATGCGCACATGGGGAATCGAGGTGCGCTCCATGATGGTCTCGAGCAGCTCGTCGATCTCCACGTGTTCGTCGGTCGCGCTCTTGCCGTCGTAGGCACCGAGGTTCACGCCCGTCAGCACGACCTCGGGCACGCCGGCCTCCTGGGCCTCGAGCACCTGCTCGAGCACAGACTCGACAGGCACGGAGCGCTCGGGGCCGCGCGCCTTCCACACGATGCAGTAGGTGCAGCGGTGATTGCAGCCGTCTTGGATCTTTACGCCCAAGCGGGAGCGCCCAAGCGCATCGACCACATCGCTATCGCTGCAAGCGGCGACGCTGTCGGATTCAACGCCTAGCACTTCGCAAACGCGGTCGGCAACATCGATCTTGGACGGCTCGGCAATCACGCGGTCCGAAAGCTCCAGCAGCTCCTCGGGATGCAAATTGACAACGCATCCGGTCACGATCACATAGGGTTCGTTTGGATGGGCCAGAGCATGGCGAACGGCCTTACGGGTCTTGGCCTCGGCCTCGCCCGTAACGGCACAGGTGTTAATGACGATCAGCTCTGCATCCTGGGGCTCCACCATCGCAAAGCCCAGGCGCATAAGATCGGCAGTGATACGGTCGGATTCAACCCGGTTGACACGGCAACCGAGGTTGACGACGGAAATATGGGGTGCGAGCACGCGGGCTCCTTAATCGAGGATGTCATCGAGAGCACTCTTGATACGGTCGGTCACCGACTTCTTACCAGAAGCAACGTCATCGCCCATCTCATCGGCAAAAGCACGGAGCAGCTCGCGCTGCTTATTGGAAAGATTGGTGGGAACGACCACGCGCAGTTGCACGATCAGGCGGCCACGCGAACCGCCACCGCCAATGCGCGGCATGCCGTAATTATTGACGCTCACGGTATCACCGTACTGGGCGCCGGCGGGAACCGTCACCTTAACGACCTCGTCGGGCATAATGCCCTCGACCTCGATCTCGCAGCCAAGCGCAGCCTGCGCAATCGAGATATCACTCACCAGGTACAGGTCGTCACCGTTGCGCTTAAAGCGCTCATGGTCGGCAACGCGCACGTTGACAATCAGGTCGCCCGAAGGCTCGCCGCGAAGGCCGGCCTCGCCAAAGCCGCTCACACGCAGCTGGCGACCGGTCGAAACGCCGGCGGGAATATCGATGTCAATCTTTTCATGCGAAGGCGTGCGGCCCTGACCGTCGCAGGTCTCGCAGGGATGGTCGATAACCGTGCCCTCGCCATGGCAGTCAGGGCAAGGCGAGGAAGACTGAACCTGGCCCAGGAACGAACGCTGAACCGTCGTGACGTAGCCCGTACCGTGGCAGCGGCCGCACTGCTTTTCCTGTGCGCCCTCTGCCCTACCGGTGCCATTGCAGTCCTCGCAAGGAGCAAGGCGGTCATAGCTGATCGTCTTTTTGCAGCCGAGTGCCGCCTCCTCGAGCGTCACCGAAAGGGAGATGGCCATATCGCGACCCCGGCGGCGCTCGCGACGGCTGCGGGCGCCACCGCCGGCACCGCCGCCAAAGAACGACGAGAACAAGTCGTCCATGCCCATGCCACCAAAGATATCGTTGATATCGACGTAGCCCGAACCACCAGGGCCGTCGGCAGTGCCGTAACGGTCGTAGTTAGCACGCTTCTGCTCATCGGAAAGAACGGAATAGGCCTCGTTGAGCTCCTTGAACTTGGCCTCGGCCTCGGGGTCGTCCGAAACATCCGGATGTACGGTACGGGCCTTCTTTAGAAACGCGCGCTTAATCGTCCGCGCGTCGGCATCCCTGTCGACGCCAAGCACCTCGTAGTAATCCCTATTTTCCGACACGACCGAATCCTTCCGACTTTCATTATTGTCACAGTGCGTCCTATACCCAAGCTGGGGCGGCCGCAAACAGAGGGTTTGATGTTATTGCATTTGGTACGGCGAAAGCATGGCCCGTTGCGAGCAGCTCGCGAACCAAACCGACACGAGCGCGAACATGAAGCCGTTGGCAAAACCGTTGGCAAACTGCATCGCGCCACGCTTCCACCACAGCAGACTACGATGAAGCACACCGTCCGAAAGCACCATAAACAGGCCCATGGTAAACGGAATAAAGCACATCACGGCAAAGGCCGAGAACACGCCCGAAATGGCCGACAGCACCAAAAACGGCGCCACGATGCCCATCAGGTAAAAACCGGTACGAGCTTTGCCTTCCAAGCGCTCGGCTTCAACATGGGCGCGGCCGACCAGGTCGCCGCCCGCGGCACCGTTGGTGCCAGCATGCCCCATGCCGCTAATGCGGACCTCGTCGCCATCGTGCGTGCCGGCAGGAAACTCAATCGTCTGCTCGGAGGTTACGCGAGTACGACCGCTGCCACCGCAATCGGGGCAGGGGTCGGCCACGACTTTACCGGAACCGCCGCACTCGGGGCAGACCGACTGGAACGTACCCGCACCAAACAGGAAGGACAGGTCGACGTCGATGTGACCGCGGCCGCCACAGCTTGGGCAGGTATGGGCATGCTCGGAGGAGACAGAACCCGAGCCGCCGCAATGTCCGCATGTATCGAAACGCGTGTAGCGGACGGTCTTGCGGGCACCGCCCTTGGCCTCCTTGGCGTCGAGTTTGATATCGACGACCACATTGGCGCCGTTCTCGGGATTGTAGGCAGCCTGGCCGCGACGCTGCTGGCCCCAGGCGCCACCAAAGGGAAAGCCGCCCTCAAAGGGATTGCCATAGCCCGTGTTGCCGGCGTAGCCGCCACCATAGGACGAAGCCGTAGGAGCACCGGCAAAGGGATTGCCAGAACGCATGGCGTCGTAGCGCGCACGTTTTTGCTCATCCGAAAGCACGGCGTAAGCCTCGGAAACCTCTTTAAACTTTTCCTCGGCATCCGGCTCTTTGTTGACGTCCGGATGGAGCTTGCGGGCCTTTTGCTGGAAGGCCTTTTGAATATCACGCGAGGTGGCGTCCTTGGAGACACCCAGAATCTCGTAGTAATCTTTTTCGTTCATCGTCGCCATGCGCGGCAACCTCCTGCTCACAGCAGCGTATATATTCCGGTAATTCTACCCGAGCGGCCCAAGCTAGATCCCAAAACAGCTCGAACAGAACATTTCCATCGAGCCAGCCAAGGTGTGTCGGCGCCAGACGAGCTCGAACATGGCCCGCGACGACATCTGCCGAAGTGAAGGGTCCCTCATGGACCCCGAGCGTCTCGGGCACCCAAGTGGCAAGACCCAATTCGAGCGTGCGATCGCAGGCAGCTGCCAGCTCGCCCGTTGGGATGACACGAACCGCGCGAACCAACAGGTCGGACGCGACACCGCGCGTCATGCGACAAGCAAGCATCAGGTCTTCGGCCGCGGCCTCGCGCTGCGAGAGATATTCGGCCTCGAACGCCGTCGCGTCATCGTCACGTTGCACCAGACGCACGCGGTACGCATCGCCTCGAGAAGACACGCCGGGGAACAAACCTGCAAGACGGTCGAAATCCTCGGCGTCGAGCATGCCCGCGGCAGAACGACCCAGGCCCAGGTAGCCCCGTCCGGTCCAGTAGGCAATGTTATGGGCGCACTCATGGCCGTCGAGCGCATAGCTCGCCACCTCATAGGGGTGATAACCGGCCGCACCCAGGAGCTCGAGTGCCATATCCATGCAGGCGGCCTGAAAATCCTCGTCGGGCTCGAGCGACTCGTCGCGACACGCCATGAGGTAGAGCGGCGTGGCCTCCTCGAGCGTGAGCGGGTACACCGACACATGATGCGGCGCCGCCACCAGCACGCCATCGAGCGTGCGCTTCCAACTCGCTGCGGTCTGCCCGGGAAGTCCGCACATAAGGTCGCACGACACGTCAAGCCCAGCGGTCTTGACTGTCGCGATGGCGGCGAGCGCCCGATCGGCATCGTGAATACGGCCGATAGCGGTAAGTTCGGTGTTATCGAGCGTTTGCACGCCCAGAGAGACGCGTGTGACACCAACCTTGGCAAGTGCAGCGGCAAGCTCGGCGGTCAGCGACTCGGGATTGGCCTCGCAGGTAAACTCAACGGGGGCGCACCACGCACGAATACGCCGCGCCAGCTCCACCAGGCGCTCCCCCGCCAGCGACGGCGTACCGCCGCCAACATAGACGGTGCGGATCTGGTCAAGGGCACCAGCCTTGCCAAAAGCATCGAGACGCGCGAACAACTGCTCAAAATAGGCATCGAGCGCAGCGCTCAGATCACACGGAGCAAAACTGCGCGAGTCAAAGTCGCAGTACCGGCACTTTTGGGCGCAAAACGGCACGTGCACGTACAGCGCGGTAACGGCCACCCTTAAGCCTCCAGCGGATGAGAGGGCACCGATTCGCCGGCGGCAAGGGCGGCCTCGCAGGCCACCACATCGCGCTCGATCTCATCGACCAGCACCATAAACTCCTCGTATGTGGAACAGCGCACCACATGGGCACGCCAAGCGGCGGCATGGGGCATGCCTTTTAAGTACCAGCTTGCGTACGTGCGGGCACGCGACATGAGTGGCAGAAGCTCGTGCGTCAGCGTTAGGTGTTCACGCAGGGCGTCCAGGCGCTCGACGGAGCTGCGCGCCGGCACCGGTATGCCATCGAGCGCAAGGGCGCGAGCATCACCGAACACCCAGGGATTACCATAGATGCCGCGCGCGATAAACACCGCGCTGGCACCAGAACTGCGCAGATGCTCCGCGGCATCCTCGGCGTAGAACACATCGCCCGAACCAATCACGGGAATCTCGACGGCATCTGCGACCTCATCGACGACAGACCAATCGGCCTGCCCCGTATAGAGCTGCGTGGCACAACGACCGTGCACGGCAACTGCGGAGGCGCCCGCCCCTTCGAGCATCTGGGCAAACGTTGCGGCGTTGCGGTCCTCGGCATAAAAACCCTTGCGGATCTTCACGGTCACGGGAACATGAGCCGCGCCCACAGCTGCCTCAACAATCTTCTCGGCCAGATCGGGTGTGCGCATAAGCGCCGAGCCCTCGCCCTTGGTAACGACCTTGCGGGCGGGGCATGCCATATTGATATCGATGAGCGACAGACGATCGCCCACACGATCCTCGACGGCGGCGACGGCGCTCGCAAACTGCTCGGGCTTGGAGCCAAAGAGCTGCACGCAAATCTGCTGCTCCTCGTCGGCCGGCAGCACCAGGCGCCACGTTTTGTTGCTAGCATAGGCAAGGCCCGCCACGCTCACCATCTCGCTATAGGCGAGATTGGCACCGCGGCGACGGCACATGATGCGGTAGGCGGGGTCGGTCACGCCCGCCATGGGAGCCATAAGGAACGGCTGCTCGGCATAGGCGCCCAGCAGCCGCAGACTATATTCGGAAAGCGCCATAGACCTACTCGTCCACCTTGAGGATCGCCATAAAGGCCTCCTGCGGAACCTCGACAGAACCGATGGCCTTCATGCGTTTCTTGCCCTCTTTCTGCTTCTCGAGCAGTTTGCGCTTACGCGAGATATCGCCGCCGTAGCACTTGGCAAGCACGTCCTTGCGACGCGCCTTGACGGTGGAGCGGGCAATGATCTTGTTGCCGATAGCACCCTGGATGGGAACCTCGAACAGCTGACGCGGAATGATTTCCTTGAGCTTGTCGCATAGACCGCGGGCAAGACCGTAGGCCTTGTCCTTGTGGACGATAAACGACAGCGCGTCCACCTCGTCGCCCGAAAGCAAGATATCGAGCTTCACGAGCTCGGAGGGACGATACTCGTTGAACTCGTAGTCGAGCGAGGCATAGCCCTTGGTTCGGCTCTTGAGCTGGTCAAAGAAATCCAAGATGAGCTCGGCAAGCGGCATATCGAAGCGCATCTCGACCGACTTGCTCGTGAGATGGATCATGTCGGTAGTAATGCCGCGGTGCTCGATAGCGAGCTGCATGACGGCACCCGTATACTCGGGCGGGCAGATAATCTTGGCCTTGAGGTAGGGCTCCTCAATGCGCTCGATGCGCGTAGCCTCGGGCAGATCCTGCGGGCTGCGGACATCAATCATCTCGCCGTCAGTCTTGTAGACGTGATAGTCGACCGATGGACTCGTGGCAATGAGGTCAAGATTGAACTCGCGCTCCAGGCGTTCCTTGACGACTTCCATGTGCAGCAGGCCCAAGAAGCCCACGCGGAAGCCAAAGCCGAGCGCCACCGAGGTCTCGGGCTCCCACACCAACGACGGGTCGTTGACGTGCAGCTTATCGAGCGCGTCACGCAGGTTCTCGTAGTCCTTGTTATCGATCGGGAACAGGCCCGTATAGACCATGGGCTTGGCCTCGCGGTAACCGGGAAGCGGCTCGGGGCAGGGATTCGACGCCCACGTGAGGGTATCGCCCACGCGAACGGCCTCGGGGTCCTTCAGGCCCGTGACCACGTAGCCCACCTCGCCGACCGTCAGCGCATCGACCGGGGTCTCGGCGGGACGCTTGACGCCCACGCCATCGACCAAAAAGTCGCCCTTTGCCTGCATCATGCGCAGGGTATCGCCCTTTTTGATGGAGCCGTCAAAGACGCGCACCGTGGCCACCACGCCGCGATACTCGTCAAAGTACGAATCCAGAATGAGCGCTTTGAGCGGAGCATTTGCATCGCCCTTAGGCGGAGAGATCAAAAAGACAATGGACTCCAGCAGATCGTGAATGCCCTCGCCGGTCTTGCCCGAGACACACACGGCGTCATCGGCAGGGATCGCCAGGTCATCCTCGATCTCGGTCTTAACCTCATCGGGATGGGCCGAGGGCAGGTCGATCTTGTTGATGGCCGGCACAATGTCCAGATTGGCGTTCATGGCGAGCGTCGCGTTGGAGACGGTCTGCGCCTCGACACCCTGGGTGGCATCGACGACGAGCACCGCGCCCTCGCAGGCGGCCAGCGAACGCGAGACCTCATAGGTAAAGTCCACGTGGCCCGGCGTATCGATGAGGTTGAACTGATACGTCTCGCCGTCGTCGGCGTCATAGGACACGCGGACGGCGTTGGACTTGATCGTGATGCCGCGCTCGCGCTCGATATCCATGGTGTCGAGCAGCTGCGACTCCATGTCGCGCTCGTCGACGGTATGGGTGAGCTCGAGGATACGGTCACTGATCGTGGACTTGCCATGGTCGATGTGCGCAACAATTGAGAAGTTGCGGATGTGGGAAATGTCAATTGAAGTATTCATGCGGACTATCTTACCCGAGCGATACAAAAAATGGAGCCTGTTCCATAAAACAGGCTCCATTTATGCGCGTAATCTGTGTGGTGTGAAATTTACAACTTAGGCGTTGATGCTGTTCACGAGCTTGGCAAGACCGGACTTGCGGTTGGAAGCCTGGTTCTTGTGGATAACATGCTTGGCGGCAGCCATGTCGAGACGCTTGGTGACGGTCTTGAGGGCAGCCTGGGCCTTCTCGGCGTCGCCCTCGGCGACGGCGGACTGGACGTGCTTGGTCAGCGTCTTGAGCTCGGACTTGACAGCCTTGTTACGCATGCGAGCTGCCTCATTGGTGCGGATACGCTTCTTCTGAGACTTGATGTTTGCCACTTCTGGAGTTCCTTTCGAGTTCCTTGCAAAAAATGTATGACACCTCTGAGACACGGTGAGGTCATGCAAGCGCCTACTATAGCACGCTCCCCCTCAAAGGGATAGAACGAATTTGTCAAATAGGCAGGTATCATCACGATTTTCTCAAGATGTTCGTAATCCAGAGCAAAAGCGCGGTCTGAGAATCGGCCGAACCCTTGAGCGCGAGCTCCACATCGACCGCACCCTCGAGCGCTGCGACGAGCTCTGCCATCGAAAAGCGACGTGCCCAGGTCAGGTGATTCTTGACCTGCCAGGACTGGAGCTTGAGCGTTGCGGCCAGCTCACGACCCTGTCCGCGCGCATCGAGCGCCTTGGCGACGATAAGCTCGCGGATGCGGCCGCACAGCAATGTGTAAGTCCACACGTAGCTCTTGGCGGGCAGTAGATTGAAGAGCTCGAGCGAGCGGCGCATGTCACGGGCCGAGACCGCATTGAGAAAGTCCCAGGGTTGGACCTCTGCCGTACGTACAATCCAGCGCTCAACGTCGGCAAGCTCAATCTGGGGCGCCTCGACCATCTGGGCAAGCTTAGCCAAGTCGTTATCGAGCATGCGGGTGTTCTCGCCCGAGCGCGAAACGAGCTCTTCGGCGGCCGCCGTCGAGATCGACTTGCCGTGCTGCGTCGCCATCTGCTGCACGCGGCGCGGTAGCTCCCAGCGCTTGGTACCGGAGCAATCGATCACCGCCTTCTTGTCGATCTTGGCGATCGCCTTATACAGGCGCGTGTTCTTGGCAAGCGAGTCGGCGATGATGAGACAGACCGTCGTGGGGCTGGGACTCGCCAGATAGTCGACAAGCGGCTCGGAGATCGCTTTGGCGAGTTTTGAGCAGCCGTCAAGGATTACCAGGCGAAACTCGCTGCCCATGGGAAAGGTGTTGAGCGATCCGATAATCGACTCGATATCGGGGTCTTTGGTCATATCGCGCTCGTCGAGGTTGAACTCGACCATACCCGACTTTTCCAGACGCGCTTTCATACGCGAGACGGCGTGATCGCGCTTGACGCCGTCGGTACCGACGATCAGATATGCCGGCAACAGACTGGTTTCGGACATTGCGCTCCCCTCCCGCAGGCCTTCGTATTCGTTCCGTGCCATTCTAGCCCAGGGGCCCACCACACGCCAACGACGTCGTCACGGTCGCTGGCATCGCATCGCAAAGCCATTCGCAGTTGGCGTGACGGTAATGTCGCCGTGTTCGATAGTGCACGCGAACACACCGCCCGCTTCCTTAACGGCATCGATGCAGGCATCGGACGGATGGCCGTATCGATTCCCCTCGCCCGCACTCGCAAGGGAAAGCTCAGGCTTCAAGACGTCCAGCAACTCACCATCGACTGAAACCTTAGAGCCGTGATGCCCAAGTTTAAGTACATCGATTTCCCCCACCTCCTGCACGAATTCCCGTTCTTGGTCGAGCTCGGCATCACCGGTGAGGAGCATACGCAGGCCCCTGCCTTCCTGAACATAGGAGAGCAGCAGGACAAGCGAGTCCTCATTTCCCTCGCCATCCACGGACTCGAATGGCCACATCACGCGGGCGCAAAATGAGCCGATATCGACCGTATCCCCACGGCGCACCTGCCGATACTCAACGCCAGGTCGGTTCAATACCTCGGCAGGAGCATCCTCCAGCGCATCCGCCGCCACGGCAATCGTTCCAACCGAAAACTGTTCGAGCACGGCAGGCAGACCACCCCAGTGGTCCTCATCCCAATGCGTCACAAAGACGGCATCGATATGGTGCACGTTATTGCGAACCAACGCCGCCACCATGCGCTCGTCGAGCCCGCAGTCGACGAGTGCTACTGCGCCGCCCTGGCGGATAAGAATCGCATCGGCCTGGCCCACATCGAGCACCGTCACCGAAGGCGGAGCGAATCGATCCCAGTAGACGTACGGAATCGCAGCCAGGAGTACCAAGCATGCAAGCCCCACCGCCATAGGACGTGCACGGGGACGCGGCCACCAGACCAGCAGAACCGCCAGCAAACACGGCACTAGGTAAATCCACATGCTATCGGGCGGCAAACTCACGGATGCACCCGGCACGGCGGCAAACAGCTGCTCGAAGAACAGTGCGCAACGGGCGGCAATCATGGGCACAATGAGCGCCCAAGTCCGCAAAGGTGCCACGAGCGAAAAGGGAACCAGCACAATCGACACAGCAAGCAGTACGCTCACCACCGGACCGATGACCGCATTTGCCAGCGGAGCAATGAGCGATAACGTACCAAAGGCGGGAATGGTAATGGGAAGTGTCGCCAATTGCGAGCACAGCGTGGCGGAAAGCATGCTGGCGACGCCCGATGGCACACCCAGCTCACCCAAAGCGTAGGTCGCATAGGGGCAAAAGCACAGAATGGCTAAGACGCTGGCACATGAAAGCTGAAAGCCCATCTCGAACAGCACCGTCGGCCGCAGTAGCACAAAGATGGACATGGTTACGAAGAGTGCCGATTCGCCGTGCCGGCGACGCCCCGCGCCGTTTACGACAAGCGTCGCGAACACCATGCAGCACGCGCGCACGGCCGAAGGAGACGCGCCCGTAAAGGCAGCGTAGCCAACAAGCGTTATCGCCAATATCGCCCGCTGAAGACCACGTGAGCACCGAGTCTTTTGCAATGCGCCCTCGATTACAAACCCCACGATAGCCAAATGGCTGCCCGAGACGGCGATAAGATGCGCCGTCCCCGTCACCGAAAACCAATCGCCCGCCGGCTGGGCGCGCAGCTCGGCCGAACGACCGCAGGCGACACCGGCTATGAGCGCACGCGCCGGGTCGGTCGCAGGCGCAATGGACGCAAGCAGCCCATTTCGCAGCCGAAGCAGCGGCCCCGGAGAGCCCTCATCGACCGGCACAATCCGAACGGCTTGAACCTTGCGCACCTCGCCTCGGAGCACGCGCGATCGTCCATATGCATCGTTCTCAAAACGTGAAACGCGACCGATAACACGCACGTGCGCCCCGACCTTGAGCTCGCGGTCACACGATAGGCGAACCGTTGCCAAGTTCTTACCGTCCGCGCGTGCCTCGCAGGTATAGGAATACACGTCGTCGTTTATGGATGGATCACCCTGCACGACAAACTCGAGGCTGCTTGCCGCTCGACCGTCGAGCGCCTTCGAGGCGTTGAGCGTGCCCACAGCCCACCACGCCGAGACGACCGCTCCCGCCACGAGACCGACGGACGCGGCATACAGCCACCACTTCCAAGGGGCAAGCCACGCACAAGATTGAGCCAGCACAACGAATACCGCCGCCGCAACGGGAATGGCCCATAGCAGCCCGACCGCCGACGCCTGCTCCCTCAGCAGCGCATCAGCGGCCACGTTGAGCACCAAGGCGCAGCTCATGCACATGCCGGCACACAGGGCCATCGTCCATGGCATCAGGGGCCGCGGAGGCATCACATGTTCGCGCTCGGTCGCACTCATACGCAGATGCAATCTTTGATTTTGGCAAGCTTCTTCTCGCCGATTCCCGACACACGCATCAGATCGTCAACCGAGGCAAAAGCACCGTTCTTTGTCCGCTCATCGATAATCGACCGGGCCATGGAGGGACCGATGCCCGAAAGCGTCTGTAGCTCTGCCGAGCTTGCCGTATTAATGTTTACTAGGCCTGTTGCGCTACTCACGCCCGATGACGCGGAAGCCCCACCATCAACATCGGCTTCCGCAATGGGCGCCTGCTGCTCCCCTTCCGTTGGAACGTGGATTTTTTGTCCATCGACGACCTTGGATGCCCGATTGAGCCCCGTAACGTCTGCCTCGGGCGCCAGCCCGCCGGCGGCATCAATCGCCTGAGCCACCCGCGCGCCGTCCTTGAGACGATATACACCGGGCGACACAACGGCGCCATCGACATCGACATAGACCTCTGCCGCGGCAGAAGCCTTAGTCGAAGAACCTTCGGATGTCTTTCCGCTCGAGGCATCACTGGATCCCGGCTCCACCAACGAGCCCGAACCGTCAGTGCGCTCAAACGACACGGCGCCGGCACCGCCGCCAAGGTTCGCCATCGCCAAGCCGCTCGACATCGCAATGACGACCAGTATCGCCATCACCACTGCCTTATGACCGAGCAGCTTGTCCGCCAAGCGGTCCATCTTTTTGACCCGTTCGTGTTGTTCGCGCTGCGCCATAGCAAAACCTCCCAACACCATCGTGTCAGGAAAGGAGCCCTGTAACAGCCACGCCCCAAAACCGGTTTTAGCGGTCAAACCAAAAGCCGACCAAAACCTTGCACAAATCCGTCCATTTATTCAGGCACACGTCAGCAAATGAACACTTAGCCACAAAATGCCCAGATAGCAAAAGACCGACGATGCAGACGCATCGTCGGTCTATGCACAAATTTACTCGTGATCTTGGTAAATCTCACGCGGAGCAAGCTCCGAATGTTTACGTTTTAAGGTCTTAGGGGCCTTATACGTGTTGCTTTCGAAGTCGATGTACTCGGTCTGCTTGAGCAGGCGCTCGATCATCTCCTCGTGATCGAACAACTCCCAGGCCTCATGCACGGCATCGAGTTTAGCGTGCGTCTCGGGACGGCGCGGCATAAACAGCGTGCAGCAGTCGGGAGCGGCCTCAGTCGAAATATCGAACGTACCGATCTCCTCGGCGCGCGCGATGATCTCCTGCTTGTCGGACCCGATGAGCGGACGGAACACGGGGATCTTCACGGCCTCGTTGACAGCCATGATATTCTCAAGCGTTTGGGAGGCAACCTGTCCAAGCGATTCGCCCGTCACGATGGCCTTGGCGCCCTCGATGTGTGCAATGCGTTCGGCAACCGAATACATAATGCGGCGATACATGATCACGCGCAGGTTGCTGGGACAGGTGACCGAAATCTCACGCTGGCAGTCGCCAAACGGCACCACGTACAGGCGGCCGATCTGGACACCCGGCTCAAGCGCACGGATGATGTCCTGCACCAAATACTCGCTCGTATCGGGCGTCTGCGGACGACCAGAGAAATGCACCGGCACGCACACCGCGCCGCGACGCGCGAGCATCCAGGTCGCCACCGGAGAATCGATACCCGAAGAAAGCAGCGTCACGACCTTGCCGGCAGACCCCACCGGAAGACCACCCACGCCGCGCTCAGAGCGCGCATACACATAGACGCTACCCTGGACCACCAGCACGTGCACCATAGCGTCAGGATCGTGCATCTGGACCTTTTTATCGGGGAAGGCCTCACACAGCACCTCACCCACCTGACGATTGATGTCAATCGAGGTAAGCTCATAGTCAGTATTGGAGCGCTTGGCGTGCACCTTAAAAGAATCGAAGGAACCAAACTCGCGCAGCGCCTTCACGGCGGCGGCGCAGTACTCCTGCGAGTCGCGGTTGGTGTGATACGCCAAAGACACACGTGCAACGCCGGGAACGGTGCGAATGACACGCGCCGCCTCATCGGCCTGATGCTCGTTAAAGGTCACGAGGATATAACCGGAAATTCGAGACACGGCATTCACGGAAAAGGCGGCCAAGGCCGCCTTGAAGTTATCCATGAGGATATGCTCAAAATGTGCGCGGTTCTTACCCTTCAGTCCAACCTCGTGATAGTGGACCAGGCAGACGCGAGCCGCCATTTAGGCTTCAGCAACCTTGTGGCCGAGCGCCTTCTCGTAACGGGCCTCGTCGTAAGAGATGTCGCCGTCGACAATCTCGTCCATAGCCATCGAGATGGTATCGGCACCGGAAAGCCCGATGGTGATGTCATCGACATCCTGGACGGCAAGCACGCGATTGTGCTGGCCACGCAGCATGCTATTGATGTCGCAGGCGCGCTTGGAGGCAAGCGAAGCGAGCAGGAAGCGGTTGTGATCGGTCTTCTCCAGAAGATCGTCAATGCAAGGCTTTACAACGGACACGGACCTCAGATCCTTTCATGCATATCGAGAACGCGAACGAGCTCATCGGTCGCGCGGTCGAGATCGTCATTAACCACGACGTCGTCGTAGCGGTCGGCAAGGGCAAGCTCATCGGCGGCGTTTGCCATACGCAGCTCAATCGTCTCGGGCGTCTCGGTACCGCGACCGACTAGACGCTCGCGAAGCACCTCAAGCGAAGGCGGCTTGATAAAGATCAGCACGGCCTCGGGGAAACGCTCCTTCACCTGCAGGGCGCCCTGGACATCGATCTCCAAAATCAGAGACGCGCCCGAGGCGAGCTTGGATGTGACCTCGCTCACCAACGTGCCGTAGCAGTTACCGTGGACCTCGGCCCACTCAACAAACTCACCGTTTGCCACGCGGCGGTCGAACTCCTCGCGCGTCAGAAAAAAGTAGTTGACGCCGTCGACCTCACCTTTACGTGGTGCTCGCGTGGTAGCCGAAACCGTCAGGCCCAGGTTCGAGCGGCGCTCGCGCACACGAGTGACGAGCGTACCCTTGCCTGCGCCTGACGGTCCAGAAATCACAAAGAGCTTGGAATCCTGAGCGCTCACTTATTTGGTCAGCTGCTCGAGGAGCTGCTCGCGCTGACGGACGCCGAGGCCCTGGACGCGACGGGTAGCGGAGATACCGAGCTCCTCCATGATCTTGGCGGCCTTGGCCTTGCCATAACCAGGGAGAGACTCGATGAGGGTGGAAACCTTCATGCGGGAAGCGATGGGGTCATCGGAGTTGAGCACGGACTCGAGGGACTTCTCGCCCTTCTTGATCTGCTCGCGAAGCTCAGCGCGGGCATGACGTGCGGCAGCAGCCTTCTCAAGAGCCTGCTTGCGCTGCTCATCGGTAAGCTGAGGGAGTGCCATTCGTACCTCCAAATAGTTGGGTTATATCTGATTCAATAATTGGCATTTTAGCACGTAGAACGTACAAAATGCCCAATCGCGGGTCCATAGGTTAGACGATACCCGCAAAAAGTGCAATATACTGCGCCCAAAGTTAAGCCCCTGACCTGCGATTCCACACAAAGGATGGGAAAGTTTACGCAGGCACAGGGGCTATTTTGTGCTAATGAGACCCAAAAGTGGTGACTTAGGGGAATCTTTTACGCGACGTTTTCGACCAGCTCGGCGACGATAGCGTCAAAGGCGGCAACCGGATCGTCGGCACCGGTGATGGGACGGCCCACCACAATGTGGCTGGCGCCACGCTCGATAGCCTGGGAAGGCGTCGCCACGCGGGACTGGTCACCAAGGGCGGCACCCACCGGACGCACGCCCGGAGTCACGATCAGGGCATCGGGACCCAGCAGCTCACGCATGTCGTGAGCCTCCATCGGCGAGCACACGATGCCATCGATGCCGTTGGCCTGAGCGAGCTTTGCCAGGCGGGCGGCCTCCTCGGCCACGGGCGACTCGACGCCAATCTCGCTCAAGGCATCCTGATTCATGCTCGTAAGAACGGTGATGGCGACGAGCTTAGCGCGGTCCTCGCGCGCCTCCTCGGCACCCTCGCGGCAGGCAGCGAGCATGGCGCCCGAACCCAAACCGTGGACCGAAAGCAGATCGGCACCGGCAAGCGAGGCCGAGCGGGCGGCACCGCGAACCTGATGCGGAATATCATGGAACTTAAGGTCAAGGAAGACCTTAAAGCCCAGGTCCTTGAATGTCTTGACGATCTGGGGACCCTCGGCGTAATAGAGCGTCATGCCAACCTTGAGCCAGGCGGCATGGCCCGAAAGCTCGTGGGCAAGCTCGAGCGCACGCTCACGGTCGCAGTCGAGGGCGACGATTACGCGGTCGCGGGCATCGGTCTCTAGCATTCGAAAGCACCTACCAGTTCGTTGATGTCCTTTACGCCCTGGGACTCGGCCCAGGCCTCGAGCTCATGCGCGATCTTGAGCGAAGCGCACGGATCGACGAAGTTGGCCATACCGACCGACACGCAGGTGGCGCCGGCCAGGATAAACTCGGCCGCATCTTCTCCGGTCATGACACCGCCGACACCGTTGATGGGGATATCGACGGCCTGGGCAACCTCCCAGACCATGCGCACGGCGATGTGGTGGCACAGCGGGCCCGAAAGGCCGCCCTTGGGCTTGGCCACGCGGGACTTGCGGGTATGGACGTCGATGGCCATGCCCTGGATGGAGTTGATGACCGAAAGGCCGTCGGCGCCGGCAGCCTCGAGGGCCTTGGCGATCTCGGCGACGTTGACCGGCGCCATCTTCACGAACAGCGGCTTATCGGTCACCTTGCGGCAGGCAGCCATAACGGAAGAGGCGCCCTCGGGCGTGGAGCCCATGGCGGCACCGCCGGCGGCGATATTAGGGCAGCTCACGTTGATCTCGTAGCCGGCAGCCCAGGGGCACAGCTCGACATACATCTCGAGTGCGCGGACAAACTCGTCAACGGAGTGGCCGGCAACCTGACAGATGACCTGGCAGCCGTCCTTGGAGAGCTGCTCGAGCCACGGACCGGACTCGCGAGCAAAGGCGGCCACGCCGGGGTTCTGAAGGCCCACGGAGTTGATCATACCGCCGGGGATCTCGGCCATGCGGGGCGCGGGGTTACCGGGCCAGGGCTCGGCTGCGCAACCCTTGGTGGTGATGGCGCCCAGTTGGGAAACATCAAAGAAGTTCTGGAACTGCCAACCGTAGCCGAAGGTGCCGGCTGCGGTGTTGATGGGGTTCTGCATCTTGACGCCGCCGAAATCGACGGCCATGTTCACGGTACCCACTAGAAGACCACCACCTTGGAAGCATCGAACACGGGGCCGCACATGCAGGCGCCCTTCATACCGTCGACCGTCTCGACATTGCAGGTGTTGCAGGCGCCAAAGCCGCAGCTCATCATGCGCTCGAGAGACACCTCGCAGTACGCACCGGCCTCGGCGGCAGCGGCGGCGACTTTCTTCATCATGACGGCGGGGCCGCAGCTGGCCACGTAGTCGTAGCCGCCCTCGCCGAGCAGCTCGGCTGCCGGATCGGTGCAAAAACCGTGCGTACCCAGCGTACCGTCGTCGGTGCACACGTTAACCGTGGCGCCCAGCGCGCGGAACTCATCGACACCCACGGCCTTGGACGCGGAGCCAAAGCCCAAGCACACGTCCACATCAACACCCTGCTCGGCAAGCATACCGGCCAGGCACAGCACAGGCGGAACGCCGATGCCACCGGCGACGAGCAGGGCCTTCCTGGTGCCCTCGGGTACCATCCAGCCACGGCCACCGGGGCCCAGCAGGTTAGAGGTGGAGCCAGGGCCCATCTGGGACAAACGACGGGTATCGTCGCCCACGACGGCGTACCACAGCTCGACGGTGCCGGCCTCGGCGTCGGCGCGGTAGTAGCTCAGGGGCACGCGAAGCAGCGAGGACGCATCGCCGGGTACGGCGATGTTCACAAACTGACCGGGCTTGAGCGCACTTGCAAGCTTGGGGGCCGAGATGACGAGCGAGAAGATGCCGTCGGCAATCTCCCGGTTCGAGACGACCTCGAAGTCGTGCATGCGTGCAGTGGAAGGTGTGGGCATAGACGCTCCAATCCCCCATGCGGTTGCATGGTCCAAACGAATAGAAAGCGCGGCACCGCAAGGGCACCGCGCATAAAAGCGATAAGGCTATGCTAGCAGATGCAGCCGTCGGCAAGCGTCTGCTTACCGCCGACAAACACATCGGTGGCACGACCGGTAAGCGTGCGGCCGGCAAAACCGGAGTTCTCGGCGCGTGACTCGTAACCGTCCTCGCCAACCGTCCAGGTTGCGGAGGGGTCGAACACGGTCAGGTCGGCAACGGAGCCCGCCTTGACCTGAACCTGGTCGAGGCCCAGAATCTCACGCGGCTTGATGGCCATGAGCTCGACCATGCGAGCCATGCTCATCTTGCCCGTGTTGACCAGCTCGGTGAGCACGAGCGACAGCGAGGTCTCGAGACCGATCATGCCAAAGGGCGCAAGCTCGAACTCGCGGGCCTTCTCCCACGGGGTGTGGGGAGCGTGATCGGTGACGATAACGTCGACGGTACCGTCGATGACACCCTGACGGATGGCCTCGGCGTCCTCGTCGGTGCGCAGCGGCGGATTGACCTTGAGCGAGGTGTTGTAGGTCTCGTCCAGGTCGTTCTCGGTCAGGAACATGTGGTGCGGGGTAGCCTCGCAGGTCACCTGGACACCGGCGGCCTTACCGGCACGCACGAGCTCCAGGCCGTGAGCGGTGGAGATGTGCTGGATGTGCAGCTTGGCACCGGTCAGCTTGGCGATCTCGATGTCGCGGGCGATCTGAAGCTCCTCGCCGGCAGCCGGCCAACCCTCGAGGGCCAGACGAGTCGAGACCTTGCCCTCGTTGATCTGACCGTGGCCGACCAGATCCTCGTCCTGGCAGTGGCTCATAAAGACCTTGCCGAACATCTTGCCGTAGTCCATGCAGCGACGGAGCATGCCCGCGCCCTGCACGCCGCGACCGTCGTCGGTGAAGGCGACGGCGCCGTGGGCAACCATATCGCCCATCTCGGACATGGCCTCGCCCTTAAGACCGCGGGTCATGGCGCCCGACGGATAGACGCGGCAGTGGCCGACCTCGGCAGCGCGGGCCTTGACGAACTCCACGACAGTGCCGTTATCGGTGACGGGATCGGTGTTGGGCATGGCGCACACGCCGGTGAAGCCGCCCTTGGCAGCAGCACGGGTGCCACTCTCGATATCCTCTTTGACCTCGTAGCCGGGCTCGCGCAGGTGCACGTGCATATCCACCAGGCCGGGGACGAGATACTTGCCGGAAAGGTCGCGGACCTCGGCTCCCTCGGCGGCGAGGTTCTCGCCGACCTCGGCGATCTTGTCGCCGTCAATCAGGACGTCGACGACACCGTCAAGCTCGACGGACGGATCGACGACGTGGGCGTTCTTAAGAAGCAAGGCCATTATCGGCACCTCCAAGCAGCAGATACAGGATAGCCATACGCACGCAGATGCCGGCGTAGACCTGCTCCAGGATGACGGAGCGTTGCGGGTGGTCGGCCATGTAGGAGTCGAACTCGACGCCGCGGTTGATGGGGCCCGGGTGGCAGATGATCGCATCGGGCTTCATGAGCTTCTCGCGATCCTTGGTCAGACCGAAGAGCTTGTGGTACTCACGAATCGTGGGGAACGGTGCGCCCTCGAGGCGCTCCTGCTGCACGCGCAGCATATAGACGACGTCCAGCTCGGGCAGGACGGAATCGAGGTCGCTCGTCACGTGGTCGCAGCCCAGGACCTCGGGCGCCGGCGGCAGTAGCGTGCCGGGGGCGACGGCGTAGGTCTCGCAGCCCATGATCTTAAGGGCGGGGATCAGCGAGCCGCACACGCGGGAGTGCGCGATATCGCCGACGACGGCGACCTTCAGACCGTGGAAGTCACCCTTGTGCTCCCAGATGGTATACAGGTCCAGCAGGGCCTGCGTGGGGTGGTTGTGCTTGCCGTCGCCGGCGCAGATAACGCTCGCGGGCGAGTTCTGCGTGACGATGTAGGGCGCGCCGGCGTGCTTGTCGCGCACGACGATGCAGTCGATCTTGTAGGCGTTGAGGGTCTCGACGGTGTCGACAAGGCTCTCGCCCTTGACCGTGGAGGTCGAGGAGCCGCCAAAGTTGAGGCTGTCGGCCGAAAGACGCTTCTCGGCGAGCTCGAAGGAGCTGCGGGTGCGCGTCGAGGGCTCGTTGAACATGTTGACGATGGTCTTGCCCTTGAGCGTGGGGACCTTCTTAATCGCACGCTCGTTGACCTCGGAGAACGCCTTGGCGGTCTCGAGGATGAGCTTAATGTCCTCTTCGGAGTACTCGGTAATGTCGATCAGGTGCTTATGGTTGAACGCCACGGTACTACTCACCTCCCAGCGGCGCAGAACCCACGTGGGAGCCCGGCGCGACGTCGTTGATCTCGACAGCGGTACGGCCGTCGACTTCCTTCATATATAAGTGCACGTTCTCCTCGTGCGACGAGGGAACGTTCTTGCCGACAAAGTCCGGCGAGATGGGGAGCTCGCGGTGACCGCGGTCAACGAGAACTGCCAACTCAATGCGGCTCGGACGGCCCAGATCCATGACGGCGTCCAGAGCGGCGCGAATGGTACGGCCCGTGTACAGGATGTCATCCACCAGCACGACGCGCTTGCCGTCGACGCTAAAGGGAATGTTGGTGGCGTGGATCGCGGGAGCGAAATTGGTCGCATAGTCATCACGGTAGAAGCTGATGTCGAGGCTGCCGAGCGGAACCTCGACGCCCTCGATCTCCTTGATCTCCTCGGCGAGCTTCTTTGCCAGAAGGTCGCCGCGCGTGACGATGCCGACCAGAGCGAGGTCTTCACAGCCCTCGTTGCGCTCGAGAATCTCGTGCGCAATGCGGGTCATCGCTCGGTTGACGGCGGTCTCGTCCATGATGACCGCCTTGGGGGAAGTCGTGCCCATCGATCTCCTTCCTCACATGTCTTGACTGCTGACACAGCCAAAAAAATAGATGCCCGACCGCTCAAAGCGGACCAGACACCCACAAGGAAGGGCTGCTCTATGGCAGCTATGTAATTCCATGTGGGTATCTCGTACCCCTTTAATGGTCAAGGGATAGTGTAGCCAACCTCGAGCTTAATTGCGAGCATAAATACGGAGCAATCCGTAAACGGAGCCCAACGCTCAATAAACCTATATATATTTGTGGGACGAGCTTGAAAACCTTGTTGCGAGCTGGCATAATCCCCTCTGCTGCACGCAAATCGGATCTACGTCCAGGGCCGTGGCGTGGGCACTATAGCCAAAAGAGAAATATCTCTGTGTAGATTACGCACAGGGAGCTGCTTCTGTGCTATAGTTCAGGCTTGTTTGTTAACGCGACATGTTCGTTTGTCGCCCAAGGAGGGTCAGTTATGTCCAAAGTTTGCGAAGTTTGCGGTAAGCACCCCGTTGCCGGTCGCTCCATCAGCCACTCTCACCGCGTCACCAACCGTAAGTTCCGCCCCAACATCCAGCGCGTTTACGTCGTCGTCGACGGTCACCGTCGCAAGATGAACGTTTGCTCCACCTGCCTCAAGTCCGGCAAGGTTGCGCGCTCCTAAATAAGGTCTTACCAACAAGTACCTCGGACTCTCCGGGTCAAAGACCTCGCGTTCACATAGAACTTACCAAAGGCGCCCTCCCCTACGGAGGGCGCCTTTTTGGTTTATTGACTACCAACTGATCGTAAGACGACAACTACTAACATATGAATATGCAAAAGTCGTTCTCGATAACCCGACGCCTTTAAGCCAAAAACCCTCTGGAACCAAATGCTGGCCAATACGGCTTCAGGGCACCTACAAGGCGCAAAGCATCCGATCTTTCCTACGCTAAGTAGCATAATTTAGTTGAAACGGTTCATTTGATTGAAGCGTTTTAGTATGCCTTTTACGGGAATCTGACCGTTTACCGAATTATTTCTTGCTATCATGCAAGGCGTAGGGTAAATCTCCGATCGCAAGGAGACACAAATGGTGAAAAAGTCACCGGAAAACACTACTCCCGCCATCGTGGACAACGTGGAGGCGCTTGAGGCCAAACTCAAATCTATGCGTGAGGCCCAGGCTAAATTCGCTGAGTACACTCAGGAGCAGGTAGACAAGATCTTCTACGAGGCTGCTATGGCCGCCAACAAGGCTCGTATTCCTTTGGCCAAGCTCGCCATCGAGGAGACAGGCCGTGGCGTTCTCGAGGACAAGGTCATCAAGAACCACTACGCCGCTGAGTACATCTACAACGCTTACAAGAACACCAAGACCTGCGGTGTCATCGAGCGCGACGACGCTTACGGCATCACCAAGGTCGCCGAGCCGATCGGTATCGTTGGCGCTGTCATCCCGACCACCAACCCGACCTCCACGGCCATCTTCAAGACGCTCATCTGCCTGAAGACCCGTAACGCCATCATCATCTCCCCGCACCCGGCAGCCGCCAAGTGCACCATCGCCGCCGCCAAGCTCGTTCTCGACGCAGCTGTCAAGGCCGGTGCTCCTGAGGGCATCATCGGCTGGGTCGACAAGCCGTCCATCGAGCTGACCAACATGGTCATGCGCGACGTCGACATCATTCTCGCAACCGGTGGCCCGGGCATGGTCAAGGCTGCTTACTCCTCCGGTAAGCCCGCACTCGGCGTCGGCGCCGGCAACACCCCGGTCATCATCGACGATACCGCGGACATCAAGCTCGCCGTCAACTCCATCATCCACTCCAAGACGTTCGACAACGGCATGATTTGCGCTTCCGAGCAGTCCGTCACCGTCCTCGACTCCATCTACAAGGATGTCAAGGCTGAGTTCCAGCGTCGCGGCTGCTACTTCGTCAAGCAGGGTGCCGAGATGGACGCCCTGCGTGCCGCCATGTTCAAGAACGGCGCACTCGATCACCGCATCCCCGGCATGGCTGCCGCCAAGATCGCCGAGCTCGCCGGCATCGAGGTTCCCGCCAAGACCAAGATCCTGATCGCCGAGGTCACCTCCACCGATCCCGAGAAGGAAGAGTTCTCCCACGAGAAGCTCTCCCCGGTCCTCGCTATGTATCACGCCAAGGACTTCCAGGAGGCCGTTGACAAGGCAGAGCACCTCGTCCTCGCAGGTGGCCCGGGCCACACCGCCTCTCTCTACGTGCACCCGGCACAGAGCGAGAAGATCGCTAAGTTCCAGCACGTCATGAAGGCCTGCCGCATCGTCATCAACACCCCGTCCTCGCACGGCGGCATCGGTGACCTCTACAACTTCGGCATGAAGCCGTCTCTAACCCTGGGCTGCGGCTCCTGGGGTGGCAACTCCGTCTCCGAGAACGTTGGGGTGAAGCACTTGATCAACGTCAAGACCGTGGCAGAGCGCCGCGAGAACATGCTGTGGTTCCGCGCACCCGAGAAGGTCTACTTCAAGAAGGGCTGCACGCCCGTCGCACTCGACGAGCTCGGCACCGTAATGGGCAAGAAGCGCGCCTTCATCGTTACCGACCAGTTCCTCTTCAAGAATGGCAACACGCGTGCCATCGAGGCCAAGCTCGATGAGATGGGCATCGCTCACGACTGCTTCTACGACGTTGAGCCCGATCCCTCCCTGCAGTGCGCACGTCGCGGCGCCAAGCAGATGACGCTCTTCGAGCCGGATGTCATCATCGCCGTCGGCGGCGGTTCCGCAATGGACGCCGGCAAGATCATGTGGATGATGTACGAGCACCCCGAGGCGAACTTCGAGGACATGGCCATGGACTTCATGGACATCCGCAAGCGTATCTTCACCTTCCCCGAGATGGGCAAGAAGGCTTACTTCGTCGCCGTCCCGACCTCTTCGGGCACTGGCTCCGAGTGCACGCCGTTCGCCATCATCACCGACAAGGAGACCGGCATCAAGTGGCCGCTCGCCGACTACGCGCTGCTCCCCAACATGGCTATCGTCGACGCCGACAACTGCATGACCGCCCCGAAGGGCCTCACCGCAGCTTCCGGTATTGACGTCATGACCCACGCCATCGAGTCCTACGTCTCCATCATGGCTTCCGATTACACCAAGGGCCTCTCCGAGCGCGCCGCAAAGCTCGTCTTCGAGAACCTCCCGAGCTCCTTCACCAACGGTGCCAAGGATCCGCACGCTCGCGAGGAGATGCACAACGCATCCTGCATGGCCGGTATGGCATTCGGTAACGCCTTCCTGGGCCTCAACCACTCCATGGCCCACAAGCTCGGCGCTTTCCACCATCTGCCCCACGGCCTCGCAAACGCAGTCATCCTGACCCGCGTCATGCGTTACAACGCCGCCGAGGCTCCTGTCAAGATGGGAACCTTCTCTCAGTATCCTTACCCCAACGCGCTGCACAACTACGCCGAGATGGCTCGTTACTGCGGCATCGACGGCAAGGACGACCGTGAGGTCTTCGAGAACTTCATCACCAAGCTCACCGAGCTCTGCGACTTCATCGGTGTCAAGCACACCATCGCTGAGTACGGCGTTGACGAGAAGTACTTCCTCGACACCCTCGACGAGATGACCGAGCAGGCATTCAACGACCAGTGCACCGGCGCTAACCCGCGCTACCCGCTCATGAGCGAGATCAAGGAGCTCTACCTGGACGCCTACTACGGCCGAGAGCCTCAGGATTACGCCGTCTGCTAGTTCTAGCACGGTTTTTAACGGCGGGGGTGCACGGGTGTTTCACACACCCCCGCCGTCGCTTCTATCGCATCGTTGAAAGGATGCAACCATGCTGCTACCCGATTCCAAGACCGAGCTCGTCCGCCGTGGCAACAAGGTCGTTTACGACCTGGGCGACAAGATCGTCAAGGTCTTTAACGAGACCAAGCCCGTCTCCGACGTGTTCAACGAGGCTTTGAATCTTGCCCGCATCAATGAGTGCGGCATCCGCAGCCCCAAGGCTCTCGAGGTTTCCCAGCTCGAGAACGCCAACGGCTGGGCGCTCGTGACCGAGAAGGTTCCGGGCACTACCCTTGCCGAGAAGATGACTGCCGAGCCCCAGCGCTTTGGTGAGTACCTCGAGATGTTCGTCGACCTCCAGATCGAGATCCACGGCTACACCTCCCCGCTGCTCAACCGTCAGCGCGACAAGTTCGCCCGCATGATCGACAGCCTTGATCAGCTCAATGCCACCACGCGCTACAACCTTCAGGAGCGTCTGGACGGCATGACCAAGGAGTTCAAGGTCTGCCACGGCGACTTCAACCCCTCCAATGTCATCGTCGGCGACGACGGCCAGCTCTATGTGTGCGACTGGGCACACGCCACCCAGGGCTCCCCTGCTGCCGACGTTGCCACCACTTACCTGCTCTTTGCCCTCAACAGCAAGGATCAGGCCGAGGCCTACCTGGAGCTCTACTGCGACCGCGCCGACATGCCCATGCAGGTCGTGCGTCAGTGGACGAGCATCGTCGCCGCTTCCGAGCTCGCTCGTAAGCGCAACGTGAACGATGAGTTCCTGAAGAACTGGATCGACGTCGTCGATTATCAGTAATATCTGAGCGATTCGCTTCGCATCGGAGGCACAAAGGAAACCCCGCAGCTCATTTGGGCTGTGGGGTTTTCTGTTACCCGTCGAGCTGATTCACGCAACAAAAAGGACTGCCCCACATCTCATCCTAAGAGAGATACGGGGCAGTCCTGTAGTTGCATCTAATAGCAGAAACGTCGATTAGCGACGGGCAGCCTTAACAAGCTCGGCGACCTTAGCGACAATCTCATCAATCGCCACGTCCTCACGCTCGCCGGTAGCACGGTCCTTGAGCTCCACCGTGCCATTCTTGAGGCCACGGTTACCCAGAACGACCTGATACGGGAAGCCCATAAGGTCGTTGTCGGCAAACTTAAAGCCGGGACGCTCGTCGCGATCGTCGACGACGACCTCGATACCCTCGGCACACAAGCCCTCGACGATTTGGTCGCAGACGGTCGCGCACTCCTCCTTCTTGGGATCGAGCGGAATCACCGCGACCTCGTACGGAGCGACAGAGACCGGCCAGACGATGCCGTGCTCGTCATTGTGCTGCTCCACGACGGCAGCGAGCGAGCGGGACACGCCCACGCCGTAGCAACCCATGATGAGCGGCTTCTCCTTGCCGTCCTCGTCCATAAAGGTGGCACCCATGGCCTCGGAATACTTGGTACCCAGTTGGAAGACCTGGGAGACCTCGATGCCGCGGGCAGCAGAGAGCGGCTTGCCGCAGTGCGGGCAGGGATCGCCGGCAACGACGGTGACCAGGTCAGCCCACTCATCGACGGTAAAGTCGCGCTCGGGGCAGGCGCCGGTAAAGTGATAATCGACCTCGTTGGCACCGCAAGCCCACTGCTTGGACTCGCGCAGGCTCTCGTCGCAGACCAAACGAATGCCGTCGGGCAGGTTCACCGGCCCGATAAAGCCCTTATGCAGACCGTAAGTCTGGAGCTCCTCATCGGTCATCATGCGATAGCCCTTGCCAAAGACATGCTCGGCCTTGCAATCGTTGAGCTCATGATCACCCGGGACGATGGCCACGACGGGCTTACCCTCGGCATCGATCAACGCCAGGGACTTGCGCGTGCCGTTCTCGGGGAAGCCGAAGAACTTGGCGACGGCCTCGATGGTGCCCATGCCCGGAGTCTCGACCTTGGTGAGCGTACCGTCGCCGGGGCCCTCAGTCACGACGACCTTGGTGCTTGCCGCCTCGTCATCGGCAGCAAAGCCGCAATCGTCGCAGTAGACCAGCGAAGCCTCGCCGGCGTCGGCCAAAGCCATGTACTCGACGGAAGTATCGCCACCGATCTCGCCGGAGTCGGCAACGACGGGCAGGGCTTTGATGTAGCAGCGCTCGCAGATGTTGGCGTAGGCCTGCTTCATCTTGTCGTACTCCTCCTGCAGGCTCTCCTGCGTGGCGGAGAAGCTGTAGGCGTCCTTCATGATGAACTCGCGACCGCGCATCAGACCAAAGCGGGGGCGGAACTCGTCGCGGAACTTATCCTGGATGTGGTAGAGGTTGACGGGCAGCTGCTTATAGGAGCGCAGCTCATTGCGCACCAGGGCGGTGACAGTCTCCTCGTGGGTGGGACCCAGCACGAACTCACGGCCGTGACGGTCATCAAAGCGTACGAGCTCCTTGCCATAGGCATCGATACGGCCGGACTCACGCCACAGCTCGGCATCGACCATGATGGGCATCATGAGCTCCTGGGCACCGGCGGCATCCATCTCGTCGCGCACGATGTTCTCGATCTTGCGAATCGAGCGCCATGCGAGCGGCAGATAGGAATACAGGCCGGCGGCCTCCTTGCGGATCATGCCGGCGCGAAGCAGCAGACGGTGGCTCGCAAGCTCGGCGTCCGCCGGATCCTCTTTGAGCGTCGGCGCGTAAAGCTTAGACATATACATTGCTCGAGTCATTTATTTCTCCTCAATAAGCTTGTCGACCTCGGCCATGAGCGCGTCGACAATTTGATCCTCAGCTACTTTACCAATGATCTGGCCATGCGAAAAGAGCAGGCCCTGACCTCGTCCACAGGCAACTCCCAAGTCGGCGTCGGAAGCCTCGCCGGGGCCATTAACGGCACATCCCATCACGGCGATGGAAAGCGGCGCGGAATAGTTCTTCAGTCGCTCGGTGACCTCCTCAGCGATGGGAATGAGGTTGACCTGGCAACGAGCGCACGTGGGACACGAGACGATCTCGGGACCACGGCGGCGCAGGCCAAGGGACTGCAGGATACCCCAGGCGACCGGCGGCTCCTCGACCGGATCGGCCGTGAGCGACACACGCATGGTGTCGCCGATGCCTTCGGAAAGCAAGATACCCAAGCCTACGGAGCTCTTGATGGTGCCCTGCAGCTTGGTCCCCGCCTCCGTCACGCCCAGATGGAGCGGAACATGCGGTATCTCGCGCGACAGAGCGCGATAGGCATCAAGCGTTGTGGCCACGCTATGGGCCTTAGCGGAAAGTACGATGTTGGTGAAACCGCGGTCCTCAAAATGCTTGACGAAGCGCTCGCTCGACATCACGAGCTTTTCGGGCTGCGTAAGATCGTCGCGCTCGGCAATATCCTGCTCGAGCGAACCGGCATTCACGCCAATGCGAATCGCACACCCGGCAGCGCCCGCAGCATCGATCACGGCATCGACCTTGGCCCAATCGCCGATGTTGCCGGGATTAATGCGGAGCTTGGCGGCACCGGCCTCAACGGCACCAATGGCCAGCTTGTGGTTAAAGTGGATATCGGCAACGATCGGCACCGGAGACTCGGCACAGATGGTGCGGAAACCCTCAAGCGCGGCCTCGGTGGGCACACTCACGCGCACGATATCGCAACCGGCTTGTGCCAAGGCGCGAACCTGAGCAAGCGTTGCCTGGGCGTCGGCGGTATCGGTGCAGGTCATGGATTGGACCACCACCGGAGCGCCACCACCGATCTGCGCACCGCCCACATATACGGGGCGCGTCAGCTCGCGCGGCAAAGGATGGGATAAAGACAATCCAAACACTCCCCTACAGAATAAATCGAAGGATGTCGGAACGAAGCATGTAGATAAACAGCAGCACAAAGAGCGCGATGCCCACATAGCTCACGATCGTTTGAACCTTGAGCGGCAGCTCGCGGCCCGCAATCTTCTGAATGATTTCGATAACCAGCTTGCCGCCATCGAGCGGCGGGATGGGCAGCAGGTTCATAAAGCCGAGCGAGAACGAGATGAGCGCGGCAAACGTCAAAAACGTTGCAGGGCCGGCGGCTGCAGCCTGGGATGACATGACGCTGATGCCCACGATCGAGGTCGACTGATCGAGAACCTCCATCGTATGTTGCGGTTGCAGCAGGCGCATCACGCCCTCAGCAGTCTGCTGAACATAGGAGAATGACAGACGCGCCGAGGTGATCGGGTCCAAACGGACTACCTCTGTAGAGGCATACACGCCTAGCCGCTCGTCCTCTTTGAGCGCAACCGAGGTCGAACGCCGTTTGCCATCGCGCTCATACTCGATGGCAATATCGTCCTTACCGGCGGCCTTGCCGATAGCATCGTAAACGTCCATCCATGTGGAGCACGATACACCGTCGACCGAAAGGATCGCGTCGCCGCCCTCGATTCCCGCCTCCGCGGCAATAGACCCCTCGTCAACCTGACCGATCACGTTGGTATCCATCGGCACGGTGACACCCGCAATGGAATAGATGCTCATAAGGAGCAAAAAGCCCGTCAGGATATTAACGACAATGCCCGCGAGCAACATAAATGCTCGCTTGAGAAAGCCCTGACCAAGATAGGTATGCGAGCGCTCTTGCGCAAGGAACTCGGCCTTATCGCACGGCAGCTCCCATACGTCGCCCTCAGCGGTCGCATGCTCGCGATCAAACCGACGCCCGTCAAAGGTGGTGTAGCCCGCCTCATCGCGCGGCAACGTCTGGTACTTGGTGGGGTAATAGCTCGGCGAGGGCTTCTCCCCCTCCTCGTACCAAGGAGCGATGGAACCCCACCCCAGCAGCAAGGCACAGGCCTCGAGCACGTCCTCCTCGGGCAGTTCGAGCTCGGCGGCAAGGTCGGCCACGGTCACGCGACCGTGACGATAGATAGCCGCAAGCACGCGATCGGCACACGAGACGTCCGTGGGATCCATGCCGCAGATGGCAGCATAGCCGCCCAGCAGTAGCGGCGTCACGCCAAACTTGGTTCCGATGCGACGCGACGTGTGATGGATGTCAAAACGGCACGGCAGGCCCAAAAAGAACTCGGTCACACGGACGCCGCAGACACGCGCGGCCAAAAAGTGGCCGCCCTCGTGCAAAAACACGAGGACGGAAAGCATCAGAAGGCCCCAAAAGACCGATGAGAGAACGCTCAGAACAGTATCCATAAATCGAAAAAGCAATCCTTATGATTAGGAATGGGTTGCGGCGAGCACCAGCGCGGCCTTTTCGCGCGCCCAGGCATCGATGTCGCGAAGCTGCTCAAACGAGGAAACCGCCTGCGTGTCA
Source organism: Collinsella sp. (assembly GCA_018367075.1). Classification (GTDB taxonomy): domain Bacteria; phylum Actinomycetota; class Coriobacteriia; order Coriobacteriales; family Coriobacteriaceae; genus Collinsella. The sequence continues at coordinate 36,251 of JAGZGX010000002.1, forward strand.
TGCGCATCCATGCAGGATTCCACAACGCGGTCGATATCGGTAAAGCTGCAGCCGTCGTGTAAGAACGCATCGACCGCGACCTCGTTGGCCGCATTGAGCACGCACGGCATGGTGCCGCCCGTCTTGCCGGCACGCTCGGCCAGCGCCAGGCATCGGAACGTGTCCATATCGGCGGCATCAAAGGTGAGCTGCCCCAGCTCTCGAAAATCCAGACGAGGCGCCGGAGTGTCCCAACGCTCAGGATACGAGAAGGCAAACTGAATGGGAATGCGCATATCGGAGGCGCCAAGGTGTGCCATCACGGAGCCGTCCGCATACTCGACCATCGAGTGTATTTTGGACTGGCGCTGCACGACCACGTTGATAAAGTCGAGGTCGCAACCGAACAGGTGCATCGCCTCGATACGCTCCAGGCCCTTGTTCATGAGGGTAGCGGAGTCGATCGTGATCTTAGCGCCCATGGACCACGTGGGATGTGCCAGCGCATCGGCGCGTGTCACGCGATCGAGCTCGTCGCGCGTACGGCCAAAGAACGGACCGCCCGAGCAGGTGAGCCAAATGCAGTGGGCCTCGCGCGGATTTTCCCCCAGATAGCACTGGTAGATGGCGGAGTGCTCGGAGTCGACCGGAATGAGCTGGCCAGGCTGTGCCAGCGGCATCAGCAGGTCGCCACCGACAACGAGGGACTCCTTGTTAGCAAGTGCAAGACGCTTGTTCGAGGTCAGGGCCGCATGGCTCGCTTCGAGCCCGGCAGCGCCCACAATGGCAACAAGCACACAGTCGACATCGTCGCGACGCGCGAGCTCACAAACCGCCTGCGCGCCAACGCCGAGCTTCGTTCCCTCGGGCAACTCCTGCAGCACGGCGTCCGCACCGTGGGCGGCGTCGGCAACGGCAACGGCCGGAACCGAGAACTCGCGGGCGGCGGCAACGAGCTCCGAGGTGCTGGAATTGACGGACAGCGCCGTTACCCGCAGTCGATCGGCATGCTGGCGACACACATCGAGTGCCTGGGTGCCGATAGATCCCGTACAGCCCAGAATGGCAACACGAAGGCGTCCATCGGATCCATACGTCGTCTGGAATGACATTACAGCACGCCTCCGATCATCAAAAGCAGCTGCGCGGTAATGCAGCCAAAGATAAGCGAATCGCTACGATCGAGCATGCCGCCATGGCCCGGAATAAGGTTGCCGGAATCCTTGACGCCCACGCCACGCTTGATGCGCGACTCAATGAGGTCGCCGATAACGCCCAGGATGGACACGACTACGCCGCACAGCAGCGCATAGGGCAAGCTCAGCTTATAGAAATGCGTCGCCCACAAAATGAGCCAGATGAGCACCGATCCCAAGATGCCGCCGAAAAAGCCTTCCCAGCTCTTTTTGGGAGAAATCTTGGGGACCATCTTGTGCTTGCCGATACGACTACCCACGATATAGGCGAACGAATCGGAGACCCAGAGAGACGCGCAAACACCCACCGAAAGCAGGGCGCCGGCAAAACCGGGCACGGCATCGCGCAGCAACACGATGGCCGACAGCATAAAACCGGTGTAGATGGGACCCATGAGCGTCACGGCTACATCGGATATGCGGGTACGCGGCGACCAGACATACCAAATGCCCACCGCAAGCATCAGAGCAAAAAGCAGGGCATTCAACAGCAGCGAGTCACCCAGTGCCGAGAGCGGAAAGAGCACGGCGGCAGCGATACCCAGGCGCTCGTTGGCCACTTTGCCATCGAGTTTCGTCATGCGGAAGAACTCATAGCAGCACAAGCCGCTCATGACGGACACAAAGATAGCCGTAGGCACGATACCCAAAACCAGACACAGGATAAAGACGACGGCATAGACGATACCGGCAGCAGCACGGGTAATAAAACCAGCCAGCCATGAGCCGCTGCCGCCCTTCGCAGCCGGTGCCTTGGAAGCAGCGGCCCTGCGCACAGGTGTCGAAGAGGCAGGCGCCTTGGGAGCAGTTGCCTTGGGACGATCAGACACGATTAAGCCTCCTCGGTCTTACTCAATCCACCAAACCTACGGTCGCGGCCCTGATAAGCCAAGATAGCCTCAACAAGACCCCAGCGATCAAAGTCGGGCCAATAGGTATCGGTGACATAAAACTCGGCATAAGCGACCTGCCACAGCAGATAGTTCGAAAGGCGCAGCTCGCCCGAGGTACGAATAACGAGCTCGGGATCGGGAAGACCGGCGGTGTACAGGTGCGACGCCACCATATCGTCATCAATTGCGGCAGGGTCAATCTTACCGGCGGCCGCATCGAAGGCGAGCTGACGGGCAGCGCGAGTGATCTCGGCACGGGCACCATAGTTAACGGCGAGCGCCAGGGTCATACCGGTATGGTCTGCACACTCGGCAAGACCGCGCTCAAAGACATCACGGGTCTTCTTGGGCAACGCAGAAATGTCACCCAAAAACACAACGCGCACGTTTTCGCGTTTAAGCAACGGCAGCTCATCGATAAACGTCTTGGCAAACAAATGCATGAGGACGTTGACCTCGTGCTGCGGGCGATTCCAGTTTTCGGTAGAAAACGCATAGGCCGAAAGCACGTCGACGCCCAGGCGCACGCAGGCGGTAATAATCTCGCGCAGAGAGACGATACCGGCCTTGTGACCCTCGGTGCGGGCAAGACCGCGCGCCGTGGCCCAACGACCGTTGCCGTCCATGATGCACGAAATATGGCGCGGAATGTTATTGAGGTCAAGGTCGGAAAAACCGACGCCCGCAGGGGCGTCGGCAAAGTACTCGACCAGTTTATGCTCGTCGTATTGCACCTTAGATCTCCATGACCTCGGCTTCTTTTTCCTTCAGAAGCTCCTCGACCTTGGCAACATACTCGTCGGTATGCTTCTGAACCTTGGCCTGCTCGCGACGAACATCGTCCTCGGTAAGCTCCTCGTCGCGCTCGAGTTTATTGTTGAAGTCGCGACGGATGTTGCGGATAGAGACCTTGGCCTGCTCGGCGTACTCGCGGCACTCCTTGACGAGCTCGCGACGACGCTCCTCGGTGGGAGCCGGGAACGGCAGGCGTACGACGGTACCATCGGAGTTGGGGGTAATGCCCAGGTCGGAGGCACTGATGGCCTTAACGATGGCGTTGATGAGCGCCTTGTCCCACGGCTCGATGAGCAGCATGTGGGCCTCGGGGGTCTTGACGGCGGCAACCTGCGTGACCGGCGTGGGAACACCGTAGTAATCGACGGTGATGTCGGACAGAATGTTGGCGCTGGCGCGTCCGGTGCGGACCTTGGAGAAGTTATGCTTGAGGGACTCGAGCGACTTGTCCATGTGGGCGGTGATGTTCTCTGCCATGCTTAATCCTCCTGATAGACGAGCGTGCCGACGGGCTCACCCGCGAGCGCGCGCTTGACAGTGTCCTCGCCATCGATGTTGAGGACCAAAATGGGCATACGGTTATCCTGGCACAGGGCCGTTGCCGTGGAATCCATAACCTGCAGGCCGCGAACGAGCACCTCGTGATAGGTGATCTTGTCAAAGCGGACGGCATCGGCGCACTTGACGGGATCCTTGTCGTAGATACCGTCGACCTTGGTGGCCTTGATCAGAATCTCCGCACCGATCTCGCAGGCGCGAAGGGCCGCGGCGGTGTCAGTCGTAAAGTACGGATTGCCCGAGCCGGCGGCGAAGATAACGACATTGCCCTTGGACAGGTGATTGATGGCGCGACGACGAATATAGGGCTCGCAAATCTCGTTCATCTGGATAGCGCTCATAACGCGGCAAGGAACATCGTTATGCTCGAAGGCATCCTGCAGGGCAAGCGCGTTCATAACGGTTGCCAGCATACCCATGTAATCGGCCTGAGCACGATCCATGCCACCGGCAGCGCCGGCCATGCCGCGGAAAATATTGCCGCCGCCGACAACGACGCCGACCTCATGGCCAACGGCAAGCAGCTCCTTGACCTGCTTGGCAAGATGGTCGGTAACCTTGGGGTCGATGCCGTAGTGGCCGTCGCCCATCAGTGCTTCGCCGGAAAGCTTGAGAAGCACGCGTTTATATCGGATGTCGGACAAAGCGATCCTCCTTTAATTAGACTCTCAATATGATATCAAAGGCTCTGCTCAGAGCCATGAAAAAGCAGGCTGTGAGTAAAACCCACAGCCTGCTCATTACCAGCTACAAGAGCTTATTTACTCGCCACGGACCAGACGGTCAAATGCAACGACGGTAATGGTATCGCCGAGCTCCTTGGAGACCTGCTCAGCGTACTTCTTGATGGTGAGGGAGCTGTCCTTGATGAACTCCTGCTCGGTGAGCACGGACTGCTTGTAGAACTTCTCCAGACGGCCAACAGCCATCTTCTCCTGGATGGCCTCGGGCTTGCCGGACTCGGCAGCCTGAGCCATGTAGATCTGCTTCTCGTGCTCAACGGTCTCAGCCGGAACCTGATCGCGGGTAGCGCAGATCGGGGCGACAGCGGCAACCTGAAGGGCAACGTCGTGGGCAAAGGTCTTGAAGGACTCAGCCTGAGCGGTCTCGGCCTTCTCGAAAGCAAACTCGACGAGGACGCCAATCTTGCCACCCATGTGGATGTAAGAAGCGAGGGCGCCGTTCTCGGCCTTGCGGGCTGCGAAACGGGAGATCTTCATGTTCTCGCCCATGATGTGAATCATCTCGGTGAGCTCGGAGGAAACGGTCTCCTCGCCCATCGGCTTCTCGAGCAGAGCGTCGACATCGGCCGGCTCAGTGGTGGCGACAACCTCGGCGACCTTGGAAGCAAAGCCGGTGAATTTGGCGTTGGAGCCAACGAAGTCGGTCTCGCAGGAGAGCTCGAGCAGAGCGCCGGTCTTGCCATCCTCGGAGACGAACGCGGCGACAGCGCCCTCGTTGGTCTCGCGGCCAGCCTTCTTGGCAGCCTTGGCGAGGCCGTTCTTGCGCAGAACGTCAACAGCGGCGTCCATGTCGCCGTCAGCCTCGACGAGAGCCTTCTTGCACTCCATCATCGGGGAGTCGGTCATCTCGCGGAGCTGCTTGACCATAGCGGCGGTAATCTGGGCCATTGTGGTTCCTTTCAAAGAGATGAAAAAGACTTAAATAGGACTGATTTACTCGGCCTTGGGCTCAGCGGCCATCTCGGCCTCGGAGACCTGCTCCTTGCCGGAGCCGGCGAGGCAGGCGTCAGCCATGAGCTCGCACATAAGGGTGACAGCGGAGATAGCGTCATCGTTGCAGGGGATGCCGTACTCGACCTCGTCGGGATCGGAGTTGGTGTCGATCAGAGCGACGACGGGGATGTTCAGGCGCTGGGCCTCCTTGATGGCGTTCTCCTCGCGCTTGGTGTCGATGACGAACAGAGCCTGGGGCAGGCCCTTCATGTCGCGGGCGCCACCGAGGTTGGTCTGGAGCTTAGCGAGCTCCTTTCCGAGCACAGCCTGCTCCTTCTTGGGCAGCACTGCCATGCGGCCGTCCTCGACCATGGCCTCGAGCTCCTCCATGCGGTTGATGCGGGAGCGGATGGTGACGAAGTTGGTCAGCATACCGCCGAGCCAACGCTGGTTGATGTAAGGCATGTTGGCGCGCTCAGCTGCGTTCTTGACGGCCTCCTGAGCCTGCTTCTTGGTGCCGACGAACAGCACGTTGCCACCCTTGGCAACGTTCTTGACGAAGGTGTAGGCCTGGTCGGCGTCAAGGATGGTCTGCTTGAGGTCGAGGATGTAGATGCCGTTGCGCTCACCGAAGATGAACGGCTTCATCTTGGGGTTCCAGCGACGGGTCTGGTGACCGAAGTGGCAGCCGGCCTCGAGCAGGGTGCGGATATTAATCTTGGTAGCCATGTTAAACCTCCTGTGGTTTGCCTCCGCGCGGGGTCATCCTCCAAAACCAACCCGGACATGTGCTACCAAAGCCCGGGCACCACGGTATGAAGTAGCCGCGCGTGCGTGATAAAAACCTGTTGCCGTGAAGCAACCCGATGAATGATAGCAGGATTGCCTCTTCCTGCCAACCCGCAATCAAAACCACACACCTGAATGTGCGTCGACGTCCCTGGCTGCCAAAGGCTATTCGCCACGGGGATGAGCTTGAGCAACGGCACGCTTAAGCCGATCGGGCGTAAGATGCGTGTAGATTTGAGTCGTAGACAGGCTCGCGTGACCCAGCAGCTCTTGAACCGAGCGCAGATCCGCGCCACCCTCGAGCAGATCGGTCGCAAAGGTGTGACGCATCGCATGCGGGGCAATGTCGGCGGGGATGCCGGCGAGCGTCACCAGCATATGGAATCGTCGTCTGAGCATGGCGGCACTCATGCGATTGCCGCGCGCAGAAATAAACAGCGGGTGCAGACCGGCTGCGGCGTCGCGGCGCTTTGCCTGGGCGAGCAACTCCGGCCTCCCCTGCTCGACATAGCAACGAGCCGCCTCGAGCGCCCGACGGTACAGAGGCACGATACGCTCCTTGCTGCCTTTGCCCCAAAGGCGAACCACGCGCTCCGACCAAGCGATGGATTCCACGTTAAGCGCGGCAAGCTCCGAGATGCGGGCACCCGAGGCATAGAGCAGTTCGAGCATCGCCGCATCGCGCAATCCCGCGGGCGTCGAGGTATCAGGCGTCTTGAGCAACGCCTCGACCTGCTGGGTCGTAAGGACTCCCGGCAGGTCGCGCGGCAGCTTGGGCGACGCGATCGCCGAGACCGCATCGCCCTCGACAATCCCCTCGGCAGTCATCCAACGATACAGCGACCGGATGGCCGACAGATGCGCCGAAAGGGTGCGAGGGGCCACCTGGCCACGCGAGAGCTCGGCCAAATATGAGCGGACGGTGCGCACGTCGGCGACACGAGCGTCGGTACCCGTCCGCTCGCACCAGGCAGCAAAGCGCTCCAGTCGCGAGGCATAGGCCGTCACCGTATTGGGAGACAGACCCTCGACACGCGCGATATAAGCGATAAACGAGTCGACGGTATCGTAAAGGTCAAAGGCTATGACCGTTCGCCCCCAAACAGGTCGGAGCGCGTCACCAGGTAAGCGTCAAGGGCTTCGATCGCGCGGTCGGCGTAGGCCTGGTAGCGATCACGCTTGCTGCGGCGCTTGCCGTCCTCGAGCGGCGGCACCAAGCCAAAGTTGACGTGCATGGGCTGATAGCCCACCGTTGCCGGATCGGTCGCATAGCCCACGAGCGCGCCCAGGGCGCCCACGCGCGGCAGCTCAACGGGCTCCGCCCCGGTTGCCTCGGCATAGGTGTTGAGCGCAGCGAGCAGACCGGTCGCCACGGCCTCCATGTAGCCTTCGGTGCCGGTGATCTGGCCGGCAAGGCGAACGCTCGTACCGGGCACGGCAAAGGTGCCATCGAGCACATGCGGGGCATCGACAAAGGTGTTGCGGTGCATGACGCCAAAACGGAAGAATTCGGCATTCTCCAGTCCGGGAACCATATGGAAGACGCGCTTCTGCTCGCCAAAAGTCAGGTTGGTCTGGAAGCCCACCAGGTTATAGGCGGTCTTCTCCTTGTTCTCGGCGCGAAGCTGAATCGCCGCCCAGGGGCGACGTCCGGTACGCGGGTCGGTCAGTCCGACGGGCTTCATGGCGCCAAAGCGAATGGCATCCTTACCGGTGCGGGCGACCTCCTCGGCAGGCTGGCAGGCCTGGAACAGGTCGCCACCCTCAAAGTCCTTGAGTACCACGCGATCGGCGGTGGTGAGCGCCTCGATAAAGGCCTCGTACTCCTCCTTGTTGAGCGGAGCATTGAGATAGTCGCCGCTCCCCTGCTCCTCGTAGCGCGACTGCGAGAACAGCACGTCCATATCGAGCGTGGAGGCATCGACGATTGGCGCGGCCGCATCAAAGAAGGCCAGGGCATCGCCGCCGACGAGCTTCATGACCTCCTCGCTCAACGCGGGCGAGCATAGGGGGCCAGCGGCAATGACCACATGCCCCTCGGGAATCTGCGTGACCTCGCCGTGAACAATCTCGATATTGGGGCGGGAGGCAACCTCGGCCTCGACAAGTTCGGAAAACTTGACGCGGTCGACCGCCAGGGCGCCGCCGGCGGGAACGGCCGCGCGATGGGCACAATCGAGCAAGACTGAGCCCATACGCTCAAGCTCGGCCTTCAACAAGCCCGCCGCAGAGTCTGGACGGGTCGATTTAAACGAATTGGAGCAGACGAGCTCGGCAAGATGATCGGTATGGTGGGCCGGAGAGCTCACCTGGGGGCGCATCTCGCACAGCTTTACGGCAAAACCGCGGTCTGCCAGCTGGATCGCGCATTCCGAACCCGCCAGACCGCCACCGATAACCGTCACCTGATCGAACTGCATCTGCAAACACCTTTCTAATTGACACGTTTTCCATTGTGACCGAAGGGCGTCTGGGCGTGAAGGGCAAACTTGGAGGGCGCATACCTTCCATCCATCATGCGTTCGATGAGGCCCTCGAGTTCGAGCGACCCTAGGAGCTTGAGCACGCCGACGGCATCGAGCGAGACAAGTGCCGCGATGTCGTCGACCTTGAGCGGCGAGGCGATGAGCGCATGCATCACGGCCTGCTGCGTGGGGTCCAGATCGGCGATACCGGGCGCATCGGGACGCGAATAGCGCAAGGTGCCGTAGATTCGCGAGATGGCCATCTCAATAGACTCCTCGTCAATAATGCAGCAGGCCCCGTTGGCGATGAGGTAGTTGGTCCCGCGCGACTCGGGTGACAAAATGGAGCCCGGCACCGCAAGCAGTTCGCGCCCCAGGTCCATGGCGGCCTCCGCCGTCGAGAACGTGCCCGAGGGCATGCCGGCCTCCGACACGAAGAGCGCCTGCGAAAGCGCGGCAATCACCCGGTTACGCCGCGGAAAGGCAAACTTGCGCGGCCCCATGCCCCAAGGCGAGATGGACACGACCGCGCCGCCCGTATCGATCGTGCGCGCGATGAGCCCTGCACTCGAACGCGGGTAGACCACGTCGGCGCCCGTACCCAATACCACGACGTGCCTGCCACCGGCGTTGACCGCGGCCCAACCCGAGGCCTGGTCGCAGCCGACCGCACCGCCAGAGACCACCGTCACCCCCGCCTCGACCGCAACTTTCGCGGCCAGCTCTGCCACGGCAAGGCCGTACGGCGAGGCCTTGCGAGCGCCGATGATGGAGAGCGAGGGCGTCGACAGTGCGGCGGGGTCACCACGCACATAGAGCGTCTGGGGTACATCAGAGAGCTCCAAAACCGTATCTGGATACAACGCATCGCCGGGATGCAACTCAAAAGTCTCACCGAGCATTACTGGTCCCTCCTCCCCTGATACATCGCCGCCTCGAGCACGTGGTCTTGGGTTACCCGCTCACTTTCGGCGACATCGGCGATGGTGCGCGCGATACGCACCAGGCGCACGATGCCGCGCCCCGTAAGATGCGTGCGCTTCGACAGGCCAAGCACGCATTTCTCGGCGGCCTCGTCGAGCGCAAAGGTCGACACGACACCGTCAATGGACCGCGACTCTTCGTCCTCGGCCTCGGTATCCGCATCGTCCATACGGGACTCGCGCCAGGCGCGAAAGGCACGTCCACGCACCACGTAGTCGCGCAGCTCGGCCGAAGACATGCCCTCCGCGCCCTCGATAATCACCTGGGGATCGGGCCGGGTCACATCAATCGTCATGTCGATACGGTCGGCCAAAGGACCGCGCAACTTGGACCGGTAGCGCTCGACCATCGAAGCCGAGCAGCGGCAGGGGACCTCACGATCGCCCAAAAAGCCGCAGGGGCAGGGATTGCTCGCGGCAAGCAGCTGAAAGCGCGACGGGAAGGTAAAAGCGCCGTCGACGCGCACAATCTTGACGTAGCCGCGCTCGATGGGCTGGCGTAGCGTCTGCAGAACGCCGGTGGGAAACTCGGCGAGCTCGTCCAAAAAGAGCACGCCGCCATGCGCCAAACTAATCTCGCCCGGGTGCACTGGGCGCCCTCCGCCAATAAGGCCCGCAGTCGAAATGCTGTGGTGCGGGCTTCGAAACGGCCGATGACCTGCAAGCAGGCCATCGATGTTCTCACCCAAGACCGAATGGATGCACAACGCCTCCTGCTGATCCTCGACGGAAAGCTCAGGCAAGATCCCCGTCATGCGGCGCGCAAGCATCGTCTTGCCCGATCCCGGGGACCCGATCATAAGCAAACCGAGCTCACCCGCGGCCGCAAGCGCCATGCCGCGTTTGGCGACCTCCTGCCCCAGCACGTCGGCATAGTCGAGCTCAGGTTCAAAAGTGGCCTCTACACCCTCGGAATCCAGATAATGCCGCGCGGCATCGCCCATACCCTGGGCAAGCTGAGACAGGTGATCGATGAATCCGCAGTCCACGCCCGCGAGCGGCACATGCTGGTCGGACCTGCCGGCAATAAAGGAGAGCCCCATATCGCGTGCCAGCAGCTGAAACGCCACCTCGCCCTTGACGGGCAGCACCGTACCGTCCAGGCCAAGCTCGCCGGCGATAAGGCAGCGATCGAGATTATCGCGGGGAATCTGCCCATCGGTAGCCAGCACGGCGATGGCTATCGGCAGGTCAAAACCACTGCCGGTTTTGCGGATATCACCGGGCGCCAGGTTGACGGTAATGCCCGAGCGCGGAATCTCAAAGCCCGCCGAGCGCATGGCGCACCGGATACGCCCGCGCGACTCCATCACCTCCATGCTGGGGATGCCGAGCATCTGGATACCCGGAACGCCACCGGCAAGCGAGACCTCGACGGTGACGGGAATCGCCTCGACACCACGGATACAGGCCGCGTGAACGGCGAATGTCTCGTACGCCATCACGACACCTGCCAATCGAACGCGTTGTACTGATGCTCGATCTCGGCGATATGCCCGCCGCGAATGGTGACGCCCACGGCATCGAAGCGAATCGCCTTGAGCGGATAGTGCTCCATAAGGTAGCAGCTTGCGATGCGACGATACCGACGCTGTTTTTGAGCATCCACGGCTTCCTCCGGAAAAACCCGTGTATTGCAGCCCACGGCAACACGTCTCGTCTTGACCTCAGCCATCACCACGACGTCGTCGAGTTCATCGAGCAGCACCAGGTCGGCCTCGCCCTCGGCACAACGATAGCCCTGCTCGAGCAAGGTGTAGCCGCGTTCGCTAAAGTAATCGATGGTAATCAGCTCACCCAGCATACCGAGCTCGCGGGGACTGAGTGCCTTGATAAACTCGGGCGTGATCGCCCCGCAGTCGAGCTCGCCGTCTTCCCAACGTTCCTTGAGCTGCTGCGTCTTGCTCTTTTTGCTTGCGGCACACATGGGGTCTCCTTTCCCGCACACTGCATTGCCCCGATGATGAGGGCGCCTTTCATGCGGGTAAGTACCGGAAGCAGACCAAAAGCTGACCAAATGCCGACAAAAAACGGGCCGTGCGCAACAATCGTGTCGCACACGGCCCGCTACCAGCTGGTTTATAAAACTCCAAAAGTCCCTGTCTTCACAATTGACCTAGAAAAGCCGTTCGGTCTGCAGAAAGTTTCCGCAAAAGCTCACACGGTGCAGCGGACAAAGTCCGTGTTTGCGAATGGCCTCGATGTGCTCGGGGCTCGCGTAGCCCTTCGACTCCGCCAGATGGTACTCGGGATACTCGGCATCGTACTCGACCATCATCTCGTCACGCGTGACCTTGGCCATGATGGAAGCCGCAGCGATACAGGCGATCTTGGCGTCGCCCTTGACCACGTCGAGCTCGTTGGGAACGGCACCCAACGGGTTGCCGTCCATAAGCACGCAATCCGGCTCAAGGCCCGTATCGGCAACAGCGCCCGCGACGGCGGCACGAATGGCACGCGCCATGCCCATATCATCGATGGCCTCCGGCGCAATATGGCAAAAACCGATGGCAGTCGCCACCTCGGCGATTTTTACGGCTAGCAACTCGCGACGGGCAGGCGTCAGCTTTTTGGAATCGTTGATGCCCCAGACGCGCGGCTCCATAGGCAGGCACACGGCACACACCGTCAGGGGACCGGCAACCGAACCGCGCCCGACCTCATCCACGCCCACGACAACGCCGTCGCCACCAAGCTCGTGCATCAGCTCATACATGCCATTGACGCGCTCACGCTCGGCGAGCTCCTTGGCATGACGCTTCATGGCGCGTTCGCAGGCTTTGATGACCTGCTGGCGCGGGTCCTCGCGATAATGTTCGACCAGGGCGGGAATCTCCTCAAACGTGGCACTCGCCAGCTCACCGGCCACCTGGGACGCCGAAACCGAGCTTGTCATGTTGGCCATACCGGGGCCTCCTTGCGTGCGAATCAGTAAAAAGAAGGGCCACCCGAAGGTGACCCTTTTGTCCAAATGAGCGGACAGACGCTGCGATCGTCTTAGCGCTTCTCGGGAATACGAGCAGCCTTGCCCACCTTGTCGCGGAGGTAGTACAGCTTGGCGCGACGGACGCGACCATGACGGACAACCTCGAGCTTGCCGATCTTGGGGCTGTGAAGCGGGAAGGTACGCTCGACACCGACACCGAAGGAAATCTTGCGGACGGTGAAGGTCTCGCGGGAACCGGCACCAGCCATGCGGATGACGTCGCCCTGGAAGACCTGGATGCGCTCGCGGTCGCCTTCCTTAATGCGGTAGTGGACCTTGACGTTGTCGCCAACGCGAACCTGCGGGATGTCCTCGCGGATCTGCTGGCGCTCGATTGCGCGGATGTAATCCATGTGCAATTCCTTACTCTTCTAGAGGTGCCGTACCACCTTGGCCGGCACGTAGTTGAACAAACGTATCTGAGTATACACGCGCGGGTTTCTGCTGCAAGAACAATTTTTTACGCAGACAAAAAGACAAAACCCGCACATGACAACCGCCCGCCTCACGAATGAGACGGGCGGCAGGAAGGGGGCTACGCTAGGTGTCTCAACGCAAAAAGTTAGGCGGAACGCTTGGCCTCGAGCTTGGCCTGGGCGGCAGCCAAGCGCGCGAGGGGCACGCGATAGGGCGAGCAGGACACGTAGTCCACGTCGGCCACGTTAAACAGGCCCTTAATGGACTTGGGATCGCCTCCGTGCTCGCCGCACACGCCAAAGTGCATGTCGGGATTGGCGGCGCGGCCCTTCTCGACGGCCATGCGCACCAGCTCGAGCACCGCCGTGTCGATGGTCTCGAAGGGGTTGTCCTTCAGGATCTTCTTGTGCAGGTACAGCGGGATGAACTTGGCCTCGGCGTCGTCGCGCGAGAAGCCGAAGGTCGTCTGGGTAAGGTCGTTGGTGCCGAAGCAGAAGAAGTCGGCATGGTGGGCGATCTCGTCGGCGACCATGCAAGCGCGCGGCAGCTCGAGCATCGTGCCCACGGGAATGTTGAGCTCGACGCCCTCCTCGGCGGAAACCTCGGCGATCACGCGCTCGATGACCTCGCGGGTCTGGACATGCTCGGCCGTGATGGAAACGAGCGGAACCATGATCTCGGGACGCGGGTCGACGCCATCCTTGATAAGGCGGGCAGCAGCCGTGGCGACGGCACGAACCTGCATGAGCGGCAGGTCCCCAAAGACGACGGACAGACGCACACCGCGCAGGCCGAGCATCGGGTTGGACTCGACCATGCTGTCGATGCAACGTAGGCGGGCACGCAGGGCGGCGAGCTCCTCCTCGCTGGCGCCAGCGACCTCCTTCTTGGTGATGGCGACCTCGAGCTCGCGAGGATTATCCAGGAACTCATGCAGCGGCGGATCGAGCAGACGAACGACCACATCGCGACCGGACATGGTCTTGAACATCGCCAGGAAGTCCTCGGTCTGGACCTTGAGCAGATCGGCGAGGGCCTGCTGCTTCACGGCCTCATCGTCGGACAAGATGAAGCTCTGGATGATGTTCTTACGGTCGCCCAGGAACATGTGCTCAGTGCGGCACAGGCCAATAGCCTCGGCGCCAAACTCGAGTGCGAGCGCGGCATCCTCGGGGTTGTCGGCGTTGACGCGCACATGGTTGGCGTGGCCACAGGTCTCGTCCAGGCGAATCTCGTCGGCCCAGGACAGGATGGTGTCCAGATCGCCGGTGAGCTCGGCGGAGACCAGGTCGACGGGACCGTCAACGACGCTACCCTGGGTGCCGTCGATGGAGATGATGTCGCCCTCGTGTAGCACACGGTCGCTGCCCTCGATGCGCACGATCTTCTCGGCGGCATCGATGTGGAAGCGCTCAACGCCGCAGACGCAGGGCGTACCCATGCCGCGGGCGATAACGGCGGCATGGCTCGTCTTGCCACCGTGGCTGGTCAGGATGCCCTCGGCGGCAACCATGCCCTTCAGGTCGTCGGGGTTGGTCTCCCAACGGACCAAGATAACCTTATGGCCCTCGTTCGCGCGCGCGACGGCGTCATCGCTCGAGAACACGACCTCGCCCACGGCGGCGCCGGGGCTGGCGTTGAGGCCACAAGCCAGAGCCTCGTACTTCTTTGAGGAATCGAACTGCGGGTGCAGGAGCTGGTCGAGCTGCGCGGGATCGATACGGCTCACGGCCTCTTCGCGGGTGATGAGGCCCTCCTCGACCATCTCGATGGCAATGCGCAGGGCGGCGGTGGCGGTACGCTTGCCCACGCGGGTCTGGAGCATCCAGAGCTTACCCTGCTCGATGGTGAACTCGATATCGCACATATCGCGGTAGTGGTCCTCGAGCGTCAGGAACACGCGCTCGAGTTCCTCGCCTGCGGACTCAAGACCCGGGGTGATCTTGAGGTCGGCGATGGGCTCGGTATTGCGGATGCCGGCGACGACGTCCTCGCCCTGGGCGTTGACCAGAAAGTCGCCGTAGAATTCCTTGGTGCCATCGGCCGGGTTGCGCGTGAAGGCGACGCCAGTCGCGGATGTCTCGCCCTTGTTACCAAAAGCCATGGCCTGAACGTTGACGGCGGTACCGAGCTCGTCGGAGATACCATGCTGCTTGCGATAGATGCAGGCACGCTCGTTCATCCAGCTGCCAAAAACGGCTTGGATGGCAAGGCGCAACTGGAGCTCCGGATCATGCGGGAAGACGGGCTTGCCGTCGGCGACCTCAAGCTCGGGATACAGGCTGGCCTCGACGTTATCGGCGAAGATGCCCTTGAACGTCTCGACAAGCTCCTGCAGGTCCTCGGCCGAAAGCTCGGAATCGACGCGAACACCGGCGACCAGACGAGCCTGGGTCAAGGCGTTCTCGAACAGATCGGCATCGACGCCCATGACGACGTTGGAGAACATCTGGATAAAGCGGCGGTAGCTATCCCAGGCAAAACGTGGATTTTGCGTTTGGGCGATAAGGCCCTGGACGGAATCGTCGTTGAGACCCAGGTTGAGAACCGTGTCCATCATACCCGGCATGGAGAACGGAGCGCCCGAGCGCGCCGATACGAGAAGCGGGTCGTTGGCGTCACCGAGCTTCTTGCCGCAGCGAGCCTCGAGGTCTGCCTCGGCGGCAACGATCTCATCGAGTACGCCATCAGGCCACACGTTGCCGGCACCGGAATACTCAACGCAGGTCTGGCAGGTAATGGTAAAGCCACCGGGCACCGGCAGGCCGATGCGGCTCATCTCAGCAAGGTTCGCGCCCTTGCCGCCAAGCACAAAGTTCATGGACTTGTCGCCCTCAGTCACACAAGTGCCCTGGGCGTCGGTGCCAAAACGGTAAACCCTCTTGCAATCGCTCACGATACTTCCCCTTCCATGCGCTCTCGCGCACGACCGTGGTAACGAATCGACCCGCCGGATGCGGGCCGTGAGGGAACTATACGGCGGGTTTCATGCTGGCATGAGAAGAGGATGCGCGGTTTGGTAAACGTGCTAAAACGAGCGGTAAACGGTAGATAAAGGTGGTTACCTTATGAAGATACCACTACAAGGAACACGCAGGTAGAATGCTGGAAATTTGCTAAATCGCTTTACCAATATCAGGCATTTTTAGCTACCCCAATAAGCTAGCTTTGTTGGGCGCGACGGGCGGCACGGCGGGCCCTGGCTTCTCGGATCTCTTCGAGGTGGGCAATGATCTCGGAGGCGCTCTCTTCAATCGCCTTGCCGTCGGTGCGAACCACAAAGCAGCCCAGGCGCTTCATAAGGGCACGGGCTTCCTCGAGCTCGCTGCGTACGCTCTCGGGCTCGGCATAGGAGCCGGCAACGGCACGAGCGTAATCATCCCCCAGGCGGCTATCGCGAATCTCAGAAATTACGCCAACGGTCGAAATCAGACCGAACAGCCGCATCGGGTCGACCTCGTAAATCGATTTCGGCGGCTCCACACCATGCGCCAACGGGACATTGGCAACCTTGTAACCCTGATAGGCCAAATACATCGAAAGGGGCGTCTTGGACGTGCGCGATACACCCAGCAGCACGATATCGGCACCCGACAGATCGTCGCAACCGCGCCCGTCATCGTGCTCAACAAAATACTCCATGGCCTCGATGCGATGAAAATACCGGTCATCGGTCTTGTGAATCACGCCAGCCACGCACTTGGGCGCAACGCCGATAAGCGATGACAGCACGGCGAGTGTCGGGCCGATCAGGTCGACCGAGCGGATATGCAGCATGCCCAGGTAGTCGAGCACGCGAGCGCGCAGCGCCGGGTCGACGATGGTGTGGAACACGGCGATATCGCGATGGTCGGCATCGACACGCGGGCCCACAAACGACTTGACCTGCTCCACCGAGGTCACCTTGGGCAGACGTAAAACACGAAAAGCCCCTTCATCAAATTGCCCGGACGCCGCAAGCACCACCTCACAAGCGGTATCACCGAGTGAGTCGGAGATAACGATAAGGGTGGGACGAGCGGTGACCGGGCAATCCATGCGGGGCTCCTTTTGCGCTTATGCGCAGGCTAGCTTACTTTTTGCGGGCAAGCTCACCGATGTTGGCGATGCCGGAGAACACGGCCTCGAAGCGGTTGAGCAGCTTAAGGCGATTATCGCGAAGCTGCTCGTCCTTGTCCATGACCATAACCTCGTCGAAGAAGCGGTCGATGGGCGCGCGCAGAGCGGCGAGCGCGGCAAATGCGGCCGGGTAGTCCTCGGCAGCAAGGGCGGCATCGACAGCGGTCTGGGCAGCCTCGGAGGCGTCGGCGAGCGCGAGCTCGGCCTCGCCCATCAGGCTGCGGTCGTACTCCGCGCCCAGCTCGGGCTTGGAGATATGCGCGGCACGAGCATAGGCGGTGGCCAGGTTGTCAAAGGTCTCGGCGTCGTTCTTGCGGGCCTCGTCGAGGGCGGCGCAGCGGGCGAAGAAGACCGACGGCGCGATGATGTGCACCGCGGAGACGGCGGCAACAGTATCCGCCGGGATCTTCTCATCACGGGCCATGCTCACCAGACGGCCGTGGAAGAAGTCGCAAACCTGCTGGGCGACCTCGGCGGCGTCGAACTCGATGCCCTGCTCGCTATAGAGCTCAAGGGCGAAGTCGACGAGCGACGTGGGGTCGATCGGCAGACGGTCGCGCAGGATGTTGATGATGCCGATGGCGGCACGACGCAGCGCGTAGGGGTCCGAAGAGCCGGTCGGAGGCTCTCCGATGGCAAAGATACCGGCGATGGTATCGAGCTTGTCGGCGCAGGCCACGATGCAGCCAGCGGTGCCCTCGGGCAACTCGTCACCGGCAAAGCGGGGGCGATAGTGATCGCGGATGGCATGGGCGACCTCGTCGTTCTCCCCCATCGCGGTCGCGTAATAACCGCCCATCACGCCCTGCTGGCTTGTAAACTCGACGACGGCGTTAGACACCAGGTCGGCCTTGCACAGGTGCGCGGCACGGCCGGCGTCGGCTGCCAGGTGAGCACCCAGGTGTGCCTCGCGGGCAATCGCAAGCGCAAGCTGCTCAATGCGCTCGGACTTGGCAAGCACGCTGCCGAGCTTCTCCTGGAAGGCGACCTTGGCCAGGCGCTCACGGAACTCGTCGAGGGAGATCTTCAGGTCCTCCTCGTAGAAGAACTTGGCGTCGTCCAGACGGGCACGCACGACGCGCTCGTTGCCGTCGATCACGCGCTCGGCGTTCTCGGGCTTGCTGTTAGAAACGACCACGAACTCACGCGTCAGTTTGCCTTCGCCGTCATAGATCGGGAAGTAGCGCTGATTGGTGAGCATGGACTCGCAGATGATCTCGTGCGGGACCTTGAGGAACTCCTCATCGAAGGTACCGACGAGCACCGTCGGCCACTCGCAGAGGTTGATGACCTCCTCAAAGACCTTCTTGGGCGTATCGACGTGGCAGCCGGGGCGCGCAGCCTCAACCTCGGCGATACCGGCAAGGATGGCCTCACGACGACGCTCGGCAGAAAGCACGCCGGCGTCCTCGAGCACCTGCTCGTAAACAGCGGGGCTGGCGACCACATGGTCACCGGGACCGAGCACGCGATGACCACGCGTGGTGTTGCCACTCGTCACGTCGGCAAACGACACGGGCACAACGTCCTCGCCCAGAAGGCAGCAGATCCAACGAACCGGACGAACAAAGGTCGCATGCTCGTGACCCCAACGCTGAGAGCGGTAGTTGGGCCACTGCAGGCCGGCGATAGTCTTCTCGCATAGCGCGGTCAGAATCGGCGTAGCCGGTGCAGAAGGAATATTCTTCTCGGCAAAGACGTACTCGCGGCCGTCGGTGTCCTCGCGACGGATCAGATCCTCGGCAGCCACACCGCACTTGCGGGCAAAGCCCTGGGCGGCCTTGGTGGCGTTACCGTCAGCGTCGAACGCGATATTTGCCGCGGGGCCGCGCTTAACCTCGTGGACCTCGTCGGTCGCAGTGGCGACATTGGCCACGAGTGCAGCCAGGCGACGCGGGCTCGAGATCACACGGACCTCGCCGTGGGCCAGGCCGGCATCGTCCAAACCCTTGGCGATCATGGTGCCAAGCTGCTTGACGGCATTGTTCAGCGGCGCGGAGGGCATCTCCTCCGTACCGATCTCAAACAGGAAATCCTTAGCGTCTGCCATGGCTTACGCCACCTCGCCTTCCTGATCGGCATTCTCGTTGACTCCGGCGACCTCGGCCATGTAGGCCTCGCAGCACGCCTTGGCGACGGCGCGGACGCGCAGGATGTAGTTGGCGCGCTCGACCGCGGACAGGGCGCCACGGGCGTCGAGCAAGTTGAAGGCGTGGCTGCACTTCATGACGCAGTCATACGCCGGCAGCGGCAGCTTGCGCTCCAGACAGGAGTGGCACTCGGCCTCGTAGTCGTCAAACTTCTGACGCATCATCTCGACGTTGGCAACCTCAAAGTTGTAGGCGCTGAACTCGCGCTCGTTCTCGAGGAACACGTCGCCATAGGTCATGGGAGTGCCGTCGGGCAGGTAGCTCCACACCAGGTCGTAGACCGAGTTAACGCCCTGGGCGTACATGGCGATACGCTCCAGGCCGTAGGTGATCTCGACGGGCACGGGGTCGACCTCGATGCCGCCCACCTGCTGGAAGTACGTAAACTGCGTGACCTCCATGCCATTGAGCCAGACCTCCCAGCCAAGGCCCCAGGCGCCGAGCGTCGGGCTCTCCCAGTCGTCCTCGACAAAGCGGACGTCATGGTCGTTGGGGTCCAGACCGATAGCGGCAAGAGACCCCAGGTAGAGCTCCTGGGCGTTAACCGGAGAAGGCTTGATGAGCACCTGGAACTGATAGTAGTGCTGCATGCGGTTGGGGTTCTCGCCGTAGCGGCCGTCGGCGGGACGGCGGCAGGGCTGCGCATAGCAGGTGCGCCACTCGGCGGGACCGAGCGAGCGCAGCGTGGTCGCGGTATGGAAGGTACCGGCACCGACCTCGGAGTCATAGGGCTGCATAATGACGCAGCCCTGCTCGCCCCAGTACTGCTGGAGGCGCAGGATGATGTCTTGGAAGGAAAGCGATGAAGCGTTCATGCCTCTAATATCCCCTCGTCGAAACGATTACACGGTTAGGTACTGTACTATAGCGGTTTTTAGTCGATAGCGCCGATGCGGTTGAGCGGCCAGTAGCGCACAAGCGCCACAGCGATCAAATCAGAGCGATCGACGGGACCAAAGTAGCGTGAGTCGGCAGAGTTTTCGCGGTTGTCGCCCATCACCCACACGCACCCGTCGGGAACGGTGTAGGGATAGCTTACCTGAGCGCCGGGAGCCTGGACCGAAAGCGGCCAGCTCATGCCGGTCGTGTAGTCCTCGTCGAGCGCCTGGCCGTCAACGACCACCTTGCCGTCCTGAAGGTCGACCGTCTGGCCGGCCGTGGCAATAACACGCTTGACAAGAACATCATGCTCGGAGGTGCCATCGGGGTTGTGGAACACCACGATATCGCCTTGGCTGACAGGCTGGCCGAGCTCGAGGCTCACCTTTTGTGCCAGGATCTGGTCGCCAATCTCGATCGTGGACTCCATGGAGCCGGTGGGCACCACAAAGGGCTCGACCACAAACGAGCGAATCAAGAAGGTGGCGACCAATGCGATTGCGATGACCGCGATCCACTCAAAAGCGCCCCTCAACGCGGAATGCTGCGATGGAACCATTCTCACTCCTCGCCCTGCGAATACGAAGCGTCCAAAATCTCCTGCGCGTAAGCGCGCTCCTCGGGCGTGAGCCGCGCCGTCTCGATCAGATCGGGACGCCAGCGGCAGGTGCGCTCGATGGCGTTCTTGCGACGCCAGGCATCGACCTTGGCGTGATCGCCGCTCACAAGCACCGGAGGCACGCCCTCGCCGTTGAACTCGGCAGGACGGGTGTACTGCGCGTACTCGAGCAGGCCTCCATCCTCGGCGGTCGAGAACGACTCGTCGACGTTGCTCATCTCGTCACCAAGGGCGCCGGGGATGAGGCGTACGACAGCATCGGCAACGACCATAGCGGGAAGCTCGCCGCCCGTGAGCACGTAGTCGCCGATCGACAGACGCTCATCGGCATACGCATACGCGCGCTCGTCGACGCCCTCGTAGCGACTGCACACAAACAGCAGGCGCTCACTTTTGAGCAGGCGCTCGGCCACATGCTGCGTAAAAGGCTCGCCACAGGGGGTAAAGAACACCACAGTGGGCTTGGGACCCTCTGCGCTAATGGCCTCGATGGCCTCTGCGATGGGCTCGACCTTCATGAGCATGCCCTGCCCGCCGCCGTACGGCTCGTCATCAACGGTACGATGACGGTCGTGCGTCCAGTCACGCAGGTTATAGGCCTTAAAATCAAAAAGGCCGGCCTTGCGGGCGCGGCCCAAAATCGATGTGGACATGACGGGCTCAAACATCTCGGGAAAGACCGAAAGGGTCTCAATCAGCATGTTGTCCTCCCTACTTGTCCATATCGATCAGGCCGTCCATAACATGGACGGAAATTGTTCCTGTGTCGGGAAGATCGAGCACAACCTGCTCGATCACGGGAATCAGTACCTCGCCGTACCGATCGCCCTCGACAACCCAAACATCGTTAGCGGGCGTCGACATGATCTCGACGATCGTGCCGAGCGAACCGAAGCGCTCGTCGACCACCTCGCGACCCATCAGGTCGGTATAGGCAGCATCGAGCGAATCGAGCTCAAAGTCGTCACGATTTGCCAGCACGTAGCATCCCGTGATGCCCTCGGCGGCCGTCAAGTCGTCAATGCCCTCAAACGAGACCAGATCGCCATCGCCCGTATCGGTGACGGACACGACCGTGCAAAAGCGGTCGCGCTTGAGCGCCGGCGGCGTCAGGGCGACGCGCATACCCGGCTCTAATACAGAAGGAAGCCCCCGCAGCGGCTGCGCGAGGACCTCCCCCTTCCTTCCGTGCGGCTTGACCACACGGGCGATGTTTTTGTACTGGGACCTCAAGGTCCTAGCCCAGAACCTCTACCTCGACAGCAGTGTCGAGGCGAGCGGCCAGTGCACGGGCGAGCGTGCGAATGGCCTTGATGGTACGGCCACGACGGCCGATGACCTTAGCGACGTCATCCTCGGCGACCGAAACCTCAATCGTAGAGGCGTCGTCACCATCGATGACCTCAAGGCTCACGGAATCCGGGTCGTCGACGATCTGAACAACGAGATATTCGACGAGATCGGCGATGCGATCTGAGAGCATTGCCTCACCCTCGAGCTGTGCAGCGTCAACCTCAGGCACGATTTACTCCTCGGCGCCCTCAGCGGCCTCAGCGGCAGCCTTAGCGGCCTCGGCCTCTTTGGCGAGCTGCTTCTTGGACTTCTTGACGACGGTCTCGGTCTTCTCGCCCTCGTTGGCGGCCTTGACCAGAGCGGCGACGGCGTCGGTGAGCTGAGCGCCCTTGGACTGCCAGTCGGCGATCTTCTCGAGGTCGAGGTTGATGGTCTTGGGGGCGGTCATCGGGTTGTAGCGGCCAACCTCCTCGATGATACGACCGTCACGCGGGGCGCGGGAATCGGCGACGACGACACGGTAGTACGGACGCTTCTTAGCGCCGTGACGAGCAAGGCGAATCTTGACTGCCAAAGGAAACTCCTCCAACCAAGCAGCTTTAGGCTGCAACTACAAACAAACAGTTGAACATAATACGCCATCGACGCGGGCAGGTGAAGTCCGTGAGACCAACTTCTTCGGTGTAGTCGAGGGCAAATCCATATCTTAGACAAGAATTCGGGATTTGCAAGCACATACACGCACCCCACATGAGCTGCGCGGTATACTCATGACATGGAAAGACGCGAACATACATACGGTTATGAGGATGCCATGGGCGTCACGCCGCCTCCCTGGACGGGTCCGGCGGTGGGCCTCATGGACCTCGATGCGTTTTTTGCGAGCGTGGAGATGCTCGACCATCCCGAATGGCGCGGAAAACCGCTCATCGTGGGCGGAGACGCCGATTCGCGTGGCGTCGTGTCCACGTGTTCATATGAGGCACGTCGCTTTGGCGTGCACTCTGCCATGGCCTCGGCCGAGGCGCAGCGCTTGTGCCCGCAAGCCATTTGGACGCATGGGCATTTTGATCGCTATCGTGAGGTCAGCGCGCAGGTCATGGCAATTCTCGCTGACGAGACCCCGCGCGTTGAACGCGTATCCATCGACGAAGCCTTTATCGATATCACACCGGGTCGCTTTGCGCCCGAAGACCCGCTGCTGGTTGCGCGGCGTATAAGCGACCGCGTGGCAGGGCTGGGAGTGACCTGCTCCATTGGCGTTGGCTGCAACAAGACGGTCGCAAAGATCGCAAGCGAGCGGGATAAGCCGTTTGGGCTGACCATCGTGCGCCCCGGAACCGAGCAGCGCTTTTTGGCCGCGCTGCCGGTATCTGCCATGAGCGGCATCGGACGCTCGGCCGAGGAGCGACTGCGCCGCATGCGCATCTACACCCTCGGCGAGCTATCACGTGCACCGGAATCCACCTTGGCCTCTATTTTTGGCGTCAACGGCGAACGCATGCGCCAGCGTGCGCTGGGACTCGAAATCTCCGAAGTCACGAGTCTCGATGAGGAGCGTGAGGTCAAGTCGGTCAGTAATGAACGCACCTTTGCGAAAGATTTGACTGAGCGTGGGGATATTGAGGCGGCGATTGCGCTGCTGGGTGAGTCGGTGGGACGCCGTCTGCGCCGTCAGGGGCTGACGGGTGCCACGGTAACGCTCAAGCTCAAGTATTCGTATGGAAGCGGGCGTACGGCACAGCGCCGGCTGCCTCATCCAACCGACGATGAGAACATCTTCGTGGCGGTTGCACTCGAACTGCTCGACAACATCTGGCAAGAAGGCATGCATGTTCGCTTAGCCGGCATCGGCATGAGCGACTTCGACCACCAAGGCGGCATCCAGACTGACCTATTCTGCGAGATCGATGACCGCGGAGCCCAATCCAGCGACCGCCGCGACCTCTCCGTCGCCATCGACGCCGTCCGAGACAAATTCGGCGACACCGCCCTTTCCTTCGGCCGCCAATCCCGTTTCAACGATTAACCGCCTTTGGGCAAAAAGAAAGCCGGGCAGGTGCGGAAAACCGCAACTGCCCGGCGATATGCGTGAGGGTAGCTAACCCCGTCTCAAATGAGCTACTAGAGGAGGTTGAGGGGGAGCTGGGGGGCGTCTCCCCAGAGTTTCTCGAGGCGGTAGAAGTCGCGGGCTTCGGGAGTGAAGACGTGGACGACAACCGAACCATAGTCCATGAGCATCCAGGTCTTCTGCTCGCGGCCCTCGATGGAGAACGGATGCTCGCCGCAAGCCTCGGCGACCTTCTCCTCGATCTCGTCGACGATGGAATCAACCTGGCGATTGTTGGTGCCGGTAGCGAGCACAAAGTAGTCGCACACATCGGAAAGCTCGGTCAGGTCGAGCACCTGAACGTCCTCGCCCTTCTTGTCGTAGGCGGCCTGCGCGGCGGCGCGGGCGACATCCTCGGCGGCGACACCGCTCGCGGACAGCGAGGCGGCGGTGCGGTCGGACGTGGCGGCGAAGCTCTTGTGCTCCACACCTTCAAGAATCTGCTCGTCGGTCATGGTCTCGTCGGCCATGGAATACCTCTTTCTAGACAGCCCGAGCTAGCGCAGCTGGGCGTAATGGTTGTAAATCGTAATAGCCGTGGGATAAAGATAGCGCCCGGACTGGATCACATAGACCAGACCTTGCGCAAAACAGGAGAAGAACAACTCATCGAGCGTCGACTCCCCCACCATCTTGCGCAGCGCATGCGCATAGTCGCCGTGGCGGTTGGGCTCGATGGCATCGGCCACAAAGACCACCATATCGAGCGGTGTCATGTCGCAGGCACCCACGGTGTGACGGTCGACAGCCTGGAAAACGGCCGGCGACAGCTCGGGAAAAAGCTGCGGAAGCTCATAGGCGGCAACAGGGCCATGCAAAAGCGGCGTCGCGGCGGAAGGAGAGCCGGCAATCTTAATGCCGTAATGCAGAGCGCGCGTGACCAGCTCGTCGTCGGAGAGCACTTTGTCCCAGTCATGGATCAGGCCGGCGGCAGCGGCATCAAAGCGGTCAACGCCGTAGACCTCGGCCAGATGAAGTGCGGTCTCGGCAACACCCAGCGAATGCACATAGCGCTTGCGCTTATCCTTCATGCGAACATCGAGCAGCTCTTGAATGCGCTTGAGCAGCGCGCGCTCATCGCCCTCAAACTGATCCTCTACCGACAACGTAGACCCCCATCACTCAAAATCTTCTTGGCCCAAATCGGCATATAGCCTGCGTTTGCGAATGTAGCCGAGCACGGACTCGCTCGTAAGATAGCGCACGCTCATACCGCGAGCTACTCGCTTACGAATGTTCGTCGAGCTGATCGCCAGCGCCGGAATCTGAATATAGCGCACGTCGAACGGCAGCCCCGACTCTTTGATTCGGGCACGCGCCGTATCGATATCAAAGCCCGGTCGTGTCGCCGCAATAAAGGTAGCAAGCTCAGCGATTCGTTCGGCATCATGCCAGGTAACAATATCGATAATCGCGTCGGCGCCCGTAATAAAGTAGAGCTTTACCTGCGGCGGGTAAAAGTCGCGAAGGGCATGAAGCGTATCGGCCGTATAGGTTACACCCGGACGGTCAATCTCGAACCGACTCGCCAAAAAGGCCGGGTTCGCAGCGGTGGCGAGGACCGTCATGGCATAACGGTCCTCGGCAGGCGTCACCGGCTTGTCAAGCTTAAAGGCAGGCGTGCCCGCCGGCATAAAGAGCACGGCATCCAAGTCGAGGGACTCACGCGCCTGCTCAGCGGTCACCAGGTGCCCGTAATGGATGGGATCAAAGGTGCCACCCATAATGCCGAGCCTAAACTCCTGCCCGTCCTCTAGAGGAAGCTCGGGCAGACCGATTCCACCGCGCAGCGACATGGCTTACTCGCCCTCCGAGGTCTCGGCATCGTCCTCGGCATCCGCCGCATCGACAACCTCGACGCCCTCGTCCGCAGCATCGGCCACGTCAATGGCCTCGACGGCAACGTCCTCGCCAGCATCCTCGAGCTCTTCGTACTCCGAGAAGTCCTCGGCGCCCTCAAAGTCAAAGGCGCGCTGGCAAATGCGGACCTCGTCGCCCGCACGGCAACCGGCCTTCTCGAGCGCGTCGTCAACACCCATACGCGCAAACTTATGCTGCAGGTAAATGACGGCTTCCTCGTTTTCCCAGTCGGTCTGGATGACCATGCGCTCGATGGCACGACCGACCACGCGGAAGGCACCGGGCTCTTCCTGGACAATGCGGAAACGCTTCTCGCGCTGCAGGCGGCGACGCTCCCACTCCTCGTCGCGCAGATCGACCGGTTCATCAGAGACCGCCAGCTCGGCGCGAAGCTTAGCCACCTGCTCGCCCACGGCAAGCATCAGCGTGTTGAGGCCGGCGCCCGTAACAGCAGACACGGCAAAGAACATATGGCCATCGTCGAGCGCCGCACGCTTAAGGTCGGCAATCTTGTCGGCCGTGCCCGGCGCATCGCACTTGTTGGCAACGACGATCTGCGGACGCTCCGAAAGCTCGGCGCCATACTGCTCGAGCTCGCGGTTGATGATGCGATAGTCCTCGACCGGATCGCGATCCTCAAAACCACCCGTCATGTCGACGACATGCATGATTAGGGCCGTACGCTCAATGTGGCGCAGGAACTGGTGACCCAGGCCCTTGCCCTCGCTCGCGCCCTCGATGAGACCGGGGACGTCGGCAACGACGTAAGAATATTCGCCGGCACGCACCATGCCGAGGTTCGGCACGAGCGTGGTAAACGGGTAGTCAGCGATCTTGGGGCGGGCGGCACTCATGCGCGCGATGAGTGAGGACTTGCCCACCGAGGGGAAGCCCACGAGCGCGGCATCGGCCATAAGCTTCATCTCGAGCTCAATCCAGTGCTCCTCGGCCGGTTCGCCCAGCTGAGCAAACGCGGGCGCGCGGCGCACCGACGTCACAAAGTGGGTATTGCCCAGACCACCGGCGCCACCAGGAGCCACGACAACGCGCTCGCCATCGTGCACCAGATCGGCAATCTCGAACATCGGGGTCTGCGTCTCGGGGTCGAGCTCGCGCACCACGGTACCCATAGGGACCTTGAGAATCAGGTCCTCGCCGCTCTTACCGTTACGACGGGCACCCTGCCCGTGCGTGCCGCGCTCGGCGCGGAAGTGATGCTTAAAGCGGTAATCGATCAGCGAAGACAGCTGAGCATCGGCCTGGATGACGACATTGCCGCCACGACCGCCGTCGCCGCCATCGGGGCCGCCCTTGGGGACAAATGCCTCGCGCCTAAACGACATACATCCGGCTCCGCCGTCGCCGCCGCACACGTTAATGCGGCTGATATCGGTGAACTGTGACAACAGAATCGCCTCCTACAAAAAAGAGGGAGACCCTTGAATCCTAAAACTCAAGTGCCTCCCACATATGTGCTCTATGAAGGGTGAATTACGCGTTCGCGAGCGGGCGTACGCTGACCCTGTGCTTGATACCCTTGTGGAACTCAACGGTACCGTCGACCAGCGCGAACAGCGTGTCGTCCTTACCACGGCCAACGTTCTCACCCGGGTGGATGTGCGTGCCGTGCTGACGGACGAGAATCGTGCCCGTGGTTACCGTCTGGCCGGCATAGCGCTTCGTGCCAAGGCGCTGACCGCGGGAGTCACGGCCATTACGGGAGGAACCGAGTCCTTTTTTGTGTGCCATTGTGTATACCTACTCTTTCGTTACGAGTGTAATCTACTCGGCGACGGGAGCCTCGGCAACAGCCTCGGCCTCTGCCTTGACAGCCTTCTTGGCGCGGGACGTAGCCTGAACCTTCACGATCTTCAGCTTGGTGAGCTGCTGACGGTGACCCTTCAGACGACGATAGCGCTTGCGCTTGTGGAACTTGAAGACCAGCTGCTTCTCGCCCTTGAACTGCTCAACGATCTGAGCGGTAACCTTGGCCTTGGCCAGCTTGTCGGGATCGGTGACGATCTTCTTACCATCGTTGAGGAAGATAACCGGCAGGGTGACCTTGTCGCCCTCATTGCCCTCGATCTTCTCGACGGTGATGACATCGTCGGTGGCGACCTTGTACTGCTTGCCGCCCGTGTTAACGATTGCGTACATGTTTACTTGCCCTTCATGCATCAGTTAGTGCAACAGCCGAATATAGTAGCAGGCGAAAATACCCCCGTCAACGAGTATGTGGAGCAAATCCACAAGTTCGCACAGGTATGGGGCTGACGAGTCGACCCTCGTCGTCCTCGCATGCTTGATTCTGACGCTCGACATCGTAGGAGCAGATGGTCACGAGGTCTTGCATACCGGTGGAAACAATAGGTGCATCCACGCCCGGGGTCAAGCCCTGCAACAAAACATCAGCAGCGGAAAGCAAAATTTCCGGACGCATGGAGCCCTCGTTGTCGGCATGGGTGTCGAGCATGAGCACCAAATGGTCCGGGCGCTCCCCCGCCGTGAGCTCATAGCCCACCAACGTGTGGTCAAGGTCTAGGCGCTTGCTCTTCTTACCGCGCGCGTAGTCGATGCCATGGCCTGCACGCAACGTGTCGATCGCGGCGCGCACCTCATCGGCGCTCACGGGTGCCTCGGGATCCAGGTGCAGATCGATGCGGTACGACAGACGCGTGAGCTGGGCAGTGAGCGCCGGCGTGCGCACGTCGATGTAGGCGGCCTCGATGGGCGCCAGATCGGCCGGAGACGCCGCAGCCAGGCGCCCAAACGCCTCGTCGAGCGCCACGAACTCGGTCATAAACAGGTCATACCACTCGCAGGTCGACGACGTACCCACCGGCAGCGCCGAAGAGAAGCCCACGCGCATGTGCGGAGAGAAGCCCTGCGTGACGGCATAGGGAAGTCCCGCACGGCGCACGATGCGCTCAATGGTATGGATTACTTCGAGATGGCCCAGGTACTTAAGGCGATCGCGCTTGCCATAGCGAACACGAAGCCTAAAGAGCGAGGGGTTGTCGGTCAGGCGCTCACTCATGCGCGATCACCCATCAATACATTCTTGGCGTGGAGCGTGGGGCAGATCCCGCAGCCGGTGCACGACGTGCGGGTACAGTCGGGAGTCGTGACGCCCTCGAGCGAGCGACGGTACTCGCGCTCGAGGAAGCCGCGCGTGCAGCCGGGGCTCACGTGCTCCCACGGCAGGCGCCAGTCCAACTCGTAGGGCAGGTGCACGAGCTCATTGAGGTCGATGCCGTTTTTGGCAGCAGCTTCCTTCCAGTTATCGAGCGAGAAATGCTCTACCCAGGCGTCAAAGCGAGAGCCCGAGCGCCAAGCATCGATGATGACGGGCGTCATGTCACGACCGGCGCGGGAAAGCGCGGCCTCGATGAGCGAGGTCTCGGCATCGTGGTAATGCACGCGGACGGCACGGTTGCGAACGCTCGTGATAAGCAACTTCTGGCGACGCTTGACGTCGTCGTAGTCGAGCTGCGGGCACCACTGGAACGGCGTGGCAGCCTTGGGGATAAAGACCGAAACCGAGATGGACACCGAGATCGAGCCGCGACGAGCCTTGGGCACCACGGAACGACCGAGCTCCAGCACGTGATCGGCCAGATTGGCGATGGCCACGATGTCCTCATCGCGCTCGCCGGGAAGGCCCATCATAAAGTAGAGCTTCATGCGGTTCCAGCCGGCCTCGAAGGCCGCCTTGGCCGCACGGTCCAGGTCCTCCTCGGTCACGTTCTTGTTAATGATGTCGCGCATGCGCTGGCTGCCGGCCTCGGGCGCGAACGTCAGTCCGCCCTTCTTTTCGCCGGCGACCGACTCGGCCATATCCACGCCAAACGAATCCAGGCGCTGCGACGGAATAGACACGCGAATACCCGTATCCTCCAGGCGGCGGTTGAGCCTGCCGAGCACGTCGCGAATGCAGGAGTGGTCGGTCGTGGAGAGCGAGGTCAGCGACACCTCGTCATAGCCGGTCTTTTCCAGACCCTGAATCACCGACGAGACGATCTGGTCGGCCGAGCGCTCGCGCACCGGGCGATACGTCATGCCGGCCTGGCAAAAACGACAGCCGCGGGCGCAGCCGCGCAGGATCTCGATAGACAGGCGGTCGTGGACCAGCTGCGCATAAGGCACGCACGACTGCGACAGCGGATTCGTGGCGCCGAAATCCTCGACGACGCGCTTGTAGACCACGGTCGGCGCATCCTTGCCCTCACGCGGCACGGTGTAGCCATGCGGCGAGCAGGGCTCGTCGTGACGAACTTCATAGAGCGACGGCACGTAGTTGCCGGCAATGGATGCAAGCTGCTCGACAATCTGCGCGCGCGGGACCCCTTCGTCACGCAGGCGGCGATGCAGCTGGCAGGTCTCGAGCAGCGATTCCTCGCCCTCGCCGATGAGAATGGCATCGAAGAAGGCCGCGTACGGCTCTGGGTTGTACACCGAGGGGCCGCCGGCAATGATGATGGGGTCGTCTTCGCCTCGGTCGGCCGCCAACAGTGGAATGCCAGCGAGGTCGAGTGCCTCGAGGAAGTTCGTCACCGCCATCTCGTGCGGCACATGCAGACCGACGATATCAAACGAAGCGACCGGCGCTGCACCCTCGAGCGAGAGCAGCGGAATGCCCGCCTCGCGCATAGCGTCACCCATATCGGGCCACGGCACATAGCCACGCTCGCAGGAGATGCCCTCGGCCTGGTTAAGGATGTTGTAGAGGATGGCGATACCCTGGTTGGGCAGACCGACCTCGTACACATCCGGATAGATCAGGCAGCAACGGTAGTCGGCATCGGCCTTGGAAAGCGTGCCCCACTCGTGATCGATATAGCGGCTCGGTTTCTCGACCTTGGCGAGCAGCGGCTCAATTAAATGAAAACAGTCTTGGTATGCAACGCGCAACGGAAAACCCCTAAGCAGCGAGATCGGATGCGTCCTGGTAGGACGCCATAGGACGGGTAGCGCCCGCGACCGTGGTCACCAGATCGCGAACGCGGGAGAACGTGGCAGTGACCACCTCGTTGGCACGGCTGTAGTCGACATCGCGCTCGTAGAGCGAAACGAGCGCACGGCCCATGCCATAGGTGCCCGCGGCAGCAGTGAGCGCCTTGACGGCAAACCCAATATGCGGCGTCTGCTTGACGAGTGCGCGGGTGACCGCGCGGATCA
This sequence comes from Collinsella sp., assembly GCA_018367075.1. Taxonomy (GTDB): domain Bacteria; phylum Actinomycetota; class Coriobacteriia; order Coriobacteriales; family Coriobacteriaceae; genus Collinsella. Next base: position 67,196 of record JAGZGX010000002.1, read on the forward strand.
CAAGACCGCCGGCAAGCACGCCCGCGACCTCGTAGCCGCGCTCAGGCTTAATGCCGCGTCCAAAGACGGCAGCGAGATCAAAGAGCATGCCCACCTGCGCCAGCGCCATAACGGGATAATCGGCGCCCGGCAAAAACACCAGTGCACCGGTCGCCATATTGGTGAGCGCGCACGAGGTGATGATACGGTTGGCCGCCGCGATGCGCATGAAGGCAAAGTTCGCCGCAAAAGCCGTTTCCTTGTCGGTGCGATCGAGAATCCAGCGGGCAAGCGTCTCGAGCAGATACGTCTTATCGGTTGCCGCTACCACGCCGAGCATGGGCGTGGACTCCTCGATAAACGGCACCTCCACAGCAGACTCGGCAAGCACGCACACGGGCGCGCCGGCGATCACGAGCTCCTGCACGGCACTCTCCAAGCGGTCGGAACCACACGAGAGCACCAGCACCACATCGGTATCGGTCTTTGGAGCAATTCGCTCCTCCCCCAGACGCTCGACGCGCACAATGCCCGAGGTCGTCTGCGGCACAAAGGCGTCACGCACCGTCTCGGCCAGAAAGCGCGAGGCGGACGAATCCAGATAGACCGAGACGCGCACCGGCGTATCGGAATCCTTCTTAACGGACGCGCCCATCTTAAAAGCGCGGGTCAGCTTATCTACGGGAATTTTCATAGCAAACCCCTCCAGCGGTTACGCGGCGCCCGAACGATGCCGCCATATGGATTGTACGATACCCACCGTCAGCAGCTGAATCATCATCGAAGACGAACCGAAGCTAATAAACGGTAGCGGAATACCGGTAATCGGCATCATGCCGATGCACATGCCGATGTTTTCGAAAGTCTGGAACGCCCACATGCCAACGATGCCCACACACGAAAGACGCAAAAACAGCGACTCGCACTTAAAGGCGACGCGAATCGTCGAAAAGATCAGCAGAACGTAGAGGCACAGGAGCAAAAAGGAACCGCAAAAGCCAAAGGTCTCGGACAGGAAGGCGAAGACGAAGTCGGTGTGGAACTCAGGCAGAAAGCCGCCGGCCGACTGCGTCGCATGGCCCAAACCCTTACCAAAGAAGCCGCCCGAGCCAACGGCGATAAGCGACTGCTGCAGGTTGTAGGCATCATCCGAATCGGCATTATCGGGGTCGATAAAGACCGTCAGACGGTTCATCTGATACTGCTTGATGAGCACATCGTGGCCGAGCAACGAATCAAAGACCGAATCGAGCGCCAGGACGAGGGCCACCAGGCCCACGAGCAGGGCCAGGGTCGACAGCACCCATTCGCGGCGCGCACCGCTCATACAAATGACGATGGCGCCCGAAACCAGCACGACCAGGCCCGAGCCCAGGTCACCCATGGCAACGACGGCCAAAAACGGAATAGACAGCATGCCGCAGAGCTTGACGTAGTCGCGAACGGTATCGATGCGACCGTTATACTGCGAACCAAGCGTAGCAATAAAGAAGATGGTGATGAGCTTGGCAAGCTCAACCGGCTGGAATGTCAAGCCGATACCGGGAATCTTGATCCAACCCGTCATGCCCAGACCGCCCGTATAGGACAGACCCGGAATCTTGGGCGAGAAGATCACGATCAGGTCGATGACGAGCAACGCCGTCGAGAAATTGGAAATACCGCGAAGGTCGGTACGCCAGACGAGCACCGCCAGCACCGCTCCGATGCCAATTCCCAGCAGATGGCGTGAGAACGAAGCATCGGCCTTAAACTGCGAAGCCGACCAGATAATGATGGCACCGTAGGCGACGAGCGCCACTGTAGCCACGAGCACACCGATATGCACCTTTTGGCGAAACGTGCCGCGCGAGGCCGAAAGTTGCTTGTTGACGCGGTCCAGGCTGCTGCGAGAGCCGGTCTTGGTTGAACGGAACAGATCCGCCGGAGAAAAATCCATCGCAACCTCCTATCGAACCGAAGAATCGCCCGAGGCCGAAGAGGTATCGGGCTCGTCATAAATCACGCCGAGCACGTCGCGCACGACATGCATCGCGGTATCTGAGCCACCGCCGCCCTGCTCCAGGACGGTAGCGATGACATACTTGGGGTCATCGGCCGGTGCATAGGCGCAGAACCACGCGTATTCATCCTCGCCACTTTTCTCGCCCGTGCCCGACTTGCCGTATACCTGCGGCGTCAGGGTGCCAAAGTGAGCCGCCAGGGACGTCGATGCCGTGTAAATCACGTCGTGCATGCCGTTGCGAACAAGAGCCAAATCCGAATCGCTGTTGATCTTGGCCTCCAGGCGCTTCTTCTTGCCCTTGCCGTTGTACTTATAGGCATCGCCGTCGCCATCGCGCGACACGGCAGACAAAAACACGTGAGGCACGTACTGTTTGCCGCCGTTGGCAAGACCCATATAGGCACACGCCATCTGCAGGGGCGTCACCAGGATGTCACCCTGACCGATGGCAATGTTGGTCATATCGCCGGCATTCCACTTGCGGTCCTCGGCAGATGCGTCGGTGAAGTACGACTCTTTCCACTCGGCATCGGGAATACGGCCCGCGCCCTCACTCGGCAGATCGATACCGCAGGTCTTGCCTAGACCCCAGCGACGAAAGACCTCCTGCAGACCCTCGGGATGTTGCTCGTCATAAAAGAACGCCTTGCCCATGTCGTAGAAGACAGGGTCGCACGAGTTGGCGATACCCGACTGCAGCGTCATGGTGCCGTGGCCGGAATGCAGCCAGCAGTACTTGCCCCACGACTTGCCCAGACCCGTCCAATAACCCGTGCAGTTGGTCGTCTGCCCCGACGTGTAGGTTCCAAACTCAAGACCGGCCAGTGCCGAGAGCGGCTTGATGGTCGAGGCCGACATGTACTGTCCGCTAATGGCGCGGTTGAGCAGCGGGTGGGAACCCTTGTCATCATTGAGCTCGGTCCACACGTCATTTGAGACGCCGCCGATAAAGACGGACGGATCGAACTTGGGCTGGCTCGCCATGCCCAGGATCTCGCCATTGTTGGGATCGAGACACACTACAGCGCCGTTGCCGGCATTGCTGTAGCCAGTGGTCTTGGCAAGCTCGATAGCGCTCGCCAGCGCCGTCTCGCAGGCCTGCTGGATCTTAAGGTCGAGCGTGAGCTTAATGTCAGAGCCGGCCTTCGCGGGCACGGCGCCGGCCTGACCGGTCACATTGCCCGAGGCATCGACCTTGACGGTCTGCTCGCCACGAATACCCTGCAGCAGGTTTTCGTAGTAGCTCTCAACGCCCGCCTGGCCCACGATATCGCCCGACTGGTACGTAATCTTGCCAGCAGAAGCATCATCATCGCCAGAGGTTTTCTTATTCTGGGCCTCGAGCTGCTCGGAGGTAATGGTGCCGGTATAGCCCAAGATATGGCATGCCGTCTCGCCATATGGATACTGGCGCTCGGTACGCTCGGCAATCTTGACGCCCGGGAACTCGCCGGCATGCTCCTGAATATAGGCAACCGTGGAGCGACGGACGTCCGTCGCGATGGTATGCAGGCTCTGAGCGCCCTCTGTATTGTCCTGAATATTACGAAGGACCGCCACGTAATGCATTCCAAGCACGTTGGCAAGATGGCGAACCAGAACCTCATCCTCGGCAAGGTCGCGGTAGGCCACGACAGCAAGTGAGGGACGGTTCTGGACAAGCGCCACGCCATTGCGGTCGAGGATGCGACCGCGCACAGCGGGTGTTGTAACGGTGCGAGTCTGATTACTATTGGCCTGCTTCTCGTAATAGTCCGATGAGACCATCTGCATGCCCCACAGCTTGACGGCAAGCGCCGCAAACATCGCGCCCACACCCGTGGTGAGGATGGAAAAGCGGCCCTTAAAGGCGGTCGACGCGGTATTGCCCTCGCCCTCGGTGGCGCGCGGGGCCGTTCCATGCTGCGTATCGTAGGTAAAACGGGAATCGCCACGACGCATGACGACCAGCGCGACCACGATGGCCACAACCAGCACGATACCGGCGATAATAACCGTCATCTGGGAAGACATCTACGGGCCTCCCCTATTTGAGCTTGCGGGTCTTGGGCTTAAAGCGCATACCCGTCTGGCGTCCGCCACGTGCGGAGAATCCATAGCCGGACTGCGGCACGACGCCGGACATCAAAAACGGAATGGCAACCAGACCCGTCAGGATCGAAGACGGCAACGCATGCCCAAAGATCGCCACGACAAAGCTCGTCTCCAAACCCATAAACAGCAAGATGATGCTGTAGATCACATTAATGACGAGCGCAAAGGCGCCCACGGTGATGCCGCGCGCACTCGGAGTACCGCCCGTCTGACCGACGGCGCTGTGCACCAGGGCAAAAGAGCCCACGGTCAGCAGGAGCGACATAACGCCCACCGGCACGGCAGCGGACAGGTCATAAAACAAGCCGCTGCAAAAACCGCACACGACGGCACGGGTCGGGTCGCCCGAGAACACGCTTAGGCACACCAGGATAATCATGAAGTTGACGCGACCGCCCGCAATGGAGATCTGCGGTGCCAGGCCTGCCTGCAGCAGCACGCACACGATGGCGGCGATCACAAACGTACGGGAGCTCATCCCCTGCTCGTGTAGATCCATGGACATGCCCCCTATTCGCTCGAGCCAGAATCGGTCGTCTCGGACGTGTCGGAACTGTCATCCGAGCTCTCGTCCTTCGTCTTGGTCGCAGCGTCGCGCGACGTTCCCTGCGGCGTGCTGTTGGCCGTGCTCACGTCCTCATCCGAGGCCGATTGTTCGTCGGTCAGCGAGGTGATGACCAGCACTTCCTCGTTGTTCTCGGCCGTGGTCTGAGCGCGCACCACAATGGTGTAGTACACGTCGTTTGCCGATTTCTCAACCGACGAGACGGTGCCGAGCGGTAGACCCTTGGGGAACACGCCACCGATGCCCGAGGTCACGATGATGTCGCCAACCTTAACATCGGAGTCGACGCTCACGTACTCAAGACGCAGCGTGCCGTCAGCCTGACCCTGCAGCATGCCCTGGGCGCGCGTGTCCTGCACCATGGCGGATACGCCGGAGTTCTCGTCGCCAATCAGGCGCACGGTGGACGTTTTGGCCGAGACTTCGATGATCTGGCCGATAACACCGGCCGAACTCGTCACAGGAATGTTGATGGTAAGCCCGTCGGCAGAACCCTTATCAATCGTGACGGTCGAGGTCCAGGCATCGCCCGAGGCACCAACGATACGAGCTGCGGTCGATTTGAGGTTGTAGGTCGACTGCAGGCCGACCAGCCCCTCCAGACGCTCAGCGGTCTTTTGAGCCTCAGAAAGCTCGGCGACCTTAGAGGTCAGCTCCTCATTTTGCTTCTTGAGCTCGTCGAGCGTGTCCTGCGACGCCGTTAGGTTAGAGAACACGTTGCCAATCGCATTGAAGGGAGCCGCCACAGCCGAGCCCACAAAGCGCACCGGAGAGGTAATCGTCGTTACGCCCGAACGCACGGCATGAATCGGCCCTGCCTCGCCCTCGCGGATGTAAAACGTGAGCAGCAACACCGAAATCAGGCTGAAAACAATCAACGGGCGCATACCCGTTGATTGTCGCTTGGTATTCAGATTTGTGGAGAAACCCGAAGATCGTGCCAAATGGAATCCACCTTTTGGAAATTAAGCATTGGTCTGGACGAAGCCGCCATCAAACGCATTGGCCTCGAGCACGCGGGCGCAGCCGTTAACGACATTATCGAGCGCCGTGGGGCTGACGTTGACCGAAACACCGGTCTCATCGCGCAGGCGCACGTCGAGACCGCGCAGCAGCGCACCGCCACCGGTCAGCAAAATGCCGTAGTACATAAGGTCCGAGGCAAGATCGGGAGGCGTAGCGTCGAGTGCGTCCTTGACGGCCTTGGCCATCTCGTCGAGTGGCTTGTTGAGTGCGCGACGAATCTCCTCGCTCTCGATGCGCACGGTCTTGGGCAGACCGGTGATCACGTCGCGGCCGTTGACCTCGACGTCGAGCTCGTCCTTGAGCGGCACGGCGGAACCGACCTTGATCTTGATGTCCTCTGCCGTACGCTCGCCGATGGCCAGGTTGTAGGCATCGCGAACGTGCGTGAGGATGGCCTGGTCGAACTCGTCACCGGCAATACGGATGGACTGCGAGACGACGATGCCGCCCATAGCGATAACAGCGACCTCGGTGGTACCGCCACCGATGTCGATGACCATGGAGCCGGTGGGTTCCTCGACGGGCAGGTCGGCGCCGATAGCGGCGGCCATAGGCTCTTCGATCAGATAGGCCTGGCGGGCACCGGCCTGGATCGTGGCCTCAAAGACAGCTCGCTTCTCGACCGACGTGACGCCGGAAGGAACGCAGACGACAACGCGCGGACGCGGGGTCCACGGATAGCGCTTCTCGGACGCCTTGTCGATAAAGTAGCGAAGCATGGCCTCGGTAACATCGAAGTCGGCGATGACGCCGTCCTTCAGGGGACGAACGGCCACGATGTTGCCGGGCGTACGGCCGAGCATGCGCTTTGCCTCGATACCGACCGCCAGGATGCGCTCGTCGTTCTTGTCGATGGCGACAACAGAGGGCTCGCGGATGACGATGCCCTTGCCGCGCACGGAGACAAGCGTATTTGCGGTGCCGAGGTCGATGGCAAGATCGCCCGCATAGCTACCGAAGAACATATCCATCAAAGAAAACAACGCAACTCCTGATGTGTTGGATGATTGCTGGAAAACTACTAGTTCATGATACTAGCGCAAGCCCGGCACCTCACTTGCGGTGAAGCGCCGGGCAAAGCTAAATCCCATAAGGTCACTACTGGTTGTCAGCAGCCGAGAAATCCATATCGAGCGAGGAAACGGCCCAGCCGATATGGTTGTCAGAGCGCACGAATTTGACGGTGTACTCCTGCTCGCCGCCCTTGGACAGCGATGCCTTAACCTTGGCGGTCGTCTCGGTCATGGACTGATCCATGCCCTCGACGGACACGGTGGCGCCCTGCGGAATCGAGGAGATGATCATCGACTTGGCGTCCTCGGACAGGCTCGAGGCCAGGCAAGACTCGGCCTTTGCGGTGTCACCGTCGCCGGCAGCCTGGAACAGATCGGTGATAACCGACTCCTGCGAGGGGAAGCCAAAGCCGCGCGTGTAGGCAAAGCCCAGACCGCCCGCAGCAATCAAGATGAGCAGAAGCAGCACGATGAAGACTTTGAGACCCGTGTGGCGATGGCGACGACGGACCTTGGCCTGCTTACGATCCTGACGGTCCTGCTGGACCATCTCGGACTCGGACAGCGTAAAGAAGCCGGTGTCCGAGGGATCGGGCATAAACTGACCGGTCGCGCCCGTAGGATCGAGCGGATCGACGGCAGGAGCGTCCATCGCGGGCGCCGGAGCCGTGGCCATAGCCGTCTGGGCAGACAGCGCGGCAAGCGAATCGTGCACGCGGGCAAGCTCATCGGCCTGCTCGGAGGTGAGCTGGTAGATGCCATCGGCAGTAGCGGCGTTAAAGGCGTCGAGTGCGTCGGAGGGGCGGCCGGCGGCAGAAAGTGCCTGACCCATGCCGGCGTTGAGCGCACGCGTGTCGTCGCGGGGGCCGGCAAAGTCGATAGCCGTGCGGTAGGTCTCCACGGCATCCGCCGGACGGCCGAGCTTAATGAAGCAACGACCAAGCTCGCCCAGTGCGGCGGCAGGAGCCGGATTGGCGCCGTCGATGGCAGCCTGACGGAAGGCAGTACCCGCGTTGGCATAATCGCCCGACTGGAACAGCGCATTGCCCAGGCCCAGATAGGCCTTGAACGGCGTGGCATAGGAAGCATCCTGCGTAGCACCAGAGAACGCCTGGGCGGCCGTCGTGTAGTCGCCCACGGCGGCGAGCGCCTTGCCGCGGTTGGTGAGCAGCGCGCCGCGCTTGCCGTAGGTGCCGTCGTTGAGGGCGGCAGCATAAGCCTCGGCGGCCTCGGCATACATGCCCAGGTGCATCAAGGCGTTGCCACGAAGGTGATCGGCCTCGCCCATAATCTCATCGGGAGTCTTTGCCGCCCCAAGCATCTGGGCTGCAGCGGAAAAATCACCCGCGCGGTAAGCGGCGCGGCCCTGTTGGATCAGCTGGCTATTCAAGGAAGTCCCCTTTACTCGTGAACGATCTCGACATGGACGATCTCGTCGCCGGCACGCAGCTGCGAAATCACATCGAGACCCTCGACCGTGGTACCAAAGACGGTGTAACCGGAATCGAGGTTATGCTGGGCGCCCAGGCAGAAGTAGAACTGCGAACCCGCGGAATCGGGGTCCATGGAGCGTGCCATGGCAAGGGCACCATCGACATGGCTGTTGCGCGGATTGGTGGCAAACTCGCCCTTGATGCAGTAGCCGGGGCCACCGGTACCGGGCATGCCGTCGGGGCCCTCAAGACCAGCGGCGACGTCGGCGCCGGACATATCGCGGGTATTGGGGTCGCCGCCCTGGATGACAAAACCGGGCACATAGCGATGGAACTTAAGGCCATCATAGAAGCCCATCGTGGAAAGCTCGCAGAAGTTCGCGACATGAATGGGAGCGCCCTCGCCGTCAAACTTGACCTTGATGGTACCCTTCGACGTCTCGATAACGGCGCACTCGTCGCCGGCAAGCTGATACTCGGGCGTGTAGAGCTCTTTCTTAAAACCAAACATGTGGTTCCTTCCTCGTGCGTTTAAAGCATATTTGTACGAATTGTAGCAATAAGCATGCGCTTACATCAATTGCGCACGTAGGTTATGCCGACTATGGCGAACTAATTTTGGGAACGCTGCTGCGGCTTCCAGGAGCCCACATTGGCGTCGTACTGGTTCAGCGCGCTGTTGCCGCCCTGTGCGATGGGCGCCAGGATCTCGCTTTGGTGGGAACTCATCGACTCGCCATCGGGAATGGCCAGCGAGATATCCCAGCTCTGGCAGATCACGTCGACACGCTCGTACATCCACTCGGCAAGCTGCTTTAAGTGGGCGATGTCGTCCGCATAGACCGTATCGTCCTGATACTTAAGGTTGTTAAGCTCATCTTGCGTCTTTTTGATCTGGTCGCGCAGGGCGTAGGCACTCTGCGACAGCTCCTGGCGGGTGGACAGCGGCGTTCGGAGATAGCCGTTGTTAAAGGAATCGATGACCTCGCCGATCTGGTCCTCATCACCGTAGGACACGATGGTCTGATACAGACCGTCGAGTCTGGTATAGAGCTGATCATCGGTGAGCACGGTTTCTTCCTGGACCACCTCGGCAGAATCGTCCTGCTTGGTATCGTCCTCAGTCGCCTCGCCCTTTTGGCGCGTGGGGAAGGTCGTCTGCGCAGCCTGGCCAAACTGGTCGTAGAAGGCAGGCATGACACCCATGGGATCGGCCGTCACGAACCAATAGGCACCGCCGCAAACGACGGCAAGGACCGCGATGACGATGAGCGGCTTGGGGATATGACGCTTGTGCTTGTGATAGGCGTCCTCGTCGGGATGCACCTTGCGCTTGGGTTTTTGAGCATCGTCATGCAGGGAAACGGGCGTGTGAATATCGACCTTGGGGATACCGAAATCCTTATCGAAAGCCGGCAGCACGCAGGTCTCGTTAGGATCGGCGGCGTCCGAAAGAACCGCGGCAGCCGAGGCGGGCGCATGAGGCACCTCGGTATCGATCTGCTCTTGCGTTAGGCGCGGAAAGCCCGCCGTGCGGCCCGCTGCCAGGTCGGATGCGGCCGCGTCCTCGGAGAGGATACCCGGAGCAGGGCGTCCGCATTTTGGGCACGTGCGATCATGCGGAGAAAGACGGGCACCGCAGCCCTCACAGAACACGAACTCGGTGTGCTCGGGACCATCGCCCGGACCCACATAGGCGTTGCAGTAGGGGCAGAACGAGGCGCCGTCCTCGATAGTCTTAAGGCAATGCGGGCAGATCACGGCATCCTCTTTTCGAAGCAATTCAAACAATCGAGGTTAGAGCATAACATCGCCACGGCCCCACAGGAACAAGGCACCAATTCAACATCGCCAGGGCGCGTAGCTACTTCTTCTTTTTGCTTGGCATCGAGACTTTGATGCCTTGGGCGGACTTGGTCACACGAGAGCGCTTAGCTCCGGTACTCTTCTTTTTCTTGGGCTGGGCCTGGGCCACGCCCTCGAGTGCGCGGGCCTCGGCCTCGCGAGCGGTGCGATCTTCGCGGCGCTGCGCCATGTCGGCGACGACGCGCTTGGCAAAACGTTCGGCCGTCGAGCCCGTCGAGCTCACCTTGCCGCCACCGCGACCCAGGCGGACGCGCACACCGCGGCCAAAACCAGTTGCGGCATGACGACGACGCGGCTTGAGCGAATCCATCATCGTGGCGAGCTTAAAGAACACCGAGCAGGTAAAGACCACGATAACAGCCAAGATAACCATCTGGCCCATCGACAGGTTGGCAATAGACAGCAGCTCCGGGAATCCGATAACGCCCACCAGGATGCCGGCGACTACAAACACAAAGAGCACCACACGTAAGGGCGTGAGAGGCTGCGAGATGCGCCAGATTAGGCTGACGCTCGCCGCGCACGACGTAAGCAGGCACATCGTAGACAGCGTGAGCTGGCTAAAGCCAAACACGCGCGCCACAAAGATATCGAGCGCCGCAGCCAAAATGACCGCAATCGACGCCGGCAGTGCACGCTTGAGTACGTTGCTCAAAAACGCACCCTTCACACGAGCATTGTTGGGCTCCAGGCCCAACACAAAGCCCGGCGCGCCGATGCAGAAGAAGTTAATGAGCGTCATCTGGATGGGCTCGAAGGGGTACGGCGGCAGCGCGATACACAGCGCCGCCAGGCCCATCGAGAACAGCGTCTTGGTCAGGAACAGTGAGGCCGAACGCTGCAGGTTGTTGATGGAGCGACGGCCCTCGGCCACCACGGCGGGCATCGAGGCAAAGTCGTTGTCGACGAGTACGATCTCGGCCACGTTACGCGCGGCATCGGAGCCGGCCGCCATGGCCACGGAGCAGTCGGCCTCCTTGAGCGCCAGCACGTCGTTGACGCCGTCGCCCGTCATGGCCACGGTGTGCTCGCGGCGCTTGAGCGCCTGCACGAGCTCGCGCTTCTGCTGCGGGGTCACACGACCAAAGACATGGTAGCGGTCCACTGCGGCATCAAGCTTGGCCGGTGTATCGAGCGTCGTGGCGTCCACATAAGCGTCCGCCCCCGGCACGCCCACCACGCGCGCGATCGACGACACCGTACGCGGGTCGTCGCCACTGATCACGTTGAGGGTCACGCCCTGCTCGTTAAAGTAGCCGATGGTCTCGGCCGCCGAGGTACGAATCTCGTCGCGGATGGTCACAAAGCCCACGGGCTCGGCCTCGCCCACCATATCCCCATCGGGCGTAAAGCCGTCCACGCGCGCCACCACGAGCACGCGGCAGGTATCGGCAAGCTCGGCGACACGGTTCTCGACCTGCGAAAACACACGATCAGAGAGCACAAACTGCGCGGCACCCATCACATAGGAGCCCTGCGCAAAAGAAGCGCCACTCCATTTTTTAGACGACGAGAACGGAATGACCGACAGCGGCTCAGACACCTCGACCGGGCGATCGGCGTAATAGTTGAGCAGCGCCTGGCAGGTCTCGTTGGCATCGGCCGAAGTCGCACGCGCGACGTTAGCCAGCGCAAAATCGAGCACTGTGGTATCGACGGGAACAGCCGCCTCCTCCGAGTCCACGCCAAAGCCAACACCCTCAACAGGCAGCGGGTAGGTGCCCTCGACCTCCATACGACCCGACGTGATGGTGCCCGTCTTGTCCAGGCACAGCACGTCGACGCGCGCGAGCGTCTCGATGCAGTAGAGCTGCTGCGCCAGCACCTTGCGGCGGGCCAGGCGCACCGTGGCGATGGCGAGCACCGACGAGGTCAGCAGCACCAGGCCTTGCGGGATCATGCCCAGCAGGGCGCCCACCGTGGACAGCAGCGCCGACGAAGGCACATGACCAGCCAACAGCTCGGAGAAGCACCACGAAAGCGCGCTATCGCCCGGGGTTCCCGCGGCATCCCACAGCCCACTTACACTCGAGGCGAACAGAGCCAGGCCAAGCGGAATCATGATGATGCTCGCAAAGCGCACGATGGCGTTAAGCGCGTTCATGATCTCGGAATTGACCTTTTTGACGTACTTGGCCTCGTTATTAATTTTGGCCACGTAGTTGTCGGCGCCGACATGGATCACGCGGGCGCGCAGCAGGCCCGAGTCGATAAAGCTGCCGCTCATGAGCTCGGAACCGGGCTGTTTCTTAATAAGGTCGCTCTCGCCCGTCAGCAGGCTCTCGTTCACGAGCGCCTCGCCCGAAACCACCACGGCGTCAGCGGGAATCTGGTCGCCGCGCCCCAGGCGGATGATGTCGTCGAGCACGATCTGGTCCAGGTCGAGCTCCACCTCGGCGCCATCGCGCACCGCGATGGCCTTCTTGGAGGTCAGCAGCGTGAGCTTATCGACCATCTTCTTGGAACGCATGGACTGAATGACGCCAATAGCGGTGTTCAAGAACACCACGAACAGGAACGTCAGATTCTTAAACGAACCGGTCAAAATGACCAGGAAAGCCAAGATCACGTTGATCAAATTGAACAGCGTGCAGAGGTTCTCGATGATGAGCTCTTTGACCGACTTGGTCTTGAGTTCCATGTTGCGGTTGATTTTACCGGCGGCGATACGCTCCTCGACCTCGGCGGTTGAGAGTCCGCGCTCGATATCCGTTGCTGCCATACCACATCCCATCACGTCGCGTCGGTATAAGAAGACCGCCCGGACCATGCGAGGTTCGGACGGTCTTACGTTCGATGGTGCCCCATGTTGGATTCGAACCAACGGCCTTCTGCTCCGGAGGCAGACGCTCTAATCCCCTGAGCTAATAGGGCCAACGGTTGGCATTATACCCAAGTGCACCACGAGCTATCAAAATAAAAGAAAAAGCTTTGCAATTCCGAGGAAGACGAGCCGCAACGGCCCACTTTAGAAGGCAAAAGCGAGTCAGATAGTATAAACTCTCATGCACCATATATACACGGCTCGCGATGCGGGCCGTTTTTGCAAAAGTTATCCATCGAGGTGAGAGGCACACCATGATTGCAATTTTAAAGCAGAGCGCCAGCGACGAGGCCGTAAGCCATATCGTCAGCTGGATTGAGAAAAAGGGTCTGAAGACCGATGTCTCGCGCGGCGAGAACGAGACGATCATCGGCCTGGTGGGCGATACGACCAAGATCGACCCGTTCCTGCTCGAGTCCATGGATGTCGTCGAGCGCGTGCAGCGCGTCTCCGAGCCGTTCAAGCGCGCCAACCGTAAATTCCACCCCGAGGACTCCGTCATCGACTGCGGCCACGGCGTCAAGATCGGCGGCGACCAGTTCCAGGTCATCGCCGGCCCGTGCTCCGTCGAGGGCGAGAACCTCATCCGCATCGCCCGCCGCGTGAAGGCCGCCGGTGCCACGATGCTGCGCGGCGGTGCCTACAAGCCCCGCACCTCCCCCTACGCCTACCAGGGCATGGGCCCCGCCGGCCTCGACCTGCTGTGCGAGGCGTCTGCCGAGCTCGACATGCCGATCGTCACCGAGATCATGGATCCACGCGACGTGCAGGTCTTCTTGGACAAGAAGATTGACGTCATGCAGATCGGCGCCCGCAACGCCCAGAACTTCCCCCTGCTCAAGGAGGTCGGCAAGACCCAGACCCCGATTCTGCTCAAGCGCGGTATGTCCGGCACGATCGACGAGCTGCTTATGGCAGCCGAGTACATCATGAGCGAGGGCAACGACAACGTCATCCTGTGCGAGCGCGGCATCCGCACCTTCGAGACCCGCACCCGCAATACCTTCGACCTCAACGCCGTGCCGGTGCTGCACCACCTATCGCACCTGCCCGTCGTCGCCGACCCCAGCCACGCCACCGGCTACACCCGCTACGTTGAGCCCATGGCGCTCGCCGCGACCGCCTGCGGTGCCAACGGCCTGGAGATCGAGGTCCACGACGAGCCGAGCCGCGCCTGGTCCGACGGCGCCCAGGCCCTCACCCCCGATCAGTTCGACGACACCATGCGCCGCATCCGAGCCATCCGCGAGGTCGTCTGCCAAGAGACCATGGAGTAGCTCATGGGTACGGTGAGAAACGCGCGTGTTAACCAGGGCGGCCCCAAGTGCGCCGGTATCGTCGGCCTGGGCCTCATCGGCGGTAGCTTTGCCCGCGGCTATGCACAGGCGGGCGTTCGCGTGCTGGCCTGGGACCCCGATGACGATGTCATGACGGCCGCCAGCATGGGCACTGTCGCCGGAGAGCTCAACGACAAGACACTCGGCGAATGCGACATCATCGTCCTGGCTTGCTACCCCGAGGCATGCATCGAGTGGCTCGAGACGCACGCCAAGGCGCTCGCCGACGCCACCGACACCGACGCCATCATGGGCCCCGTGGTGATCGACACGGTGGGCGTCAAGGGCATCGTGTGCGAACGTGCCTTTGAGCTTGCCCGCGAGCACGGCTTTTACTTTGTGGGCGCGCACCCCATGGCGGGCACCCAGTTCTCGGGCTACGCTAACTCTCGTGCCGACCTGTTCCAGGGCGCCCCGCTGGTGCTCGTACCGCCCGCGGTAGACGATGCGCTCAAGCTGGAGCTTTTGGGCCAGGTGCGCGAGATGGTGCGCCCCTTGGGCTTTGGCAAGTTCAGCGTGACCAGCGCCGCCGAGCACGACCGCGTCATCGCCTTCACGAGCCAGCTTGCGCACGTGGTATCCAACGCCTACGTCAAAAGCCCCACCGCCCAGGTCCACCACGGCTTTTCGGCCGGTAGCTACCGCGATCTCACCCGCGTGGCGCACCTCAACCCGCAAATGTGGTCCGAGCTCATGATCGACGACGCCGACGCGCTCGCCTTCGAGATCGACCATCTGATCGAGTCGCTTGGCGCCTACAGCCGTGCGCTCAAGAACCGCGACCAGCGCTATCTGGAGAATCTCCTTGCCGAGGGCGACCGCATTAAGCGCGCACTCGACGACGAGGCCTCCCACTAGACCACCTATCACGCCAGGTCGAAAGGACCGAAGCTTATGGCGATTACCATCGATATCGACACCGCACGCCCCTACCAGGTGCATGTTGGCACGTTTTTGCTGGAGCAGGCGGGACCGCTCGTGCGCGCCACTGCCGGCGGCACCAAGGCCGTCATCGTGACGGACACCAACGTAGGCCCGCTCTACCAGATGCCCGTTAAGCAGAGCCTGGAGGCATCAGGCTACGAGGTGAGCATCTGCACCTTCGAGGCCGGCGAGGCCCATAAGCGCGCCGAAACCTATGTTGCCATTTTGGAGTTTGTGGCCGAGCACGAGCTTTCGCGCTCCGACGTGATCGTGGCACTCGGGGGCGGCGTCGTGGGCGATGTGGCGGGCTTTGTGGCCGCGACCTACATGCGCGGCTGCAAGTTTGTGCAGATCCCGACGAGCCTGCTCGCCATGGTGGATTCGTCGGTGGGCGGCAAGACCGCCATCGACCTGGCTGCCGGCAAGAACTTGGCCGGCGCCTTTTGGCAGCCGAGCGTGGTTATCGCCGACGTGGGGTGCCTGGCCACCCTCACGCCCGAGCAGTTCGCCGACGGCTGCGGCGAGGTCGTCAAGCACGCCGTGATCGCCGACCCGGAGCTTTTCGCCGAGCTGGAGAAGACCCCGCTCACGCTGGAGCTGCTCAACCGCGATGTGGCCCGCGTAGCACTCATCATCGCCCGCAACATCGACATCAAGCGCGCCGTGGTCGTCGCCGACGAGCGCGAAACCAACCAGCGCAAGCTGCTCAACTTTGGACACAGCGCCGGACACGCCGTCGAAGCCTGCGAGCACTTTGAGCTCGGGCACGGCAACTGCGTGTCGATCGGTATGGGCATCATCACGCGCGCCGCGGCCCTGCACGGCGCCTGCGATGCTGCACTGCCCGGTCGTATTGAGGAGCTCTGCGCCCGCCATGGCCTCAAGACCCGCTGCGACCTAGATGCCGATGCCGTCTTTGCCGAGGCGCTCCACGACAAGAAGCGCGCGGGCGACACCATCGACCTGGTGATTCCGCACGGCATTAGCCGCTGCAGCATCGACCGCACGCCGCTTTCCACTTTCCACGAACTCATTGCCGAGGGCCTCGGCCAGAAGGGAGACGCATCCGCATGCTAGCCCGCATCACCCCGTCCCCGCTTAAGGGCACCGTTCCCGCCATCGCGTCCAAGTCGATGGCGCACCGTCTCATCATCTGCGCTGCGCTTGCCAACGGCGAGACACACGTCGCCTGTAACACCACCTGCGCCGACATCGAGGCTACGGTGCGTTGCCTTACGGCCCTGGGTGCTCGCATCGAGACCGTCGAGGACGGCTTCCAGGTCCACCCCACCATGAAGAGCATTGAATTTGGCCTGCTCAAGGCCCTTGCCGGTGGCACGCTCGACTGCGGCGAGAGCGGCTCCACGCTCCGCTTTATGTTGCCCGTCGCCTGCGCGCTGGGCGCAGAAGCAACTTTTGTGGGTCAGGGACGCTTAGGCGCCCGCCCGCTGTCCCCGCTCTCGGACGAGATCATCGCCGCCGGCTGCGACCTGCAGGGCCTGGGCGGTTTTCCGCTCAAGACGAGCGGACGCATGCGCCCGGGCACTTTCGTGCTGCCGGGCAACGTGAGCTCGCAGTATATCTCCGGCCTGCTGCTGGCAGCCCCGCTGCTGGCCCAGCCCTCCTGCGTGCAGGTGACCGGCCTCATCGAGAGCCGCCCTTACATCAACCTGACAATCCAGGCCATGAAGGCCTTGGGCGTCGAGGTCAACGTCGAGCGCATTCCGGCCAAGGACGGCCAGCCCGAGGTCACGAACTTCCGCGTAAGCAGCGGCTCGTACCGCACGCCCGGTAACGTGGCCGTCGAGGGTGACTGGTCCAACGCTGCCTTTTGGCTGTGCGCCGGCGCCATCGGCTCCGATCCCATCACCGTCGAGGGTGTGTCCCTGAGCTCGGCCCAGGGCGACCGCAACGTGCTTGCCGCGCTTTCGCGCTTTGGCGCCCGCATCGTGCGCTCCACCAACGCCGCCACCGTGCAGTCCGACAAGCTCGCCGGCTTTGAGATGAGTGCCCACGACATCCCCGACCTGGTGCCCGTTATCTCGGCCGTGGCATCGCTGGCGCAAGGCCGCACGTTCATCCGCGATTGCGCCCGCCTGCGCATCAAGGAATCCGACCGTCTGGCCACTACCACCCGCGAGCTCACCGCACTGGGCGCACAGGTACGCATTGCCGGTGACGACCTCATCATCAAGGGTGTCGACGCCTTTACTGGCGGCGAGGTCGATTCGCACAACGACCACCGCATCGCCATGATGGCCGCCATCGCCGCGAGCCGCGCCACCGGCGAGGTCGTGATCCACGGCGCCGAGGCCGTCAACAAGTCCTATCCCGATTTCTTCGACCACTACCGCCTACTGGGCGGCAAGGTCACGCTCGAGGAGGAATAGCATGTCCTCGACCTTTGGCAACGTCTTGCACTTAAGCATCTTCGGCCAGTCGCACTCCCCCGCTATCGGCTGCTCGCTCGATGGCATTCCGGCAGGTATCGCCGTGGACCAGGAGCAGCTGCAGGCCTTCCTTGACCGTCGCGCCCCCGGTCGCGACGAGACCGCGACCAAACGTCGCGAGGCCGACGCCGCGCATATCATCGCCGGTGTGGTCGATGGACACACCACCGGCGCACCCATCGCAGCGATTATTGAGAACACCAACACGCGCTCCAAGGATTACTCCGAGCTGCGCCGCAAGCCCCGTCCGGGACATGCGGACTTCCCTGCGCGCTTGAAGTACCACAACATGCACGACGTCGCGGGCGGTGGGCACTTCTCCGGCCGCCTAACGGCTCCCCTATGCATCGCCGGCGGCATCGCGCTGCAGGCGCTCGAGGCCCGTGGCATCAAGGTCATGGCGCACGTCGCGCAGATCGGCGGCATCTCCGACCTGCCCATGGACGACATGGTCTATCGCGAGGCCGACCGCAAGGCGATCCTTACGAACGACCTGCCCTGCATCGACGCCGCCGCTGCCGGTCGCATGCGCGAGGAAATTCTGGCCGCGCGCGATGAACTCGACAGCATCGGCGGCATTGTGGAGTGCGGCATCTACGGGCTTCCCGCGGGCATCGGTGACCCCATGTTCGATGGCATCGAGAACCGCATCGCGCAGATTGCGTTTGGCATTCCCGCCGTGAAGGGCGTGGAGTTTGGCATGGGCTTTGCCGTGGCCGCCATGCGCGGCAGCGAGAACAACGATCCGTATCGCATCGACGCCGAGACCGGCGAGATCGAGGTTGAGTCCAACAACGCCGGCGGCATCCTGGGCGGTATTTCGACCGGCGCGCCCGTCATGTGGCGCATGGCCGTAAAGCCAACGCCCTCGATTGGCCGCGAGCAGCAGACCGTAGACATGGACGCCATGGAAAATGCCGAGCTCTCGATCCACGGCCGCCACGATCCCTGCATCGTCCCCCGAGCCGTCCCCGTAGCCGAAGCAGCCGCCGCCCTCGCCATCTGGGACGCTCTCCTCGAGGACGCCGCCCAGCTCTAACCCGACTCACCTGGGTTGCCTGCCAACTCAGCCGTTACGTGAAAGGGGCCTCCATGGACCTTGCTGACATCCGCCAGGCCATCGATGGCATCGACACCACGCTCCTCAACAGCTTTGTCGAGCGAATGGACATTGCCACCGAGGTAGCCAAGTCAAAAATCGAGATGGGCAAGGCCGTCTTCGACCCCGCCCGTGAGCGCTCCAAGCTCAACAACCTCGCCAGCCGCGCGCCCGAGCGCTACAAGGCGCAGACCATCACCCTGTTCCGTCTCCTCATGAGCATGAGCAAGGCCGAGCAGCAGCGCTACATCAACGAGCTCAAGGGCATCACGGTGTCGCAAAAGGCCCATGCCATGGCCGCAGCCTTTGACACACCCTTCCCCCAGACGGCAACCGTCGCCTGCCAGGGCGTCGAAGGTGCCTACAGCCAAATCGCCGCGTGCAAACTCTTCGACGTGCCCGACATCGCGTTTTTCGAGACCTTCGAAGGCGTTATGCGCGCTGTGCGCGACGGCTTCTGCGAGTTTGGCGTGCTGCCCATCGAGAACTCCACCGCCGGCTCGGTCAACGCCGTCTACGACCTGCTCGCCCAGTTCGACTTCCACATCGTGCGCTCGCTTCGCCTCAAGATCGACCACAACTTGCTCGTCAAGCCCGGCACTAAGCTCGCCGACGTGCGCGAGGTCTACAGCCACGGCCAAGCCATTGCCCAGTGTGCCGGCTTTATCGAGTCCCACGACCTGCACGCCACCAAGTACCCCAACACCGCCATGTCGGCCGAGATGGTCGCCAGCTCCGGGCGCACCGATGTTGCCGCCATCGCATCGCGCAGCTGCGCGACACTCTATGGCCTGGAGGTGCTGGAGTCCAACATCCAGGACTCGGACAACAACTACACACGCTTTGTCGTCATCAGCCGCGAGCCACGCGTCTATCCCGGTGCCAACCGTACCTCGCTCATGATCACCACGGCCAATGAGCCGGGTGCCCTCTATCGCGTGCTCGAGCGCTTCTACGCGCTCAACATCAACCTCATCAAACTCGAGAGCCGCCCCATCCCCGGCCACGACTTTGAGTTTATGTTCTACTTTGATCTGGACTGCCCCTTTGGCAGCAAGGCCCTCGACGACCTGCTCGATTCCATCGACGACGTGTGCGAGAGCTTCACCTACTTTGGCAGCTACACGGAGGTGCTCTAGATGACTGACGTCGCCGCAACCCGCCCCTACGGCGTGCTGGGCCGCGTGCTGGGCCACAGCTACACCCCGACCATCTACAAAGAGCTCGCTGGGCTCGAGTACGTGCGATTTGAGCGCGAGCCTGAGGACCTCGCGGCCTTTATGACGGGCGAAGAGTGGGAGGGCACCAACGTGACTATCCCTTACAAGCGCGCCGTCATGGAGTACCTGGACGAGCTGAGCCCGCTCGCTGAGCGTATGGGCAACGTCAACACCATCACGCGCCTGCCCGACGGCCGCCTGCGCGGCGACAACACCGACTACTTTGGCTTCCAATGCCTGGTTGAGGAGTTGGGTGTGGAGGTTGCCGGCAAGAAGGCCCTCGTGCTCGGAGCCACCGGTGGCGCCGGCACCACGGCAACGATGGTGCTGGGAGACCTGGGCGCCATCGTTGTGCCCGTGGGTCGCACGAGCGAGGTCAACTACGGCAACATCGTGCAGCAGTCCGACGCCGCCCTACTCGTCAACTGCACGCCCGCCGGCATGTTCCCCCATTGCCCCGACGCGCCTTGCACGCTCGAAGGGCTCGATGCGCTCGAGGGCGTCATCGACATTGTCTACAACCCCGCCCGCACGGGACTGATGCTCGAGGCCGAGCGCCGCGGTATCCCCTGCATCGGCGGCCTGCTGATGCTCGTGGCCCAAGCGGCACAGGCCGTCGAGCGCTATACCGGCCAGGTCACCCCGCGCGGGCGCATCCTGGACGTAACGGAGCGCTTGTCACGCCGCGAACAGAACATCGCGCTGATTGGCATGCCGGGCTCGGGCAAGACCCGCGTGGGTGAACAGATTGCCCTGCGCACGGGTCGCGAGCACATAGACTTGGACCGCGCGCTTGAGGAACGCCTGGGGATGCCCTGCGCCGACTATATCGTCGAGCGCGGCGAGGCGGCCTTCCGCGAGCAGGAAACGGCGGCGCTGTCCGACATCTCCAAGCGCAGCGGCCTGGTGCTTTCCACCGGCGGTGGCGTGGTCACGCGAGACGAGAACTATCCGCTGCTGCACCAGAACAGCAAAATTGTGATGCTCAACCGCAAGCTCGAAGAGCTCGCCCACAAGGGCCGCCCCATCACCGCACGCGACGGCATCGATAGGCTCGCGGAACAACGTATGCCACGCTACCGCGCCTGGGCCGACCACATCATCGACTCACGCGACTGCGCCGCCAATACCGCCCAAGCCCTCCTCGACACCCTCCCACCCGCTCTCTAAAAAACCACCACAAAGGGGACAGGCACCTTTGTGGTGGTTTCTCGACTGCAAAGGAAGCAACCATGAAAGCACTCGTCATCAACGGCCCCAACCTCAACATGCTCGGCATTCGCGAGCCGGGCATCTATGGCAGCGACAACTACGACCGCTTAGTGCAGATCTGCCAGGAAGCGGGCGCCGCACAGGGCTTCGACGAGGTCGAGGTCTTCCAGTCCAACCACGAGGGCAACATCGTCGACAAGATCCAGGAGGCCTACGGCAAGGTCGACGGCATCGTCATCAACCCGGCTGCCTACACGCATACGAGCGTGGCGATCCTCGACGCCCTCAAGGCCGTTGCCATCCCGGCTGTGGAGGTCCACATCAGCGCTGTCGAGACCCGCGAGGACTTCCGCCAGGTGAGCTACGCACGCCTAGCCTGCTTCGCCACCATTACGGGCGAAGGCCTGATGGGCTACGCCCACGCGCTGGAGCTGCTGAGGGAACGACTCGAAAAGTAGTCTCGCGCGCAAATCCATCAACCCCGATTCGCACGCCAGTAATGCCATTGCCGCCAGCAGCAACCTCGCTACTGGCGGCACTTTATTACTGGCATATAATCGTTGCAGCCACACAACGTCTGGAGACTCGCATGCTAAGCATCCATCTGGGAGATTACCCCGGTTCCATCTACGATACCGAGACCTACTTTAGGAACTCATACTTGGACTCATGGTTCGAAGACCCTATGGCCGCACAGATCATTAAAAGCGTGGACGGATCAGAGCTCATCGGCCCCCACAACATCGTAAGCAAGCAGCTGGGCTCGATCACCCCACTCGAACTGTCCGGCGGCGTTAAGACGCTGCTGCTGGTGCGCAATCTACCAAACATGGTGTTCAATGCATCCACTTGCGGAGATAACTGCGCCCGCTGGCTGCTCAAAATTGGCAAAGAGCAGGATGTGCTGGTGACCCTTTACCACATCATGAAATTTCCCTGGAAGCGTTTTGAGATTCGCATCAATAACGACGGCCGCATCGTCAGGAACATGCAGGAGTTCGTCGGTGCCACCAATGATTTTCTGGATGTTGATGAGTAATGAAAGGATCGCACACCGTTGTCGTGGAGCGCGCAAAAGTCAAATACACGCTCACCTTTAAACGCAATATTTCCTTCATCCGCGGCAACAGCGGCACGGGCAAAACGACGCTCATCTCGATGATTCGCGACTACAACGACCGAGGACCGGAAAGCGGCGTTACACTCAGCTGCGACGTGCCTTGCGAAACGCTTTCCGGCAGACGCTGGGAACGCGAGCTGTCGATCATCGAAGATTCAATCGTCTTTCTAGATGAGGGCAACGAGTTTATCTACTCAAAGGACTTCGCCAAAGCCGTAAACGGCTCGTCCAACTATTTTGTCCTGATATCTCGTCGTGATGCCAACGAGCTCCCCTACAGCGTTGATGAGATCCTGAAGTTAGTCAACACCACAAGCAAAACAATCAATGGCCGCAAGAGCGACAGGCGCTACTACTCGGTGACCAAGCCGCTATATGACCACACGGCAAGTATGCTGTATCAGGATCTAAATGTTGGATTCGAGGTACCCGACGCCGTAGTTGTCGAGGACAGCAAATCTGGCTATCAATTCTACAACGCTCTTTGCAAACAGCTAGGAATCGCCTGTTACACCGCCACCGGCGTAGCGAATCTAAAACGAACAATTCACGAGTGCCCCGAGCAAAACATTCTTGCCATAGGAAACGGCGCAGCGTTTGGTCCCTACATCGAAAAGGTGCTCGGACAGCGCGTTTACAAGAACGTTCGCTTGTTCCTCCCGGAATCATTTGAGTGGACGCTTCTGCAATCTGGCCTCATTCCCAGTAACGATATCTCAAAGATCCTCGAGGACCCCTCGAGCTACATCGAAAGCCGCGACTACCTAAGTTGGGAGCGATTCTTCACCGATGCATTGATCAAGTACTCGGCAGACACTCGCTACGCCTACAGAAAGGTAAAGCTCAATGAGCAGTACCTGAGGCCGCAGGCGATGAATGCAGTTGCAAACGTCTTGCCCGAGTGCCTGAAGGCAGACTAGATACAGCGGGGAGGGCCAAGTTGGTCCTCCCCGCTTTTGTTACGCCTTCTTGATCACGTACGCCAATCCAATATCGCAGGCACAGCGTACGATTGACGCGAAGAACCACGATGCTGGCAGCGTCATAAGCAGAGGCTTGCTCACGCTCGGCTCCAGCCCCCTTTGGCGCGCCGTATAACCAATCCACATCAGCAGCACAATAGCAGCTCACGCCACGGCTTCGGCCTAAACGTATACCCGGCAAGAACAAAGAACACCGGCATGTGAAAAAGCCCAGACCACCAAGCGGTCTGGGCTTAATAAACGATGGTGCTCCATGGCGGATTCGAACCGTCGACCTTGGGATTAGAAGTCCCCTGCTCTATCCAACTGAGCTAATGGAGCAAATAGCCGCACGCCCAAGCAAGCGCAAGCCTGTCAGGCGCAAGTAATTATAACCTAGTTGAACTGCTCGCGATACGCCTTGCAGACCTCATCAACCGGGCCGTCCATGCGAAGGTCACCCTTCTCAATCCAAACGGCACGCTGGCAGATGCGCTCAACCTGCTCCATAGAGTGCGAAACGAACAGAACCGTCACGTCGCCGCTCTGGATAAAGTGCTGGATACGGTCCTCGCACTTCTGCTGGAAGAACACATCACCGACGGACAACGTCTCGTCAACGATCAGAATATCGGGCTCGGTAATCGTCGCGATTGCAAAGGCGATACGCGCCACCATGCCCGAGGAGAAGTTCTTAAGCGGCATATCGACAAAGTTCTGCAGCTCAGCGAATTCGATAATGCCGTCAAAGTTGGCATCGATGAACTCCTTGGTATAGCCAAGCAGGGCGCCGTTCAGATAGATGTTCTCGCGGGCGGTCAGCTCGGGGTCAAAACCAGCACCAAGCTCAATCAGCGGCGCGATGTTACCGTGCACCTTAACGCTGCCCTCACTTGGCTCAAGCACGCCAGCGATAATCTTGAGCATCGTAGACTTGCCGGAGCCATTGGTGCCGACCAGACCCACGACCTCGCCACGATGAATATCAAACGAGATATGCTTAAGCGCCCTAAACTCCTCAAAGAACAACTCATGCTTGGCAAGCTTAATGAAGTACTCCTTGAGGTTGGTCAGCGACTCGGACGCCATGTTAAAGATCATGGTAACGTCGTCGACCTCGACAGCCAGAGGCTGCTCGCTGTAATCAACAACAGATTCAGTCATCACAGCACTCCTTAGATGTAGAGGATGAACTTGCGCTCGGACTTATGGAACACGGTATAGCCAATAATAAGCGCAAGAACCGCCCAGGCAACGCACATACCAAACGTCATAAGCGAGGGCGTAGTCTGGAACAGGAAGATATCGCGCATAAACTGCAGGTAGTTGAACATGGGGTTCGCATACATCAAGATACGCACGAGATGCGGCATTTGCGCAATATAGTCAGTCGTCCAGAAGATGGGCGTAATGTAAGTCCACGCCGTAATGACGACGCTCCACAGATGCATAACGTCGCGGAAGAAGACCGTAAGGGCAGAGAGCATCATGCCCAGGCCCATGCAGAAGCACATAAGCAGCAGCAGGCAAACCGGCAGCAGAATCAGGTGCCAAGAAGGCATAACGCGGAACCACAGCATGACGATGGCGACGGCGACCAGCGAGAAGGCAAAGTTGACCAGCGAGAAGAGCACCTTCTGCACCGGGAAGACCCAGCGGTGCACCTTAACCTTCTTGAGCAGAGGGGCAGCGCCCACGATCGACGTCAGGGCCTGGTTCGTAGACTCGGACATGACGGCAAAGGTAATGTTACCCACGATCAAGTACAGCGGGTACATCTCGGGCGTCATTGAGCCATTGCGACCCTGGCCAAAAATCGTCGAGAACACGATGGCCATGACGATCATCATCAGCAGCGGGTTGAGCACCGACCATGCGACGCCCAGAACGCTACGGCGATACTTGATCTTAAAATCCTTGGTAACCAGCTGACGAAGGATAAACGCGTCCTTCTCAAATTCGTTCTTAGCAAACGTCGCAGGCAGACTGCGAGTTTCTTGTTGCTTTGTCTGATCCGACACGGATGCAACTCCTTTACTCGTAATCGTTGACAAACGAACAGTATAGACCCGACGGCCATGCAAACGATTCGCGCAACAAAACTGGAGAACTAACCCACATCTTAGGATGCCAAGCCCAAACGGCTATACTTTCAAGGATTGAACGTATAAGGAGCATTGAGTGAATTCTGAATCCATCGCCGTCATCATCCCCTGCTACAACGAAGCGCCCACGATCGGCAAAGTCATCGACGACTTTCACCGCGAGCTTCCGCAAGCGACGGTCTATGTCTATGACAACAACTCGTCGGACGATACCTCACGCATCGCCACCGAGCACGGCGCCACGGTCCGCTTTGAGCCCCGTCAGGGAAAGGGCAACGTATGCCGCCAGATGTTTCGCGACATCGACGCCGATTGCTACCTGATGGTCGACGGCGACGACACCTACCCCGCCGAGGCGGCCAAGGCCCTCTGCGAGCCCATCCTTAACGGTACGGCCGACATGACCGTAGGCGATCGCCTTTCAAACGGCACCTACGCCGAGGAAAACAAGCGCGCCTTCCACGGCTTTGGCAACAATCTGGTCCGCGCCATGATCAAGTGGATCTATGGCTACAGCTTCGATGACGTCATGACCGGCTACCGCGCCATGAGCCGCCCGTTCGTTAAAACCTTCCCAGTGCTTTCCGAGGGCTTTCAGATCGAAACCGAGCTCTCGATCCACGCCGTCGACCACCGCTGGCGCATCAAAGATGTGCCCATCGAGTACCGCGACCGTCCCGAGGGTTCCGAGTCCAAACTCAACACAGTGAGCGACGGCATTAAAGTCGTTGCGATGATCGGCACGCTGTTCAAGGACTACCGCCCGCTGAAGTTCTTCAGCCTCGTAGCGCTTCTGTTCGCGGTATTCGGCCTCGCCCTGGGCATGCCCATCGTTGTCGAATATTTCCAGACCGGCCTCGTCCCGCGCTTCCCCACCGCTATGCTCGCCGCCTCGTTTATGTTCCTGTGCGGCCTGAGCCTTGCGACCGGCTTCATCCTAGATTCTGTAGCAAAGGTCGAAAAAAAGCAGTGGGAGGTCAACGTGTACAGCAAATACGCCTACGACGACCAGCCCGGCCACCCTACTTCCAAGCCAAGCGAGAGGTAGATCTTCCGCAAAATACTATTGGCACCACTGCGCAGATAGCCACCAACAAGAAAAGCCGCCGTTAAAGAACGGCGGCTTTTACTCTCGAAAAGTTAATAGCGCCTAGAGCGTCTTGATGTACTCCCCCAGCTCTTCCTCCCAGTCGGGCATGTGGAAGCCGGCAGCCTCGAGCCTGGACAGGTCGAGCGCGGAGTGGACCGGGCGCGGGGCGACGGGGCCCTCGGCGCTCGCGTAGTAGTCGGCGGTCGATACCGGCACGACCCTGTCCCCGTTGCCGTTGGCGGCCTCGAAGACGGCGCGGGCGATATCGGCCCAGGACTTGACGGTGCCGGAGCCGGTGCAGTCGTAGGTGCCGTAGGGGGCGTGCGTCCCCAGCACGTGGAAGATGGCCTCGGCCATGTCGCGCGTGAAGGTCAGGCGGCCCAGCTGGTCGTCAACGACCGTGACCTGCGTGAGCTTATCCTCCGGGTCGGCGACGCGGTCGGACAGCCCCTTCATGGTCTTGACGAAGTTGTGCCCCTCGCCGATGACCCAGGAGCTGCGCATGACGTAGTGGCGCGGGCACCCGGCCACGGCGATGTCGCCGGCGGCCTTGGTCTGGCCGTAGACGGACAGCGGAGAGAAGGGCTCGTCCTCGTCGTGCACCTCGGCGGTGCCGTCGAAGACGTAGTCGGAGGACACGTGGACGAGGGTGATCCCGTGCTCGGCGCAGGTGCGTGCGAGAAGAGCGGGACCGGCGGCGTTGGCCTTCCAGGCGGTCACGCGGCCCTCGGGGGTCTCCGCTTTATCCACGGCCGTGTAGGCGCCGCAGTTGATCACGGTACCGTAAAGCGACCAGTCGTATTTTGAGTAGGCGTCCGGGTCGGACATGTCGAAGGTGTCGATGTCGCAGAAGTCGAAGTCCTTCGCCACGCCGCGCTCCTCGGCGAGCGCACGCACCGCATGGCCCAGCTGGCCGTTGCAGCCGGTGACGAGCGTCCTCTTGGGCGCCATGGGGACGACGTCCTTGAGCATCGGGTGGTTGAGGTCGGCATCGGAGACGGTGGCCTCGTCGAGCGGGATGGGCCACTCGATGGCGAGCTCGGGGTCGGCGAGGTTCACGAAGGTGTAGGTCCTCTTGAGCTCCGGCGACCAGTGGGCGTCCACCAGGTAGGTGTAGGCGGTGCCGTCCTCCAGGGCCTGGAAGGAGTTGCCCACGCCGCGCGGCACGTAGATGGCCTTCGAGGGGTCGAGCACGGTCGTGTAGACCTTGCCGTAGGTGGCGCTGCCCTCGCGCAGGTCCACCCAGGCGCCGAAGACGCTGCCGCGGGCCACGGAGATGAACTTGTCCCAGGGCTCGGCGTGGATGCCGCGGGTGACGCCGCGGCTGTCGTTGTAGGAGATGTTGTTCTGGACGACGCGGAGGTCCGGGATGCCCAGGGCGCACATCTTGGCGCGCTGCCAGTTCTCCTTGAACCAGCCGCGCGAGTCGCCGTGGACGGCGAGGTCGACGACCTTGAGGCCCCCGATGCCGGTCTCGGCGACGGAGAGGTCCTTCTCGAATGCGATGTCTGCCATGTGGGAAAAGCTCCTATCGAAGAGGTTGGGTAACCGGGGGCGCCCGCGCGGGGCCGCAGGGTCATCCCCATGCCCTGCGGCCCCGCGCGGGCGCCCCGCGGCGCGGTTCGCCGGGATGCGGTCTTACTGGCCCTGGGCCCTGTACCTGGCCTCGGTGGCCTCCTTGGCCGGCCGCCACCAGGACTCGTTGGCGACGTACCAGTCGATGGTGGCCTTGAGGCCCCCGGCGAAGTCGGTGTGCGCCGGCCTCCATCCGAGCTCGCGCTGGAGCTTCATCGAGTCGATGGCGTAGCGGCGGTCGTGGCCGGGACGGTCGGCGACCCAGTCGAAGTCCTCGGGGTCGCGGCCCATGGCCTCCAGGATCATGCGCAGGACGGTGATGTTGTTCTTCTCGCCATTAGCCCCGATGAGGTAGGTCTCCCCCGTGCGGCCCTTGGTGAGGATGTCCCAGACGGCCGAGGAGTGGTCCTCGGTGTGGATCCAGTCGCGCACGTTCTCGCCCTTCCCGTAGAGCTTGGGGCGCACGCCGTCGATTATGTTGGTGATCTGGCGCGGGATGAACTTCTCCACGTGCTGGTAGGGGCCGTAGTTGTTGGAGCAGTTGGAGATCGTGGTGCGCAGGCCGTAGGTGCGGGTCCATGCGCGCACGAGCATGTCGGAGCTGGCCTTGGTCGAGCTGTACGGCGAGGAGGGCTTATAGGGCGTCTCCTCGGTGAACTTGGCCGGGTCGTCGAGCGCCAGGTCGCCGTAGACCTCGTCGGTGGAGACGTGGTGGTAGCGGACGCCGTATTTCCTCACGGCCTCCAGCAGGCGGAAGGTGCCCTCCACGTTCGTGCGCAGGAACGGCTCCGGGTCGGCGATGGAGTTGTCGTTGTGGCTCTCGGCGGCGTAGTGCACGATGGCGTCGTGGCCGGGGACCAGCCTGTCCAGCAGCTCGGCGTCGCAGATGTCGCCCACGACGAGCTCGACCCTATCCTCGGGCAGCCCCGCGATGTTCTCGGGGTTGCCGGCGTAGGTCAGCTTGTCCAGGACGGTGACGTGCACCTCGGGGTGGTTGTTGACCACGTAGTGCACGAAGTTGCTGCCGATGAAGCCGCAGCCGCCAGTGACGATGATATTCTTGGGTTCGAAAATCTCAGACATGAAAATCCAATCTGAAGCATGTACAGCTTCTTTAGTATGCCGCAGGAAGTGACGCCGCGACGCTATTCAACAAAACTATCGGACATTTCGGCATGCGATAAGAGCCATAACCTTCGCAGAATTACCTCCTGTACAAAACGCCTCCGAAATGCAGTCTTTGTCGTAGTGAAAAACCGAATCCCCAGTTATTTCACGTAAGTACTTATAGAAGAAATCCTCCCAGCTTTTAAACTTCTCACTGTTTACAAAGGCTTCTGGGGTTTCCAAAACCGTCTTAACATCTAGCTCTGAAATTACGCCGGAGCTCAGTAGAAGCCACTCGAATGATTCGGGAAGACAAACCGTAACAGTATCGCGGTGAATGTCTTGCAGCTTAAGGACGCGGTCCGCATAGCACCCAAATGCCGCCCCGTCCGCGACAACAAACACGCGATCGTCGAGATGCTGATCCAACCAGCCCAAAATCGCGCTGTTCGTCATGGCCGAAGTACAGGTAAGCTCACTGTCAGCGAAATGCCGTTCAAAGAACTGGAAGCCAGACTTACTGTCCTCGCATAGAAGGATAGAAAAGTCCTGTTTTGGCGCCGACCGGGAAATAGCATAACGATGATTCCCGCGATCTTGATAAACAGGGACGAAAGAATGGTATTTTCCGCTCGTCTTAATCTTGTAAATCTCATCCACGCTATACGGAAGATTGGGGAAATCAGCCCTTGAGATCAGCACGAAATAATTCGAGGAATACAGCACATGATGGGCAAACTCATCAGAATGGATCTCTTTTAAGCCCTCATCGACAAATACAATCGAGTCATGAACGGACGAAAGCTGGTTTCGCCAATCATAATCGGTCAGGGCGACACAGGGACAATCGCATTGCAAGGAAACGCCCGACTGCTCGCCCGTTCGCATGTAGTCTGCGACCATGTCAAACAGTGTCGTCTTACCCGTGCCACTATCGCCACGCACAATAGTGATGTTCCGCTTGATGGTAAATGTGTACTTAGTTCCCCTGCGGCGGGAAATCTTAACGAGATGCGAACCGTTCATAAGCAGTACCTACAGATACGGAATCGACTCGTGAATCAATTCGGCCATGTTGTGAACGATTCGGCCACTATTCACGACTTTAATTTTAAAATCCTCGCGACCAAAGTCCATCACATGATAGAGATTCACAACAAGCTTGCGGTCTTTCGCCATGTCGAGAATCCACTTGGCACAGTTGTCACCACAGGTAGAAGCGTTAAAAATTTGCTTACGATCAAATCTCATAAGCAGCAGCGTTTTCACGCCACCAGAAAGCTGGAGTGGGGAGATGGATCCAAGCACAGGGCTTTCGATGACGTTTTCGGAGACAACATCCGATCGATCAACATCTTTAATTATCGAGACTGCATAGGGATCCGTAATCCAAGAAGACCGGTAAGAGTTTTTGAAATATGTCGCTGTGTTGTAAATCGCTTCTGGCATATCGCCAAAGTAGACGCTTAACACATCCACTCCCAATCATATTGTCTTTATGGTCAACGTAATCATAACGAAAGGGGCCACCAGATAAACGGTGACCCCTAAAAGAAAACAAGCTTGCGCTAGTACTCGCGCGGGCTGTTGACGATCTCGCCGGCGGCGACCTTCTTCAGGTGCCGCCCGTAGACCGACTTGCCGTAGGCCTTGGCGGCCTCCTCAAGCTCGGCGGTGGAGATCCAGCCGTTCTCCCAGGCGATCTCCTCGGGGACGGACACGGGCAGGTCCTGGGAGTGCTCCACGGCGCGGACGAACTCCGCGGCCTCGTGCAGGCTCTCCATGGTGCCGGTGTCCAGCCACGCGTAGCCGCGGCCGAGGGTCACCACGGACAGCGTCCCCTCCTCCAGGTACATCTGGTTGAGCGTGGTGATCTCGAGCTCGCCGCGGGCCGAGGGCCTCACTTCGTGCGCCTTGGCTGCCACGTCGCCCGGGTAGAAGTACAGGCCGGTGACGGCGTAGGAGCTCTTGGGTTCGGCGGGCTTCTCCTCGATGGAGACGGCCCTGCCCTCCCCGTCGAACTCCACGACGCCGAAGCGCTCGGGGTCGTCCACGTGGTAGCCGAAGACCGTGGCGCGGCCCGACTCGGCGTTCTGGACGGCGCGCGTCAGGTGGCGGGACAGGCCGTTGCCGTAGAAGATGTTGTCGCCGAGCACCAGCGCGCACGGCTCGCCGGCGATGAAGTCCTCGCCGATGGTGAAGGCCTGCGCAAGGCCGTCCGGCGAGGGCTGCTCGGCGTAGGACAGGTTCACGCCGTAGCGCGAGCCGTCCCCGAGCAGGCGCTCGAAGTTGGGCAGGTCGGTCGGGGTGGAGATGACCAGGATATCCCGGATGCCCGCCAGCATGAGGGTGCTAAGCGGGTAGTAGATCATGGGCTTGTCGTAGACCGGCAGCAGCTGCTTGCTGGTGACGAGCGTGAGCGGGTACAGACGCGTGCCCGAGCCACCCGCGAGGATGATGCCTTTCATAGGTTGGACCTCCAGAGTTGGGTGTACACAGATGATATAAGTATACGCGAGGCCGAACCTAGGTTGCAGAACTGCACAAAAGAAGGACGGAGAGAGCCAAGCATGCAGCCTCTTTGGTTCACGTCCTTACGGACCACAAGACTCCAACCATTGGACCATATTTGGTCCAATGCGCTGTTCAGTTAGCCATTGACACAAACACGCACTACAGGGTCGCGGACGAGCTGGATGAGGCGGTGGGCACATAACGGCGTGCGAGGTGACGGAGCGCCTCTACATCCACTCGTACCAAAACCTAGGAGACGGGGAGGTTGCTGGGGTCATTGAGCGAAGGGACGCCCTCTCGTCTCGAGGGACAGACCCCGAGGAGATATGGGCGAACTCGTTTGCCTCCGCGCTCCTCATGCCGGCACAGGTCGTAGCGAAACTCTGGGCGGGCAATTGTAGCATCGGTGAGATGACGGACATACTCGACGTATCCGTAACCGCCGTGGGCCATAGGGTTGAAAACCTTGGGCTGCGATAGCGCAGACCAGCGCGGAAGCAGGTCACCAAAAGGGACACAAGAGGCAATCGACCTCATGGGTTCGGCACAAAGGAGAGCAAACGTCTTCCCCATCGAAAGCGACCATTTAGACGAGGTCAGGGTCGAATGCTCGAGCGAGGAGCGGGAACGGCGAGCCAAGGCGGCCCAGGCCGAGAGCGTGGTCAAGAGGATGGAGGCGGAGAACGACCTTCGGTCCGAACTCGGAAAGGCCGCGCTCAAGTGCGTCAAGTGGCAGCTGGTCGCATGCAACACCCTCGTCGTCGCGTACACCGCCCGTCTCATGTGGCTGCAGCGCGAAATCCCTACCGAGGTGATAATTTCCTGGATGGGCGCGACGACCGCCGAGATCATCGGAATACTCTGGGTGATAGCGAGGAGCCTGTTTCCGTTCCAGGACGAACACAGGTCCGCAGACCTGGAAAAGAGTGGCGGCGGCCGAATCGGCCACCCCAGGAGATAAGGGTCGCCCCAATGGCGGTTCTTTCTTTACGGAGGGGGCCGGGGGATTCGAACCCCCGGGCCTAGGACACACCTCGCACGTCACGTCAATCCGTTCGTTGGGCGCAGCCCCCGCCTAGGACCCTTGCAACCCCTCCAACAAACAAGACAACTTTCATAATAACCCCCTTGAAGTCAATGGACCCGAAATGAGCAACGACTAGGAAGCAGAGCGCCGCGAGGACAATAACCTGAACCTCAACAGCGACAGAAAGCGTGATGTACGTAGATGTCCTCTTCGATGTTAACACAGCGGAACGGAGCGTCTGACGAACTCATAGCGACACATCTAAGAATGCCAGAAATCACGGAACTCCTCTCCGCATTTATAGCGAGACATGAAGTGAATAAGTACAATGAGCAGTGTCCAAC
Organism: Collinsella sp.; assembly: GCA_018367075.1. Taxonomy (GTDB): domain Bacteria; phylum Actinomycetota; class Coriobacteriia; order Coriobacteriales; family Coriobacteriaceae; genus Collinsella. Next base: position 100,087 of record JAGZGX010000002.1, read on the forward strand.
AAACGAAAGGCAAACAATGCGAGTCGAAACAACCGGAGTATGCAGAGGAAACTGGAAAATCTACCAGCAACTTAAAATAGAAGGCATCCATGAAGGCTCCAGCATAAAAGCTCAAGCGGCAACGGATGACGACCGCCGCTTACCTTTGTCTCTTCTAAAATTCAAGGACAATAACGGCGAATCGAACTCATACGTTCTTGTAATCCCCGACCCCGATACCCGAGCCATTAAAATTGAGTTTAACGAAATCGGCAAAGACGGTTGCAACCTGAGCAGCGACTCCCTTTCGCTCAATTGCAAGAACATCAAATGGGAGTCGCGTCTTAACTACAAAATTAAACCTGACATGTGCAGCAAACTCCGAAATTACGATGACGTTTCAGAGTTTGAGATGGCGACGATTGATTTTTGGCAGTGCATCGAAGATTCAAACGAGTATATCCTGAGGTGCACGGTTAGAACACCGTACCGCAATGACTCGCAAATCAAACTTCGCTGCCTCGACCGGTTCCTCAATGAGGTTGGGCTGAGCATAGTCAATTTCGGTTCAAATGTAACGAGCGTTGGATTTACATCCGAGAAAAAGCAACTTGAAACGCAGCTCTCGATCCGCATGCCAAAGGCGTTTGATCGTTACTATTTTATTATTGACGATCAAAATCACCCATCATTCAGTGCATTTGACTGCTTAACGCCTGATAAATTAGGCTTGCTTCTTGAGGAGACCAACTTCCTCTTTACCCATGCGCAGTTTGACCCTGAATACCCCGAATGGTTTACAGAGCATAAGGCAACCATTGGTGCACTGGAGAAGCAGAGAAAAATCGTCTTCAATAGCGCTCCGAAATTCAGCATCATTGTCCCTCTTTACAACACGCCCATTTCGTTTTTTAACGATATGGTCGAATCCGTAAAAAACCAGTCTTATGCAAACTGGGAGCTCCTCCTAGTTAATGCAAGCCCTGACAATCAGGAACTAAAGGCTCGCGTTGAGCAGGAGACAGCCCGCGACAACAGAATTAAGTCAATTATTCTTACCGAAAATAAGGGTATTTCCGAAAATACAAACGCAGGCGTTGCCGTAGCTTCGGGCGATTTCGTTAGCTTCTTTGACCATGACGACATCCTTGAACCGGATTTGTTGTTCTCGTATGCCGAGGCAATTGAAAACAATGATAACGTTGATCTTCTTTATTGCGATGAAGACAAACTCATGCCCGATGGAAAGCTGGCACAGCCGTTCTTTAAACCGGATTTCAATATCGATTTACTCAGAAATAATAACTATATATGCCACATGCTTACCATCCGTAAGTCCCTTCTTGACACGCTGCAACCGAATACGAAAGAGTTCGATGGGGCCCAGGATCACAATTTGACTCTCCGGGCCGTGGAAAAGGCTAGGAACGTCCACCATGTTGCAAAAGTTCTATATCACTGGCGCCTAAGCGAAACGTCAACCGCGGCAAATGCCGACAGCAAACCTTATGCCACCATTGCGGGTATTAAGGCGGTTCAGAATCACCTCGACAGACTTGGGCTCAATGCAAAAGTTGAACAAGCGCGTCGTCCCTTTACATATAAAGTAACCTACGCCGTACCAGATTCCCATCCGCTCGTTTCGATCATCATTCCGACCAAAGATCACGCTAATATCCTCGATAACTGCATTACGTCAATTATCGAGAAATCCACATACGACAATTACGAGCTTGTGATAATCGAAAATAACAGCACGGAAAATGCGACGTTCGAGTATTACGATAAGTTACAAGCCAAATACCCTGATATCGTTCGCCTTGTTACCTGGGAGCACGAATTTAACTTTTCCAAGCTCATGAACTTTGGAGTGGCCCGCGCCAAGGGAAATTATCTCTTGCTGCTGAATAACGACACCGAAGTGATTACGCCCAATTGGATTGAAACTATGCTTGGCATCTGCGCACGCGAGGATGTTGGCGCAGTTGGTGCAAAACTCTACTATCCCGACAACACCATTCAACACGCTGGCCTATGCGTCACGGGCGGCGTGGCAGGACATCTCTGCCAAAGCATGCCAAAAGACAACTGGGGCTATTTTGCACTCAACGATGCGCAGCAAGATTTCAGCGCCGTCACGGCGGCTTGCATCATGACCAAACGAAGCGAATACGAAAAAGTCGGAGGTTTCACCGAAGAGCTTCAAGTCGCATTTAATGATGTTGACTTTTGCCTAAAGCTTCGCGAGATTAACGATCTGATTGTATACACGCCCGAAGTCGAGCTGTATCATTACGAGTCAATTTCTAGAGGCGTTGAAAACAACACAAACAAGCAGATTCGCTTCCACAAAGAGGTTGCGTACATGAATTATCGCTGGGCTAAGTATTACGTCAAAGGCGATCCTTATATGAATCCAAACTTCACCGTCGGGGAACCCGCGAATCGTTATTATCATTTATAGATAATGAGTATTTACTCATTTGGGCGCTGTTGAATATCGCGAAACTGCGCCGTCGATATCGCGCTTGGGCACCGGGCCCGACATGGGCTCCGGTGCCGTTTTGCTACCTGCGGTCCGCCCCGCGGCACGGCCTCATGTTGGCCTCTCGCATGCCAACCCAGCGCTCGGTCAAAGTCTCTGCTTGGCTTGGAAAAGCATAGCTTTCGGGGACCCTGCGGCGTCCGAATCATCGCCTGTTATCTAAACTGTTAGATAGCAGAAAAAACCCGAGAGCATTACGCAAAGGCCTACACACAGGATGCAATACTAATAAAACGAATAAGATATAAACAATTCATCACGCACATGCCAAAAGAGACGACAGAAAGCGAAGATGAGTTGAATTTAAACAAGCGCGTTCTCGACCCAAACAACAAAGCTGGTAGAACAGGAAGAAAATATCGTCCTTGAACACCCTGTATTACATTCTCGTAATTGAACGTCCAGCCCAACCACATAGATACAATGGAACCAAGGGCAGCCAAAGCAAAAGCGATAATAAACAGAATGGAACAAATGGGGCTGAGAAAAGAGGGCTCATCTTCGGAATCCAAACAACAAATAAACCCAAACAACAAATAAGGAATCATAAAAAAGGCTGGAAACTGCAAGTTTTTCTGGAGCCATCCAAGCGAATAACCTAAGGTGGATCCCCAATAGAAATCTCCTAGGGAATCTAATGTCCTAAAAAAGACCTCGAAGCTATTCTTTGGATGCATGATGATGTCACTGAGCGTATAAAACCGCCCGATCTCTTGGCCACGAGAGGCATCTGAAGACTGAGACACCAATGTACTCATTGATGCTATGCGCAGCACTAGAACGGAGGCTATAACAGCAAAGATCAGTATGCACTTACCGATACGTCCGACTTTCACATCTTGGAACTGCGAAAGGGGCACAAGCAAACCAAGTAATATCATCCCAGAATAAACAACCTTACACGGAGCCAAAAACGCCGAAATAATTAAATAAATGACGATTTCTTTACAACCTATTGATTTCTGCTCTCCAAAAAAACCGCGCATTAGACAAGCGAATACTAAAAGCGAGTACGCAATAATTCCTGAATCATAAGAGTATGAAGCAGCCAAGTGAAGCGTCATAGGCAGAAGCGAAACAAAAACAATAACCGATTTGCCCTTAGGTGCAATCCTGTATGCCTGGAACGCACAAAAGCAAAAAACCAGAGCCGAACCAATGCGCCCCATATAGAACACAGGATAGGCACCAAGTCCGAAAAACAGACCGATTTGCAGCCCAACGATAGATCCTATTTTCGCAGAAACGTTCTCACTACTGACGCTAAATGAGAACTCATTGAATGGAGTCCACTTCCCATTCTCAAACAGAGCATAATTCTGAATAATCGAATCAAATGAAGAGGAGTCAATGGCGTTACTCTGGCGACCCTTATAAAGGGAAAGATCGATATCCCGTACTAGAAAACCACCATCATTTGTCACATGCGCATTGAATGGAAGACTATCAACCATCCAATAAGTTGAAAAAAAATGATGGCCTTCATCCGGAACCGTAAACGGAGGAAAGATAAAGATAAAAATAATTAGAAATGCTATAAGCAGCGCCAAGAATACCCATTCACTTTTAAGACGATGGTACACCTTAGCATATGCAGCGCAAAGGCCAAGAATTAGAATCAACGAGATGGTAATTGTAAGCAGTACAAGTAATCTCGGATTATTTAGATACCAATAGACTGAATAGAATGCGAAAAAAACGGCAAACAAAACAAATAAAGGCTTACATCTTATGGAACTTGTCATAAAAATCCTTATAATCGAGAAACTAATAGAACGCAATTAAAAATACTGGTATCAGTATACTAGCAAGCACATTGGCATCCAAAAAGAATGGCGGAATTCAATCTCATGGATCGCGCCGAAAATGTTGGTGCAAGGGTGCCCCCTTAGTGCCCGTTTAACGAAAAACGGCCTTCGTCCCGGAACCAGAAATCACCACAACAACAGGTTCCGGGAAAGGACGAAGATCGCTATGTAAATCTTGTCAGACCCGGCGCCGGACATACTCGCCATGCCCCGTTTCAGCGACGGCGCCATCGACATGCGGGAGCTGCTCCCCAGACTCGCCAAACAGGTCGTGAACGCCGCGATGGACGCCGAGGCCGACCAGCTGAGCGGTGGCGGGGCGAACAGCCGAAACGGCTACCGCGAGAGGTCGCTCGCACCTGCGCCGGCACGCTGACGCTGCGCATCCCGAAGCTCCGCTCCGGCAGCTTCTTCCCGGACGACGTGATCGAGCGCCACCGGCGCGTGGACCGCGCCCTCGTTGCCGCCGTCGCCGAGATGTACGCCACCGGCACGAGCTGTTGATGTTCACTAAGAAGTGGTCCGAGTGATCACTGGGAAATAAGCACCGTGAGCACGAAAAATTGAGCAGTTTAAGCAAGAGGGCCGCGCCCCGGGGACCGGGGGCGCGGCCCTCGCCGTATGGTTTCCCCGGGCGGTTACTTTGGCGAGCCCGCCCGGGAAGGATGGAGGAGATGACCGTGCCCCTGGACACAGTGAATGATATACGGTCGATGGATGCCGCCGGGCGCTCGAGGTCCGAGATCGCCCGAATGCTCCACGTGAGCCGGAACACCGTGGCGAAGTACGCCGACATGGAGGACATGTCGCCCGCCGCGCCGATGCCCCGGAGGAGGGGCAGGCCCGCGCTCGAGGGCAACGAGGAATGGGTCGCGGGCGTTCTCGAGGCCGACCTCGGGGCCCCGAGGAAGCAGCGCCACACAGCCAGGCGGATCTACGACAGGCTCGTCGCCGAGCGCGGCTACGGCGGCTCTTACTCCACCGTGCAGAGGTTCGTCCGCGAGCTCAGGCTCGCCCGGGCGGCGGCGGGCGGAGAGGGGTACCTCGAGCTCGAGTGGGCGCCCGGCACCTGCCAGGTCGATTTCGGGAACTTCCGCGCCGCGGTCGGCGGGAGGACCCTCGACCTCAAGCTGCTGGTCGCGACGCTTCCGCACTCGAACGACCGGCAGTGCGTCGCCCTCATGTCGCAGAGGTCGGAGTGCCTGTGCGCCGGGCTGCTCGAGATCTTCCGCCGCTGGGGCCTGTTAGCGCTACTGTAAAAACAACCAATTTCGCCATCGCACTTTAGCCGATTCCGCCAACGCAATTTCCCCAATCGCGCCAACGCATTTTCACCAT
>JAGZGX010000031.1:0-41811 GCA_018367075.1 Collinsella sp.
TTCCGAACCCGGAAGCTAAGCCCCATCGCGCCGAGAGTACTGCGGGGTCAGCCCGTGGGAGGCCAGGGCGCCGCTGACCGGTGGACGGCACCGAGCCGTCGCATGACTTGAAGAAGGGGGAGGCCGCGCGGCCTCCCCCTTTTTTGCGTTTAATAGAGGGTTGTAATACACGAACTCGCCTTCGTTTAGCTTCTCTTACTGTTTGGCTGTATTTTGAGTCCTTCTTTTGTATTTGCGCGATAATAACTCCCATTGGCGTTAGGGAGGACTTGATGTTTACCGTTTTTGTCTTGGGCAATATTGCTTCGGGTAAGTCGACTGCCTGCCGCTATCTCGAATCTCATGGCGCCATGCTTATCGATCTGGATGAGCTTGCCAAATCGCTGTATGTGCCAGGCTCCGATATCGTCAATGCCCTCGCGGAAGAATTCGGTTGGGACATTCTGGACGGGGAGGGCGGCATTCGCCGCAATGTCCTCGCTGCTCGAGCTTTCGCCTCTCCTGATACAGTCGCGCGGCTCAATGGCATCGTTCATCCGGTTCTCATCGAACAGCTGTCACTGAGGATTCTTGATCCGGTTTGTTGCACGGTTTCGTCCCCCCGTTATCCCTTTGCGGTTGTCGAGGTTTCTGCCCCGACTGGTTTTGAGGATGCTTTTGGCCTGGCTGATGAAATTCTGGTTATCAGCGCTCCTTTAGCAGTTCGTCGTGAGCGTGCCATTCATCGTGGTATGGAGTCCTCTGATTTTGATGCGCGCTCTGCATGCCAATCTGATGAGGCTTCGCTTTGCAATCTCGCTACGACGGTCATCGATAATGCGGCAGGCGATAACTCGCTCTTTGAACAACTGGACGCATGGCTTGCGCGCCATGGCTTCGGGGATGTAGTGGATAGGGAGGAGGCCGATGCCTAAGACACGTTTCTTTACGTGGTATCGCGTGGCGCCACTTGCCGTTATGTTTGTCTTCGGCCTTATTTCGCTCGTCTACTCGTATGCCCCTGCCGCCTTCTTTAAGCCTTTGTATCCAATTGACTATGAGGCGTACGTAAAGCAATCGAGCATTTCGCACAATCTTGATCCGTATCTGGTGTGCGCTGTCATAAAGTCGGAATCGAATTGGGATCCCGAGGCTGAGTCGAATCAAGGCGCACGGGGATTGATGCAGCTGATGCCCGAGACTGCCCAGGATATGATTGCCAAGGGTCTTGTCGATGGCAGCGAGTATTCAGCCGGCGACCTTAACGATCCCGCTACGAACATCGAGTTTGGCTGTGCGTATCTTTCGTATCTTCTAACGTATTTTAACGGGTCGACTGACAGTGCCATTGCCGCCTATAACGCCGGCATGGGCAATGTCGACGGATGGGCGCAGCAGAGCACGTCGCTTCATAATGCAATCACTTTTCCCGAGACGCAGGCGTATCTGATTCGTGTCAATAATGCCTGGGTTCGCTACAAGACCCTCTATCCCGATCGGTTCGTATAGGACTATGCCTGCCGCCTGCGTATACTGCAGATATATGAGTTAGGAGTATCCATGGCGGAATTTGAAGTTGAGCGTGTTGGAGGAGAGCTTAAACGTTTTGGCGTTGAGGGCTCTGAGGTACCGTTTAAGGTCGTGTCTCCATACGAGCCCGCTGGCTCCCAGCCTAAGGCCATTGAGTCGCTTGTGCAGGGCGTGAGGGACGGAGATCGCTATCAGGTTTTGCTGGGCGTGACTGGTTCGGGCAAGACCTTCACGATGGCTAAGACTATTGAGGCCCTGGGGAAGCCGACGCTGGTTATGGCTCCCAATAAAACGCTTGCCGCTCAGCTTGCGAGCGAGCTCAAGGAATTCTTCCCTGACAACGCCGTGGTCTATTTTGTGTCGTACTACGATTACTATCAACCCGAAGCGTATGTGCCGCAAAGCGATACGTATATCGAGAAGGATTCCTCGATTAACGAAGAAGTTGAGATGCTGCGACATCAGGCGACCGCATCGCTGCTATCTCGACGCGATGTGATCGTCGTCGCATCGGTCTCGTGTATCTATGGCATTGGCTCTCCCGAGGACTATGCAGGCCTAGCTCCGAACGTCGACAAGAAGGTGCCGCTCGAGCGCGATGACTTTATCCATGCGCTTATCGATATCCAGTACGATCGCAATGACTATGATTTGGCACGTGGCACCTTCCGCGTGCGCGGCGATGTCGTCGACGTGTATCCACCCTATGCCGAGCATCCGTTGCGGTTTGAGTTCTTTGGCGACGAGGTTGAGCTGATTGCCGAGATCGACGAGGTCACCGGCGAGATGCTACGTGAGTACGAGGCCATTCCCGTGTGGCCGGCATCGCACTACGTGACTGAGAAGCCTAAGGTCAAAGCGGCTCTGAAATCAATCAGTGAAGAGTGCGAGAAGCGTGTGGCCGAGCTCAAGGCGACTGATAAGCTGCTCGAGGCACAGCGTCTGCAGCAGCGCACCGACTATGATCTCGAGATGCTCGAGACGATGGGCTTTTGCAACGGCATCGAGAACTACTCGCGTCATCTGGACGGTCGAAAACCGGGCGAGCCACCGTTTACCCTGATCGATTACTTTCCTAAGGACATGCTCTGCATCATCGATGAGAGCCATGTGACGGTGCCGCAGATCCGCGGCATGCACGAAGGTGACCGCTCGCGTAAGGTGACGCTGGTGGAGCACGGTTTTCGTCTGCCTTCGGCACTCGATAACCGCCCGCTTCGTTTCGATGAGTTTGAGGCGAGGATTCCCCAGTTCATCTACGTCTCGGCTACGCCGGGCGACTATGAGCTGCGGGTTAGCCAGAACGACGTTGAGCAGATTATTCGTCCGACCGGTCTGCTCGACCCCAAGATCGATGTGCGTCCGGTTCGTGGACAGATTGACGATCTTGAGGACGAGATTCGCGAGCGCGTTGCCCGCAAGGAGCGCGTGCTGGTGACCACGCTCACCAAGCGCATGGCCGAGGACCTGACCGACCATCTGCTTGATGCCGGCATTAAGGTCAATTACATGCACTCCGATACAGCGACGATGGACCGTGTCGAGATCCTGCGAACGCTGCGCGAGGGAAAGATTGATGTTCTCGTCGGCATCAACCTGCTCCGCGAGGGTCTGGACCTTCCCGAGGTCTCGCTGGTGGCAATTCTCGACGCTGACAAGGAAGGCTTCTTGCGCAACCGCCGTTCGTTGATTCAGACGATTGGCCGTGCGGCCCGTAATGCCGACGGCGAGGTCATCATGTATGCAGACGTTGTGACCGATTCGATGAAAGAAGCCATCGAGGAGACGCAGCGCCGTCGTGAGATTCAGATGGCATATAACGAAGAGCATGGCATTGTGCCCAAGACGGTCCGCAAGGCCATTAACGACATTTCGAGCTTTATTGCCGAGGCCGAAAAGACTGTGGGCTCGAAGGGACGCTCGAGAGGCGATTCGCTGGGTCACGGTGCGTTCTATACGCCCGATGAAAACGGCGAGGGCGCCGCGCCGGAGACGGTGGCACCCGAGCAAACGCTTGCCGAGCAGCTGGAAGGGCTACCGCATGACGAGCTCGTGCGGATTGTCGAGACCATGGAGGAAGACATGCGTAACGCTTCCGCCGCCATGGACTTTGAGGAGGCGGCGCGTCTGCGAGATGCCGTCGTTCAGATTCGGGCGATGCTTGAGGGCGCATCTGAGGACGAAACGATTGAGCGTTTGCGTTCGCAGGCTCGCAAGGGCTCTACCTTTGCTTCGGGCAGAAAACGCCAGGGTGCACGATTCAGGAAGTAGTGAACAGGCCCCGAGTTCCCTGTGGAACTCGGGGCCTGTGTCGTTCGGACGCGAGAGTTCGTGCACTAGAGGTCTGCTATCAGCGCCTCAGCGCAACGGATGCCGTCGGTGGCGGCACTCATGATGCCGCCGGCATATCCGGCACCCTCGCCGCAAGGGTAAAGGCCCGGGGTCGACACGGCGTGGCATGTTCGATCGCGGATGACCGTAACCGGGGAGCTCGAACGCGTCTCCACGCCAGTGAGGACCGCATCGGGGCGGTCATAGCCACGCAGTTTCTTACCGAGCAGGGGAATTCCCAAACGAAGCGATTCGACGATATGCTGCGGGAGGGCATCGTCGATCGCCGTCCAGGTCACGCCAAGTGGATAGGTTGGTTTTACCTTTCCGGGTGCCGTGCTGGCGCGCCCCGCAAGGAAATCTCCGACGAGCTGTGCCGGCGCGTTCCAGTTAGAGCCACCCAGGCGATAGGCGGCTCGCTCGCAGGCGCGCTGGAGCTCAATGCCTGCGAGCGGATCATCGCCGGGAAGGTCGTCGGGTGTGACGTTGACGAGTAGGGCGGCATTTGCGTTGCGCCCGTCGCGGGCATTGAGGCTGGCACCGTTGACGCACAGATGGCCCTGCTCGGAAGAAGCCGCGACAACCTGTCCGCCGGGGCACATGCAAAACGAGAACACACTGCGGCCGTTGGGGAGATGGGCGACAAGCTTGTAGGGGGCTGCTCCGAGTGCCGGGTGTCCCGCCGAAGGGCCATATTGGGCACGGTCGATGTCATGCTGTGGATGCTCGATGCGCACACCCATGGCAAAGGTCTTTTGCGCGAGGGTAACGTCATGTTCTTTGAGAAGCTCGAATACGTCGCGGGCGGAATGGCCGCAGGCGAGAATGAGGTGCTTTGTGGCGATTGTCTCGCTTGTGGTTTCTTGGGGCGGTTGGACATCGACGCCGGTGATGGCGCCAGATTCATCGGTTCGAATATTGACGAGCCTTGTTCGATAGCGGACGGTTCCACCGAGCTGCTCGATGCGCTGAGAAATGTTGGTGACGACGGTGGGTAGGATGTCGGAGCCAATGTGCGGTTTGGCGTCCCACAGGATGTCGCGAGGTGAGCCCGCTTTGACGAAGGTCTCAAGAATCAGTCGATGGGCAGGATTCTTGGTTCCCGTGTTGAGCTTGCCGTCCGAGAAGGTCCCTGCGCCGCCCAGGCCAAATTGGATATTGCTTTCGGGGTCGAGGATACGCTCCTTAAGAAAGAGATCAATCGCTTCCGAGCGGCGAAGCGCGGGGTCGCCGCGCTCGATGAGCAGGGGTTTAAGGCCCGCTTCGGCAAGGGTCAGGGCGGCGAAGAGACCGGCGCAACCGGCGCCGACAACGACGGGACGCCCCTTGGGTGCATTTGGGACAGGGTTGGGGAATGAAGGAGCCTCGCCGTCTACCATGCGGATGCGCGAGCGGTCGCGCTCGGCGACGCGGTCGACCACCTCCTGCTCGAGTCGGGAGCTTGTCAGCTCGACTCGAAAGCTCAAAATAAAATGGACATCTCGTTTTTTACGGGCGTCGATTGACTTGCGATGGAGCTCAATGGCTTTAATCTGGGAATCCTCGCATCGCAGGGCTCGTTTGACGGCGCGTCTACCAATAGCAAGGCAGGCGGCTTCGTCGCCGGCCTCATCGAGTGACGCGTGGACTTGGGTGATTTCGATCATCGAGGTCTCCTTAGATGCAAGAAAGAGGCCGCCCGGTGTCCCAGACGGCCCGAATGCGTTTTGATTATAGACTGCGCGGCTATAGGCTGCTTGCAGCGCGAATACCCGAGATCCAAGCCCATGCAAGGTTGAAACCGCCGCAATCGGCATCGATGTCGAGCGCCTCGCCACAGATGTAAAGTGGGGCGTCTGCCGCGTTGCTCACGCAGAGGTTGGGAGCTGAGACGCTCTCGATGGGCACGCCGCCGCGCGTGACCTGGGCCGAACGCTCCTCTGTCGTTCCCTCGACGAGCATCTTAAAGTGCTTGAGGATTGAGACCAGATGGATGACGTCGTACGACCCGGGGTGGCACTGTTCGAATGCGGTGCAGACAACGTGAGAGAACTGCGGGGCGAGCATGCCGTCGAGCCAACGGGGATCGCGGGGCGAAAAGCAGCCGAGCAGCTCAACGCGCCGGTTGAGCATATCGAGCAGCTCGTCTTTGGAGAGGTCGGGGAAAACGTCGAGCAGAATCGTGTCGTCGCGCTGAACGCGACGGGAGAGGTTAAAGGCAGCAACGCCCGAAATGCCAAAGGTTCGGAAGAGCACTTCGCCGTCTTCGTGCCAGAGCTCCTCGTGATTGCGGGTGAGCGTCAAACGGGCGCGGACGCGCAGGCCATCCAGCGTCTTGAGCGCAGTCTGGTCGCCGAAGACCGATGCCGACACAGGGCAGAGGACGGGATGCTGCGGTGTGAGGGAAAGATTGAACGTCTTCGCGATGTCGGCGGGGCTGCCGCCCGTAGCGATAATTACGGCCTTTGCCTGCAGCGTCTCGTTCTTGCGAGGGGTGTCGGCAAGCGCCTTCCGAAGCGAGCGAACCTCCGATTTTCGGTCGTCGTGCTTTTTTGCCTTGAGTGCTCGCGCGGGACGGTCTATTTGGAGTACCCAGCCCTCGGGGGCTTTGAATGCCGAGGCAACGTTTGCTCCACAGATCAAGGTGATACCCAGGTGATTGCAAGCGTTGAGAAGCGCATCGCGCACCGATTCGGCACGAAGGGAGCGCGGATACAGCCGGCCCTCCTCGGAGGTCGTCATGATGCCCAGCGAGGAGAAGAAACTGCCGAGCTCTTGCTCGGGCCGGGGACCCATGACAGATTCGACGAATGCGGGGTGGTTATACCGCTGAGGATCAATCGATTCGTTGGAGAGGTTGCAGCGGCCGTTGCCGGTCGCAAGGAGCTTAAGGCCGCAGGCGACATCGCGCTCAACGATGCAGACGCTTTTGCCAGCACGTGCGGCCATAATGGCGGCGGCGAGGCCTGAAGCCCCGCCGCCGATTACCAGGACGTCATAGAAGGCGCTCGTGTTCACTTAGGCCTCGTCGGTCTCGTGCGGGGTAATAGCCTCGACGGCAGAGACTGCCTTGGGCAACATGCCATCGGGCAGCGCGGTCTCGACCTCGCCCTTATCGCAGGCCTCGGCGAGTGACGGATTGATGGGAAGCGTGCCCAAGATGTCGAGGTTATAGCGCTCTGCGACCTCGGGGAGCTTGCTCTTGCCAAAGACCTCGATCTTCTTGCCGCAGTCGGGGCACTCAATATAGCTCATGTTCTCGACGATGCCCAGAATGGGGACGTTCATCTTCTCGGCCATGTTGACCGCCTTGGCGACGATCATCGAGACCAGATCCTGCGGGCTCGTGACGATAACGATGCCGTCGACGGGCAGTGACTGGAAGACGGTGAGCGCGACGTCGCCTGTTCCCGGAGGCATGTCGACCAGCAGGTAGTCGATGGGGCCCCACGAGGTCTCGCTCCAGAACTGCCTAATGGCGCCTGCGATGACCGGACCGCGCCAAAGGACGGGGTCGGTCTCGTTTTGGAGCAGCAGGTTGGAGCTCATGACCTTGACGCCGTGCTCGGAGATTTCAGGCAGCATGAGGTTGCCAAGGGCATGGACGTGGCGTCCGCTCATACCGAACATCTTGGGGATAGAGGGACCGGTGATGTCGGCATCGAGGACGCCGACCTTGTGGCCGTGACGGGCAAGCTCGGTGGCGATGGCACCGGTGACAAACGACTTGCCGACACCGCCCTTGCCGGAAAGCACGGCGATGACGCGTTTGACCTCGGACAGCGTATTCTCCTCAAATTGCGACGGCGACGTTTGTCCGCCGGCGGCCTGTGCGTGCTCGCAACCCATGTATGACTCCTTTGTATATGTTGGGGCCGGGGCCCCGTGATGTGACACGAGCGTCATTGTACCCTCGTTTGCGAGCGGGAGTCATTTACGATGCATTTGGGCCGAGCGTGCTTGCAATACGATGGGTCCAAGCGAATGGGCGGGCTTACTGAACTTTGCTGGCGAACTCGAGGTATTGCATGCGCTGCAGCTTGTCGATCGTCGAGGCGTATGGGCTGTCTTCAGATTCCAAGTCGTAGCGCAGCCCGTCGGCACCAAGGTAGCCGGCGACATTGATGGTGGGCACATCTGACCTTGTTGCAAGCAGAGCCTTTTGATAGTCGGTGAGCGGGGCGCCGATCTTATTAAGGGTAATGGCTGCAACCTCGTTTGCCCCGACGGTGTCGTAGACGTTGAGCTCGGTATTGCCGGCGATTTCATAGTTAGCCCAGACAAAATATGTCGACTGATAGATACGGAAAGCGTGGCTTGCCGTATCTTCCTGAGGGTACAGCTCGTCGTTGAGAGCCGTTGCGGCGCTCGGCTGATGGTCGCCAAAAAAGACAAGGACAACCGGTCTGCCGATATTGCGGAGCTCGTTGATAAAGTACTCGAGGTCCCGGTCGGATGCGTTGATGCAAGTAAGATAGGTATTGAGCGCGCTATTGGCGCCCTCGCTGGCTCCCTCGACCCAATAGTTTGTCAACTCTTCGGCGGGAACGGTGCCATAGTCGTAGCCGCCGTGATTTTGCATCGTGACGTCAAAGATGAACTGCGGGGCTTCGTCGGTTCTAAGCAGGTCGAGTATCTTGTCGTAGGTGGCGTAGTCGCATACGCCGGCATGGTAACAGGGCGCACCTTCGAAATCGCCGATTGAAAGAAAGTCTCCAAAGCCCAGCTGCTGATAGATTTTATCTCGATGGTAGTTGACGGGGTTTTGCGGGTGCATAGCGGTAGCGGTATACCCAAGCTCTTTAAGGTCCTTTGCCAGGCTGTTGACGCCATTCATCTGATACAGCTGATAGGGGATTTTGCCTAATCCGACAAAGGCCGTTGTCGCTCCGGTCAAAAATTCGAATTCGGAGTTCGCCGTTCCGCCACCGGCGACCGAAGCGAGCATGGTGCCGCGAACAAGTGTGTCGGGAAGCGAGTTGTAGAATGCGGGGCCGGTGTACCCGGCCGCCTGGAGCTGCTCAAAGCACGAAAGGTCGCTAAAACTCTCATTCATGACGGCAACAATCGTCGGCTTGATTTCATTGAACTGGGCAACAGCCGCCGCGCGCTGCTCGCTCGAGCCATACGTGCTGTCGTAGGTGGCGGCGAGCTCCTGCTCGATGCTCTGCGCCTCATCGGGCGTATAGTCTTCGGGCTTCTCAATGGGCAACTCGTTGACCATTTCGGTGAACGAAGTGATAAAACCCTGAGACGCATACGTGGTGATGGGCTGCCAACGGTCAAATCCAAAATTCAGCGCCTGCTCCAAGTCGATGCTGGAAAAGCCCGAGAGCCCCACAACGGTCACTAGCAGAAAAGCGCAGAGGTTAGCGGCGATTGCGGGGAAGACATGGGTGGGCGTACGGAGCTTTCGCGGTCGGATAAGCGAAAGAAGCCCCAGGGAAATCTCCAGCAGGGCTAGAGAGGTTACGATTCCGGCGGTAAAGGTAAACTCGTATCCCTCGCTCACTTCCATTGCGGTGCCAAGGGCCAAGATATCGCTTGGCAGGATGGCCTCGCCTTTAAACGTTATGACGAAGTGCTCGGCAATGCCAAGGATGCAACAGGCGACGGGCACGAGGGCCATGACGCCTCCATGACGCTGTCCCAGCAAATAAAGGGAGAGCAGAACCGTCGCGAGCAGCCCGACGGAAAACCCGAATGAGTTGGCGGGAATGCGATAGAACGTTTCGTTGCAGGCAATTTCGAGTGAAACGAACGAGAGCGCTGAAACAGCGGCGATGACAAGGATGTCACGGCAAATACAGGCAACCGTTCCCGTCGCAAGATCGGTTTGGTCGATAAGTCCCGAAACCAAGGGCTCGACAAGAAGTATGACGGCGGCAGCACCGAGCGCCGAATAAGAAAGGACCCATAGGGAACTGTCCTCATTTACGAGCAATTGATTCGTAATCCATGCAGCTACCATGCCGAGCGGGATGAGGAGCGTCGCGCACCAAAAGACGCGGGCAATGGGTGGCTTTTCATTGTGTTTGATTGAAAAATACACGCGCACGACGACGGTGGCCACGATAAGGATGGCGATGAATATGGGCAGATTGGCCATGTCACTCGAAGTGATTTCAAGGGGGATATCTTCGGTCATGGACGTTCCTCTGTTACGGCAAATTAAGTTCAGTATTAGATTACTGTAACCTTTCCACGGCATTTCGAGAAACAAAGCGCCCGATACGCAAAGCTAAAGGTCTGCGAATCTTGTATTACGAACATCTGTGCGCGTCGAGTGCGCTAAACTCATCGACAGTATGATTCGATGCAATAGGAGGCAAGGAGCTTCCATGTCTGATTCTTCTATCGTTATTCGCGGCGCTCGTGAGCACAACCTCCGTGATATCGATGTTTCCATTCCGCGTGACCAACTCGTGGTCATTACCGGTCTTTCTGGCTCGGGCAAGAGTTCGCTGGCATTTGACACTATCTATGCCGAGGGCCAGCGTCGATACGTCGAGAGCCTTTCGAGCTATGCGCGCCAGTTCTTGGGCCAGATGGACAAACCCGACTTGGATTCAATCGACGGCCTTTCGCCGGCGGTGTCGATCGACCAAAAGACGACGTCTAAAAACCCTCGCTCGACGGTTGGCACCGTAACCGAGATTTATGACTATCTGCGCCTGCTGTTCGCCCGTGTGGGCACCCCGCACTGTCCCGAATGCGGCCGCGTCATTGAGCGTCAGACGACCGACCAGGTTGCCGACAAGGTCTTGGCGGCGGGGGAGGGCCGCCGCGCGTTTGTGCTGGCACCGGTGGTGCGCGGGCGAAAAGGCGAGTACACCAAACTGTTTGAGGACCTTCGCGCCGAGGGCTTTAGCCGCGTGCGTGTCGACGGTGAAGTGCGCTCGCTCGACGATCCGATCGATCTGGACAAGAAGTTCAAGCACGATATCGAGGTCGTAGTCGATCGCATCGTGATCCGTGAGAACTCTCTGGGCCGTATCGCCGAGTCTGTTGAGCAGGCGACCGCGCTGGCTCACGGCAATGTAAACGTGTACATGCTGCCCGATCGTGATGCTCCCGAGGGGACCGAGGGCGAGCTGCTGGAGTATTCGTTGGCCTTGGCGTGCCCGGAGCATGGTCACTCCATTGACGATCTTCAGCCGCGTGATTTTTCGTTCAACGCTCCCTATGGCGCATGTCCTGAGTGCGACGGCCTGGGCTTTAAGAAAACCGTTGATGCCGAGGCGTTGATCGAGGACCCCTCGAAGTCCATTGCTGACGGAGTCTTTGGTAGCCTGTTTGGCAACTCGAACTACTATCCGCAGATTTTTGCTGCGGTCTGCAAACACTTTAAGGTGAGCACCGATACGCCGTGGGAGGACTTGCCCCCTCGCGTGCGTCGTGCATTCTTGGATGGCCTGGGCGATACGAAGATCTCGGTCGACTACCAAAAGCTCGACGGACGTCGCAGCCAGTGGGATACCAAGTTTTCGGGCGTTCGCAACATCCTGTACGAACGCTATACCGAGACGACGAACGAGAACACCAAGGCGCGCCTGGAGAAGTACATTCGCGAGGAGCCGTGCTCGAGCTGCCACGGCGCTCGTTTGCGCCCTGAGATGCTCGCCGTCACCGTGGGCGGCAAGTCCATTTACGAGGTTTGTTGCCTGTCGTGCCGTGAATCGCTCGAGTTTTTTGAGGGCCTGGAACTCACCGAGCGCCAACAGTTTATCGGCGGCCGTATCGTCAAGGAAATCCTGGAGCGCTTGCGTTTTCTGGTCGATGTTGGACTCGACTATCTGACGCTCGATCGTGCCTCGGCGACGCTTTCCGGTGGCGAGGCGCAGCGTATTCGCCTGGCAACGCAGATCGGCGCGGGTCTCATGGGCGTGCTCTATATTCTGGACGAGCCCTCGATCGGTCTTCATCAGCGTGACAACGAGCGCTTGATCAAGACGCTCGAGCGCCTGCGCGATATCGGCAATACCGTTATCGTCGTCGAACACGACGAGGATACAATCCGTGCCGCCGATTACGTGATCGACATGGGGCCCGGCGCCGGCGTCAACGGCGGACACGTAGTCGCGGCGGGAACGCCTGCCGATATCATGGCGTGTCCTGAGTCGATGACGGGCGCTTATCTGACCGGCAAACGAATGATCCGGGTGCCTGATGAACGGCGCAAGCCCGGTCGCGGCTGCCTTAAAATTACGGGCGCTCGAGCCAACAACCTCAAAAACGTTACTGCCAAAATCGAGTTTGGTACGCTTACGGTTGTTACCGGCGTGTCGGGATCGGGCAAGAGCTCCCTGGTTACCGATACCATTGCGCCTGCCCTTACGAATGCCATTCACCGTTCGATGCGCCCTGTGGGTCCATATAAGAAAATCGAGGGCATCGAGTGTATCGATAAGGTTATCGATATCGACCAGTCGCCGATTGGCCGCACGCCGCGTTCCAACCCTGCTACCTATATCGGCCTGTGGGATGATCTTCGCGCGCTGTTTGCGAGTACGCCGGAGTCGAAGGCGCGCGGCTACTCGCCGGGTCGTTTCTCCTTTAATGTGAGTGGCGGGCGCTGTGAGGCGTGCAAGGGCGACGGGCAGATCAAGATCGAGATGCACTTCCTTCCTGATATCTACGTTCCCTGCGAAGTTTGCGGCGGTAAACGCTACAACCGCGAGACACTCGAGGTCACCTACCGTGGCAAGACCATCTCGGACGTGCTCGACATGAGCGTCACCGAGGCGCTGGCCTTCTTTGGGAATATCCCGCAGATTAAGCGCAAGCTCCAGACGCTGTACGATGTAGGCTTGGGCTACGTGAGCCTGGGCCAGCCCGCCACGACGCTTTCGGGCGGCGAGGCGCAGCGTGTGAAACTCGCCAAGGAGCTTCATCGACGCCAGACGGGCAAGACGTTCTATATTTTGGACGAGCCGACGACCGGCCTTCATTTTGAGGACGTCCGCCAGCTGCTCGATGTGCTGCAGCGCTTGGTCGATGCGGGCAACACGGTGCTGGTGATTGAACACAACCTTGATGTCATCAAGGTTGCCGACCGCCTGATCGATATGGGTCCCGAGGGCGGTAACGGCGGCGGAACCGTCGTGGTTTCGGGCACACCGGAGCAGGTTGCGGACTGTCCGCAGAGTTATACGGGCAAGTTTTTGGCGCCGTTGCTCAGGCGTGACCGGGAGCGTCAGGCTCAACTTGATGCTCAATAAATAGGCGATTCAGTTTATGGGCGCCATCGACTCCTTGTGATTCGATGGCGCTTGCTGTGCCGAAGTGACGTATGCAGCCGAATTGGACATATACTTAATCCTTGCGTCCGAATGCGAGGGAAAGGATATGTCATGGCAAAGGCTGTAAAGACGCCAAAAACCAATGCGATGCGCGAGCTGGAAAGCGCCGGCATTTCCTATGTTCTACATACGTACGAAGACGATGGTGATGAGTCGGTGGGCCTGAGTGTCGCGATTTCGGAGCAGCTTGGCGAGGAGCCCGGTCAAGGATTTAAGACTTTGGTCTGCGTGACACCGTCCAACGACTATGTCGTGTGCTGTATCCCTGTTGCCGACGAGCTCGATCTAAAGTCCGCCGCGCGTGCCGCGGGGGAGAAGTCCTTGGCCTTGATGCATGTGAAGGATTTGCTTGCGGCGACTGGCTACGTTCGCGGCGGCTGCAGCCCGGTCGGTATGAAAAAACGCTACCGGACGCTCATTGATGAGACATGTGTCCTTTGGGATACCATTTTTATTTCGGGAGGCAAGCGTGGTTATCAGCTCGAGCTTGCACCCGATGATTTAATTGCATTTTGCGGGGCGACGGTTGCCGCGATTACGAGAGAGGACTGAGCGATGGCGCAGGAAGAATTGAAGCGCGGAGCTCATTTTGCAAAAGAATCTGCGCCTCAGACACCCTCATCCGAAGCTTCTTCGTCGCGAGATGACACTGACGACATGGGCTCGTCGGACTACTCCACGGTTGGTCGTTCCGCCGGGCTTATGACCATCCTGACCATTGTGTCTCGCGTCACCGGTTTTATCCGCACGTGGGCAATGGCGGCCGCTATCGGCATGTCGCTACTTTCGTCCTCCTATCAGGTCGCCAACAACCTGCCCAATATGCTCTACGAACTCGTGATGGGCGGCATGCTCGTGACGGCGTTTTTGCCCGTGTACATGGGCGTGAGGCGTGAGCAGGGTCGCGAGGCCTCGAACGAGTACGTGGGCAACCTGCTCGGCATTCTGCTTTTGGTGCTGGGTGGCATTTCGTTGCTGGGGACCGTGTTCGCCCCGGGCTTTATCTGGACGCAATCGTTCCTTTCGGGTGACGGCGGCAGCATGGATACCGCTGCGTTCATGTTCCGTTTCTTTGCCATCCAGATTCTGTTTTATGGTTTGGGCTCGGTGTTCTCGGGCGTTCTCAACGCACACCGCGACTACTTCTGGTCGACGTTTGCCCCGGTCCTCAACAATGTGATCGTCATTGCGAGCTTTATGGGTTTTGCGCCCGTGTCCGCACAGTTTGGCGAACGTGCCGGCATCATCTTGATTGCGGCCGGTACGACCCTCGGTGTCTTTGTTCAGATGGCATGTCAGATTCCCGCGCTTAGCAAGCACGGCGTGCATCCCCATATCCATATCGACTTTAAGGACCCCGCGCTGCGCCAGACGATTGCGCTCGGTATCCCGACGCTGCTCGCCACGGTGTGCATGTTTGTCTCGACTTCTATCACCAACGCTGCCGCGCTGGTGGTCCAGCCCGAGACTGGTCCTTCCGTCATCGCCTATGCGCGCCTGTGGTACACGCTGCCCTACGCGCTGATTGCCGCCTCGCTTTCGACGGCGCTCTATACCGAGCTCTCTCACGACGCACAGGAGAAGGATTACGACAGCGTACGCACGGGCATTTCGCGTGGCGTCGCCCAGATGCTGTTCTTCCTGATTCCGTTCGCACTGTACCTGATTGTCTTCGCACGTCCGCTCAACATGATCTACTGTGCTGGCAAGTTCGATGAATCCGGAGTGGCGCTGGTGTCCGAGTACCTTGTCTACCTAGCGCTCTCGCTGCCGCTCTACGGCGTGGTCGTGTTGATGCAGAAGAGCTTCTCTGCCTTGCTCGACATGAAGCCCTATAGCCGCTATTGCCTGTATTCTGCCATCGGCCAGGCCGGCTCGGTTCTGCTGTTTGGCGTTGTGCTGGGCTTCGGTATGCCGGCAATCGCGCTTTCGTATGTTGTCGACTACGTGATCTTGGTCGGCTGTTCGCTGTGGTGGCTGCGTCGTCGCCTGCGTGGCCTTCAGGTCAAATCTATCCTGCATGGCGGTTTCTTTGGCCTTTTGCTCGGTGGTCTAGGTGCTGCCGCAGGCGCCGGCGTCATGTGGGCGCTTGAACACTTTGTCGGGGCACTTGGCGGCTCGATTCTGATTACTCTTGGCTACGTTTGCGTTGCGGGTGTCGTCTCGCTTGCTGTTACCTTTGGCCTTGCCGTCGTCCTTAAGATGCCTGAGGTCTCGGCGCTGCTTCGTCGCAAGTAGGTGCGTGTGGCCGGTCACGACAACATTCCAACGCTTGCCGAGCAGGTTTCGCGCGTTCCCACACAGC
Source organism: Collinsella sp. (assembly GCA_018367075.1). Taxonomy (GTDB): domain Bacteria; phylum Actinomycetota; class Coriobacteriia; order Coriobacteriales; family Coriobacteriaceae; genus Collinsella. The sequence goes on from JAGZGX010000031.1 coordinate 15,427, forward strand.
CCGGATGCTACCTTTGGAAGGATGCCAAGGGCGATGTCATCTACGTGGGCAAGGCAAAAAACTTGCGTTCCCGTATGCGCCAGTACGTGACACTGCAGGATGAGCGTCAAAAGATCCCGCTGATGATGCAGCTGGTGGCGAGCTTTGACTATATCGTGGTGGAGACCGAGCACGAGGCGTTGGTGCTCGAGCGCAATTTGATTGGTCAGTACCATCCGTACTTTAACGTCGACCTCAAGGATGACAAGAGCTACCCCTTTATCGCCATTACAAAGGGCGACCTGTATCCCGCTATCAAATATACGCGCGAGCGTCATAAGCCGGGAACGCGTTATTTTGGTCCCTATACCGATAGCCGTGCGGCACGTGAGACGATAGATACGCTGCGCAAGGTTATCCCCATCTGCTCCGCATCCTGTGCGGAGTGGCGTCGTTGTCGTCGTATCGTCGAGTCCCACAGGGGCGAGGAAGACATCGTCAATATGATTTGCGCGCAAAACGGGCGTCCCTGCTTTGACTACCATGTCGGGCGCGGCCCGGGTGCGTGTGTCGGCGCGATTTCTCCTACGGACTATGCCAAGAACGTCAAACGTGTCGAACGTTTTTTGTCGGGCCATCGCAAGGATGTCGTCGATGAGCTGACCTCCGAGATGACGGATGCCGCCGAGGCGCTCGACTTTGAGCGCGCGGCACGCGTCAAACGTCGTTTGGAGGTCATCAGGGGTCTGGACGACCGTCAGCAAGTCGTTTTTCCCTCCAGTGTCGATATCGATGTCATCGGTTTCTATCGCGAGGAGACCATCTCCGCCGCTTGCGTCTTTGTCGTGCGTGAGGGTCGAACGGTTCGAACCTGCGAGTTCATTCTTGACAAGGGTCTTGATGTTGACGAGGAAGAGCTCCAGTCGGGCTTTCTTAAGCGCTATTACGACGAGACGGCCGATATTCCAGCTGAGATAAACCTCTCTGTCGAGCTTGAGGATGCGGAGGCGCTGGGGGAGTGGCTTGCAGGCAAGCGCGAGCGTTCCTGCCATCTCCATAGGCCGCAGCGTGGCGAAAAGCACCGTTTGCTCGATATGGCATCCAAAAATGCGCGCCATGCCCTCATGCGCTACATGATGCGAACGGGGTACGCTGACGACCGCACCAATCAAGCGCTCCTGGAGCTCGAAAGCGCGCTGGCGCTGCCGGCGCCGCCGATGCGTATCGAGTGCTTCGATATCTCGACGCTGCATGGAACCTTTACCGTCGCCTCGATGGTGGTGTTTACCAACGGACGCGCCGACAAGAGCCAGTACCGTCGTTTTAAAATTCAGGCCGAATTGGACGAGGCAAACGACTTCGTGTCGATGTCCGAGGTTTTGGGACGACGCTATGCTCCCGAGCGCATGGCCGACGAGCGCTTTGGCTCGCGCCCCGATTTGCTCGTTGTCGATGGCGGTAAGCCGCAATTGACCGCTGCGATCAAGCAACTTGAGGCTCTTGGGCTCGATATACCAGTTTGTGGCTTGGCAAAGGCCGATGAGGAAGTTTTTGTGCCTTGGGACGAGACTCCCGTCGTGCTGCCGACCGGGTCTGCTTCGCTCTATCTAATTAAACAGGTGCGCGATGAATCGCACCGTTTTGCAATCACATTCCATCGTGAGTTGCGCGATAAAGCCATGACAGTTTCGGTACTCGATGACGTTCCAGGCGTGGGACCCACCAGAAAACGTGCCCTTATGCGCCATTTTGGTTCGATGAAGCGTTTGCGCGCGGCGAGCGAGCAAGAGATCGCGGAAGTTCGCGGCATACCTGCCGATGTTGCCAAGGCGGTCCACGAGGCGCTCGTTGCGTGGAATGCCGAGCGCGCCGAGGCGGCGGCTGGCCATTCCGATAGCTAAACACGAGCCTAAACTACTGATATACATGATTGCGTGATTTTCAACCATTTATTTCGCCATGATTGCATGCTGGTTTCGGGTTTTATTAACGCTAAAACGTTTGACTAGTCATGGTGAACAACCCTGCTATCCTGCGGGTTGACGAAGACTGATATCTCACCTCGTCGATACATACTGTCTGGCGAATCATTTGTCAATGAATTCGGTGAACGGTAGTAAATACCGTTCAAGCGTATGTATGTATCGGTCGCCGAGCGCGGCACCTCAGTTGGGTTCGTCGGTAGGTAAGGTATATATCGTCCGCAAGTTGCGCGGGGGCAAGTCTAGGTGCTCCCGAGTAAGATTCTCTATTGATAGGAGAAGACATGGCCATCATCAACAAGGGTATGTCCAGGCGTTCGTTCCTCGGCCTCACCGGCAGCGTCGCTGCTGTCGCCGGCCTTGGTCTCACTGGCTGCGGTGGCAGCTCTAGCGACGAGGGTTCCGCTTCCGGCTCCACCGATTCCGCCAACCGTGGCGGCGGCGTGATCACCGCTGGTTCCGCTTACGCTCCGTCCAGCTTCGATCCCGCCAGCACCGGCTCCGCTGTGGGCCTGGGTGCTAACTGGCACGTCGTCGAGGGCCTCTACGGCATCGATTACCACGACTACAGCACCTTCAACGAGCTCGCCACCGACGATCCCAAGTCTGTGGACGACACCACTTTCGAGGTCACCATCCGCAAGGGCGCCAAGTTCTCCGATGGCACCGAGGTCACCGCTGACGATGTCGTTGCCTCCTACACCGCTTGCGCCGCTTCCGCTACCTATGCTCCGTTCTTCCAGCCCTTCGAGTCCATCGAGGCCAAGGACGCCAGCACCGTGACGGTCAAGACCAAGGTCCCCAACTTCTCCCTGCTCAAGGATCGTCTGGCCATCGTCCGCGTTACCCCGGCCACCCAGACCGAGGAGGATCGCGCCAAGCAGCCGATCGGCTCCGGCCCCTGGATGTACGACTCTATCTCCGATACCGAGATCACCCTGGTTCCCAACCCCGAGTACAACGGTGAGTATGCTGCCGAGGATAAGAAGATCCAGTACAGCATCCTGACCGACCCCACTGCTCGCGTTACCGCTCAGCAGGAGGGCTCCACGCTCGTTATGGAGCTCGTTACCGCTGACGCCGTCGACCAGCTCGAGAGCGCCGGCTGCAAGATTGACAACGTTCAGGGTTTCGGCACCCGCTTCATCATGTTCAACGTCGCCAAGGAGCCTTGGAACAACGTCAAGGTCCGTCAGGCTGTCATGTATGCGCTCGACACCGAGAAGATGGTCAGCAACACCTTCGCCGGCCTTGCCACCGCTGCCAGCTGCTACCTGCCCAAGAGCTTCACCAACTATCATGAGGCTTCCACGGTGTACAAGACCGACACCAAGAAGGCTAAGAAGCTCATCGAGGAGTCTGGCATCACCCCGGGTGCCATCACCCTGCGCACCACCGACAACGAGCAGATTAAGGGCATGGCCGCCCAGGTCAAGAACGACCTCGACGCTCTCGGCTTCGATGTGACCATCCAGACCGATACCTCGCCGGCCACCTACGCCGCCATCGACGGCGGCGAGGCCTACGATATCCTCCTTGCCCCTGGCGATCCTTCCTGCTTCGGCGCCGACCCCGACCTGCTGCTCAACTGGTGGTACGGCGACAACGTCTGGATGCAGACCCGTTGCCCGTGGAAGGAGTCCGCTGAGTGGCAGAAGCTCCACGGTCTCATGGACGAGGCTCTTGCCGCCGAGGGCGACGAGCAGCAGAAGAAGTGGAACGAGTGTTTCGACATCATTGCCGACAACGCCGTTCTGTACCCCGTTGTCCACGTCAAGACCGTCTCCGCTTCTTGGGACGATCCGTCCACTGCGCCCAATGGCGAGGCCCTCGATGGTTTCAAGGGCATCGGCACGACGAGCATGTCCTTCAGGGGCGTTGCGACCGTCAAGGCGTAAGACTCGCTTGAGTCTATATGCAGGATGTCGGTCGTTGGGACCGTATCCTCATAGTTGAAACAAAGACCCGGGCGGCAACGATGTCGCTCGGGTCTTGTAATGAGTATCCGTACTCATATACCAGTTGGTCCTACCGACAAAAGAAAGGGGAGAGAACGTGAACAACTTGCTACGTTTGATTGGAAGGCGTCTTGTGGCGCTGCCGATCATGGCATTGGGCGTCACCGTCCTGGTGTTCTTCCTTATGTCGTTCTCCAAGACCGACCCCGCCTACACGGCGTTGGGTGACGGTGCCTCGCCCGAGGCGGTTGCCGAGTACCATGAGAAGTATGGTCTGGACGACCCCTGGCCCGTGCGCTACGTGCGCTATATGGGCGATTTGATCCATGGCGACATGGGCACCTATGGTGCTGCCCGCAACTCCGTTGCCAAGCGCATCTCCACGGCCCTGCCCGTCACGATGCAGCTGACCTTCATCGGTCTTGCCATCGGTGCGGTCGTTTCGTTTTTGCTCGGCGTCATCGCGGCACTGTATCGCGACAAATGGCCGGACCAAGTAATCCGTGTCTTTTCCATCGCCGGCTTGGCAACCCCGTCGTTCTGGCTTGCCGTTCTGTTGATCCTGCTGTTCTCTTCCTACCTTAAGGTGCTCCCGGCATCGGGCGCTCTGCCTCACTTCACCACGAATCCGGTTGGCTATCTGGGGCGTATGATCATGCCCGCTATCGCCTTGGCATTTCCGCTGACGGGCCAGATGACTCGTATCGTGCGTACCGCCATGGTCGAGGAGCTCGACAAGGATTATGTCCGTATGGCTCGCGGCGCCGGCGTTCCCGAGAAGGTCGTCGTCGGCATCAACGTTCTTCGCAATGCGCTGATCACCCCGGTCACCACCCTCGGTCTTAAGATCGGTTACCTCATGGGCGGCGCCGTCGTCATCGAGGTTATCTTCAACCTCCCCGGCATGGGCACCGCGATTCTGCAGGGCGTTCAGGGCAACGAGGCGAACCTGGTTCAGGGCGTCGTTATCGTCGTTGCTCTTGCCTTCATCATCATCAACATCGTGGTTGACATGCTCTACCTGCTCATCAACCCGCGCATCAGGACGGTGTAGATTATGGTAAAGATTCGAGAGAAGCAAACCGAGCAGCTCGAGAAGGCTGCCTCCAAGGGGCTCAAGCTCGGTGGCTGGAAGAAGATGACGCTGTCTTCTAAGATTGCCGCCGTCGTGCTGGTGCTGGTCGCCCTGACTGCGATTCTGGCGCCCCTTCTTGCCCCCTATAGCCCGGTCGAGATCTTTACGGCTCGCCAGGCTCCCGGCAACGGATTTATCTTCGGTACCGACGATAAGGGTCGCGACATTCTGTCGCGTATGCTCTACGGTGGTCGTTACTCGCTGATCATCGGCTTTGGCGCCACTGCCATGGCTCTGGTCTGCGGCTCGATCGTGGGCGCCCTTGCAGCGGTTTCGCGCAAGGCCGTCTCCGAGACGATCATGCGTATCCTGGACATCATCATGTCCATCCCGGGCATCGCCCTCGCGGCCGTTTTCGTCTCCATCCTGGGCAACTCCGTGCCGTCGATCATCTTCGCCATCGGCTTTATGTACACTCCGCAGATTGCCCGTATCGTGCGCGCCAACATCGTGTCCGAGTACGGCGAGGACTATGTCCGCGCGGTTATCGTTTCCGGCGCCAAGGCTCCGTGGATTTTGATCAAGCATGTTCTGCGTAACTGCATCGCCCCGATCATGGTCTTCACCGTTACCCTAGTCGCCGACGCCATCATCTTCGAGGCCTCGCTGACCTTCATCGGCGCTGGTATCCAGGAGCCCACCGCTACCTGGGGCAACATCCTCGCCGACGCCCGCGGCGGCGTGCTCGCCGGCCGTTGGTGGCAGGCGCTGTTCCCGGGCCTGGCCATCATGATCACCTGCCTGGCGCTCAACATCCTCTCCGAGGGCATTACCGACGCCATGGCCGCTGCTCCCTCCGCCGCCCTGGATCCCACCGATTCCTCCAAGCGTCGCGAGGCCGATCTGCTGGTCTCCGACCCCGTTCGCGCCTACAAGGAGCAGGCCCAGTCCCTCTCCGCTCGCCTTGGCGCCCTTCGCGATGTCGAGCTCAAGCGTGACGATCGCCATGTGCCCGACGAGTCTGTCGAACCGATTCTCTCGGTCCGTGACTTCTGCATCCAGTTTGAGCATCACGGTGATATCAACGTCGTCGACCATGTCAACTTTGACGTCCGTCCTGGTCAGACCATGGGCCTGGTGGGCGAGTCCGGTTGCGGTAAGTCCATCACCACGCTGGCCATCATGGGCCTGACCGACGATGACGAGCATCTTTCCGGCGAGGTTCTCTGGGAGGGTCGCGACCTGCTCAAGATGAGCAAGAAGGAGTGGTTCGGCCTGCGCGGTACCGATATCGCTATGGTCTATCAGGACGCCCTGTCCTCGCTTAACCCCTCCATGCTCATCTCTGCCCAGATGAAGCAGCTCACCAAGCGCGGCGGAACCCGCAGCGCCGAGGAGCTCCTGGAGCTCGTCGGCCTCGATCCCAAGCGCACGCTCGAGAGCTATCCGCACGAGCTTTCCGGCGGCCAGCGTCAGCGTGTCCTGATCGCTATGGCCCTTACCCGCGACCCCAAGCTGGTCATCTGCGACGAGCCCACGACCGCTCTGGACGTTACCGTCCAGAAGCAGGTCATCAAGCTGCTCAACGATCTTCAGGCCAAGCTCGGCTTCGCCATGATCTTCGTTTCGCATGACTTGGCTCTGGTCGCCGAGGTTGCCCATAACATCACGGTTATGTACGCTGGCCAGGTTATCGAGCAGGCACCCACCAAGGAGCTGCTCACCAACCCGATCCACGAGTACACCCGCGGTCTTCTGGGTTCCGTTCTGTCCATCGAGAGCGGTTCAGGTCGCCTGCACCAGGTGCCCGGCGCCGTTCCGAGCCCGCGCGATTTCCCCAAGGGCGATCGCTTCGCGCCCCGCTCGAGCCATCCGCGTATTGGCTTGGACACCCGTCCGGTCTTCAAGCGCGTGCCTGGCACCGAGCACTTCTATTCTGAGCTCCCCGACGAGGTGCTCAAGGCAAATGGTTTGACCCCTCACGCGGAGGTGATGTAGATGAGCGAGACCGCAGACAACGGCGTCGAGCCGATCATCTTCCTTGATGACGTCCACGTCACCTTTAGGACCCGTACCGGCTCGATTCTGCACCCCAACCTGGTTCACGCCGTCCAGGGTGTAACGATTAAGCTCATGCCCGGTCAGACGATCGGCATCGTCGGCGAGTCCGGTTGCGGTAAGTCCACCACCGCCAACGTCATGTGCGGCCTGCAGGCCCCCACGAGCGGCAAGGTCTACTTTAAGGGCAAGGACGTTACCAAACGTACCGCCGAGGACCGTCGCCACATGGGTCGCGTCATCTCGGTCGTGTTCCAGAACCCAGCCACGGCGCTCAACCCCCGCATGGTCGTTCGCGAGCAGCTGCTCGATCCCATGCGCGTCCACAACCTGGGTACCGAGGCCGAGCAGGAGAAGCGCGTCAAGGAACTCTTGGAGCTCACCGGTCTGCCCAGCTCCGCTGCCGAGGTTCTTCCCGGCCAGCTTTCGGGCGGCCAGCGTCAGCGCGTCGCAATTGCCCGTGCCCTGTCGCTGAACCCCGATGCCATCATCGCCGACGAGCCCACCTCGGCTCTGGACGTTTCGGTCCGCGCGCAGATTCTGAACCTGCTGACCGACCTTAAGAAGGAGCTCGGCCTGGCCATGGTGTTCATCAGCCATGACATCCAGACGGTCCGCTATATCTCTGACGACATCATCGTTATGAATGGCGGCAAGATCGTCGAGCAGGGCGAGGCCAAGCAGGTCTTCCAGCACCCCCAGGACCCCTACACCAAGATGCTGCTCGGCGCTGCGCCGTCGTTGCTGCATCCCAAGCTCGGCGAGTAGCCTCGCTTTCCCTCCCGTGCGCCCGGTTCCCTTGCCGGGCGCACCTCCGTTGCGATTTCGAAAGGTTGGGTTCACGAGCCATGCCAAGTGCTCAGGAGCTACAACATCAATTTGATGAATATCGAGGCGCCATGCCCCGTCCATCAGATTTCGATCTCTTTTGGAAGGATCGCATGGCCGAGGCCGACGCCGTCGGGCTTGACTATGCGATCGAGACGGCATCGGTCGCCGATGCCGCGACCTGCCAGCTTTTCGACCTCTGGTATACCGGCATGTGTGGCGCGCGCCTGCATGCCAAGTACCTTAAACCCGTCTCGGACGAGCCCGTGCCATTGGTACTTCAGTTCCATGGGTATCCGGGTGCAAGCCGCAGCTGGTTTGAGCAGGCGTCGTTTGCGGGCATGGGCATGGCACTCATCGCCCTCGACTGCCCCGGCCAAGGAGGTCCCTCCGAGGACATTGGTGGATTTGAGGGCACAACGGTTGCCGGTCATATCGTCGCCGGTATCGACGGCGACCCGGCCAACCTCTACTATGTCCGCTTACACCAAGATATTCGCATCCTGTGCCGCATCGTTCGCGAGCTCGAGGGCATCGATCTTGCGCGTGTGTTTGTGAACGGCGCGTCGCAGGGCGGCGGTTTGGGCATTGCGACCTGTGCGCTTAACAACGAGCTTATCAATCGTGCCGCCATCCTCTATCCCTTCCTGTCAGATTTCCGCCTGGTCTGGGATTTGGATGCCGACGACATTGCCTACGAGGGCCTGCGCTATTGGTCTCGCTGGTTTGACGAGGACTCGACTCGTATTGACGAAGCCTATGCCAAGCTGGCGTACTTCGATTCCAAGAACTTTGCCCCTATGGTCAAATGCCCCGTGCTGTTTGGCACTGGCACAGCCGATATCGTCTGTCCGCCAGCGACGCAGTTTGCGGTCTATAACAACCTGACCTGTGAAAAGCGTCATGAGTTCTTTGAGGGCTTTGGCCACGAGGAGATTCAGGATTTTGACGATTTGATCATTCCGTTTTTCTGCAAGGGAGGGGAGGCTCATGTCTAAGTGCGAGAGCAATGTTGACGAGCTGATTGCCCCCGGGCTCGTGGGAATTCCTGGAACGGTTTCGTCAAGGCTCGCAGAATATCGGGACTGGCGCGGTGATGTTCAAGCAGATGTTTCTGATTTAGAGACATACGCTTCGAATCTTGAGATTCAAGGCCTGGCCATTACGGCGATTGACTTTGTTAACCCCTGCGCCCGTTACTCGGAGGTCTCCTTTGAGCTCGGTGACGGTGCGATTCACGCTCGTTTGATCGAGCCTGTCGGTCGTGCCCGAGTATCTGAGCGCGTGCCGTTGTGCCTGATGTTCCACGACATTGATCGGCCTGTGCGCGGCTGGCATCACATGACGAGATTTGCCGCCATGGGGTATGCCGTCCTCGCGCTGGATGACGATGTTGCTGGTGCGGACGACCTGCAGCGGGGGATTTCTTCGCCCGCTTTTGTCGAGCGCGTCCGTTGGGGTTGCGCGCTGGCGAAGGTGGCGCGCAATCTTGATGGCATGGACCCCGACTGCATCTTTGCATGGGGCGAGGGTCTTGGCGGCGGAGTCGCGCTGGCGGTTTCTGCTCTGGACGAGCGGGGCCTCGCCTGCACGGCGGTTGCCAATCCGCTTCCTGGCGGCCTTGAGGCGCTGTCGTCTCGGGTGCGCGGATCGGTGCTCATGGGCACACCGCTCATGGATGCCGCGAGCGACCCCAAGGGCCAGTTTGCCGTATTCAACGGTCTTGAGTGTGACCGGAGGCATATCATCTATGCCAAATACGCTCACGAGCGCATCAATGCGTTCGAAAACGAAGTCGTCGACTTCTTTAACCAAACGTTCTACTCGTGTTCTTTGGCCTAGACGGCCTGGACACTGCCAACAAGAGTGGGTGGCACAGGGTCGCCCGCCAGACAACTAAGGAGATTCTTGTGGCAACTCAGAAATTCACCGGCGTTATCCCTCCCGTCGTTGTTCCCGATACCGAAGATCACCAGCTCGACGTTGCCTCCTTTGAGCGCAGCATTAACCGCATGATCGATGCCGGCGTCGATGGCCTGTTCTTCCTGGGCTCCTCGGGCGAGGTCGTCTTCTCCACCGACGAGCGTCGTCGCCAGATTATCGCCGAGGCCGTCCGTATCGTCGACCACCGTGTGCCCGTTCTGGTCGGCATCATCGATACCGAGACCGAGCGCATGATCGAGCACGGCAAGGTCGCTCAGGAGCTGGGCGCCGATGCCCTCGTCGCCACCTGCCCGTTCTATGCCCTGCAGGGCATGACCGAGGTCGAGGAGCACTTCCGTATCCTGCACGAGGAGCTCGACCTGCCCATCTTCGCCTATGACATTCCCGTCTGCGTTCACACCAAGCTCCCCTGGAAGCTCCTTGCCAAGCTCGGCGCCGAGGGCGTCCTTGCTGGCGTCAAGGATTCCTCGGGTGATGACATCTCGTTCCGCTACCTCGTTCAGGAGAACGAGAAGAACGGCCATCCGATGAGCATCCTCACCGGTCACGAGGTTGTTGTCGACGGCGCCTATCTCGGTGGCGCCGACGGTTCCGTCCCGGGTCTCGCCAACGTTGAGCCCGAGGGCTACGTGCGTCAGTGGAAGGCCGCTCAGGCTGGTGACTGGGCTACCGTCAAGGCCGAGCAGGATCGCCTCAATGAGATTTCGCACATCTGGGATGTCACCTCGGGCGTCCAGGGCTATGCCGGTGGCGTCGGCGCCTTCAAGACCGCTATGAACCTTATGGGCATCTTCGACAGCCCGACCATGCCGCGCCCGGTGAAGGCCATGACCGGCGAGAACGTCGAGGCGATTAAGAAGGTCCTCCAGGACAACGGTCTCCTGTAAAGCTTCCCCAGGCACCCGATCTTGGGGCTCAAGTGGTCGGGCGTGACCCATTAGGTCAACGCCCGACCACCCCAACCTCGGGCACCTGGGAAACCTTTATCATGCTGCGGCGATAACACCGCCTTCATTTCCTGTAGTTGTTTTTATCTCCTAAGGAGAACGACATGGAGAACAAGTACGTCTGCTCTGTCGACATCGGCGGAACTAAGATCGCGACCGCCATTATGGAGTACCCGGCTGACGGCAGCGTGCCCCATCCCGTATTTGAGGCCGAGGTTCCTACTGAGGCCCAGGAGGGCGGCGAGGCCGTCTTCCAGCGTATCGAGGCGTCCATCAAGGCCGCTCTTGAGGCGAATCCCGATGTCGAGGTCCTCGGTGTCGGTATCGGTGCCGCAGGCGTCGTCGATCCCAAGACGGGCGCCATCGCGTATGCCAACGAGATCATGCCCGGCTGGTCCGGCGTTCAGTTGGGGCCGCGCCTGCGCGAGGACCTTGGTCTCCCCGTTGCCGTGGTGGGCGACGTGCAGGCTCATGCTCTGGGCGAGGCCCACTGGGGCGTCGGCAAGGGCAAGTTCTCCGTCTTGTGTCTGGGCATCGGTACGGGCATCGGCGGCGCATATGTCGAGAACGGCCGCGTGATGCAGGGCTTCCATGGTGCTGCCGGCCATATGGGCCACATCGAGTGTTCGGCTGCCGCCGGCATTCCCTGCGCCTGCGGGCGTTCTGGCCATCTTGAGTCGGTAGCCTCGGGCACCTCGATTGGCCGTATGTACGACGAGCGCTTCGGTCGCGTCGACCCCAGCCGTCCTTCGGTCGGTCGCGACGTGAACGACCTGTGCCGTGCTGGCGACGCAAAGGCGACCGAGGTCATCCATGACGCCGGCTTTGCGCTGGGTGCCAGCTTGGGCTCGCTCGCTAACATCCTGGACCCTGAGGTCATCGTGCTTTCGGGTGGCGTGATTCACCAAGGTCCCGATTGGCGTTCGCAGACGTGGAAGGATTCGGTGCACGAGGGCTATGCCAGCCAGGCGCTCGATCCGCTTCAGGACACGCCGATCCTCATCGGTTCTCTGGAGGGCGATGCTCCGCTCATCGGTGCCGCCGAACACCTTCTTGCATCGTTGAAGTAAACATAACTACCAAGTGCGCCTTCTGAGGTGCCGCAGATTGACGTGAAAGAGGAGCGAAGCGTACTTCGGTACGCGAGCGACGGTTTGAACGTCAAGGTGCGGTGTCTCAGAAGGCTGTTTTGAGAAAGGTTGAGTCGAACATGACCGTTGATCCTTTGATCCAGTCCCTGAAGGGCAAGCTCGTCGTGAGTGTTCAGGCGTATATGGGCGAGCCGCTTCGTACGCCCGAGACCATGGCTCAAATGTCTCGCGCCTGCGAGCTTGGCGGCGCCGCCGCTATTCGCTGCCAGGGTCTTGCCGACATCGCCGCCATTAAGGGCCGCTGTGAGGTCCCCGTCATCGGCTTGTGGAAGGATGGACACGAGGGCGTCTACATCACGCCGACGCTGCGTCATGCTCGCGCCTGCGTTGCTGCGGGTGCCGACATCGTGGCAATTGATGCCACTGATCGCCCGCGTCCTGATGGCAAGACCGTCGAGGACACCTTCCGTCCGCTGCACGAGGAGGGTGTGCTCCTGATGGCCGACTGCGCCACCATCGAGGACATTCGCCGTGCGGTTGATATGGGCTTTGACCTGGTATCCACTACGCTTTCTCATGGTGTCGCCGCCATCGACTGCACCATGGCCGATGGCCCCGATCTGCCGCTCCTGCGTCAGGCGACCGAGGAATTCCCCGGTCTTCCCATCATCTGCGAGGGCCGCGTGCACACGCCCGAGGAAGCCCGCGCCGCGATTGATGCGGGCGCCTGGGCCGTTGTCGTCGGCACCGCCATCACGCACCCCACGAGTATTACAAGTTGGTTCAAGGCTGCGCTTGAGGCGTAAGACAGGCCTCGTATCCGCTTGGGGCGGTATACTCAATAAAGGCAATTGATCGCGCGGGATCCGCTGGCCGGGTCCCGCACTTGTTTTAGGAGGCACATGTGCAAAAGGGAGATGCCATGGATGCGGCGGAGCGCTCGGAGCGCATCCCCGATATCGTCATCATCACCGGAATGTCCGGATCGGGCCGAACGCAGGCCATGCATGTGTTCGAGGACATGGGCTATTTTTGCATCGACAACTTGCCTCCGCGTCTGATCGCCCAGCTTGCCGAACTCGTCGGCATCAATACGGGCGTGGGCAGGCATCTTGCCGTCACCTGTGACCTGCGCAGCCAGGGCTTGTTCGATGAGCTGCTCGATGCCGTTGCCGCACTCGAGGAGCGGGAGATGAGCTGTGACATCGTGTTTCTCGAGGCCTCTGACGAGGTGCTGATCCGTCGTTATAGCGAAAACCGCCGCCGCCACCCCATTGCCAAGCCGGGGGAGACTACGGCCGATGCGATTCAGCGCGAGCGCCTGCAGCTGCAGGGTGTGCGCGATCGAGCCGATATGATTATCGATACGAGCCGCTTGCGCACTTCTGCTCTGCGCAATAAATTGCGCATGGCGTTCTCCGAGCTGTCCGACCAGCAGCTCATGGACGTTCACGTGTTCTCGTTTGGCTTTAAGCACGGCATGCCCGTCGAGGCGGACATTATGATCGACGTTCGCTTCCTGCCCAATCCGTTCTACGATCCCGAGATGCGCACCATGACCGGTCTCGATAAGAAAGTCTCTGACTTTGTTTTGGACCATCCCAAGACCCAGGAGTTCTGGAAGGCTTGGACGCAGCTGCTCGATACGGTCATGCCCGGCTATATCGCGGAGGGCAAGCCACAGCTTTCTATTGCCATCGGCTGCACGGGCGGTCAACACCGCAGCGTTGCCATCGCCGAGGCCACGGCACGTTATTTGGAAGGCGCTCAGTATCATGTGAGCATCTCCCACCGCGACCTGTCACGCGCCAACACGAAGGCATAGGCCTGCATGTCGTTTACCGCTGAGGTGCGCGACGAGCTCGCGCGCTGCGAACCCGAATGTGAATACTGCGATTTGTCGACGCTTGCCGCCTTGACGCGTGTGAGCGGTACACTTTCGCTGGCCGGCTCCGGGCGGTATCGTTTGACGGTCGCGACCGAGACGGGAGCCGTCGCGCGCACGATGATCACACTGACGCATCGCATCCTTAAGCTCAAAACGGAATTCACCGTTCGTAAATCGGTCTTGCATAAGGTTCGAAACTACCTCATCACCTTGCCTGATCAGCCAGACCTGGATAAGGCTCTGGTGCTGCTGGGTATCCTCGACCGTAGGGGAGGACTTGTCGCCGGCGTACCCCGACATATCGTTGCCCGTCCCTGCTGCAGGCTTGCCTACATCCGCGGCGCGCTCATCGCCGGCGGTTTCGTGGCCGATCCCCGCGGCGACTTTCATTTGGAGATCGCGGTGCAGGGCGAGCAATATGCCAAGGGGCTTTGCGATCTGTTGGAGCAGATTGGGGCCCATGCTCGTGTTAATGCGCGGCGGGGGTCATATGCCGTGTACATTAAGAGCGCCGAGGAAATCGAGCATCTATTAAAGCTGATTGGTGCCAAGCGCAGCGTTGCCGAGATTGAGGAGGCGCGCGCAGTCAAGTTGGTTAAGAACGATGTGAACCGTCGCGTGAACGCCGAGCTCGCCAACCAGACCAGAAGCGCCGGTGCTGCCCAGCATCAGCTTGCGCTTATCGATGAGCTCGAGCAGCGAGGCCTGCGCGATACGCTTCCGGATGCCTTGGCGGTCTTTTGCGACCTTCGCGAGCGCTACCCCGATCTTTCGCTGCGTGATTTAGGGGAGATGGCTGACCCTCCCTTGTCGAAGTCGGCCCTCTACCATCGTGTTTTACGGCTTGAAAAGCTCATTGAAGCAAACAGGTAGGTTAAAGTATCGACTTATATACGGATTTAGCTGTTATTTTATTCTTTAAAACGTTTTAACGCAAATTTGATTTTCAATTTCGAGCATTCTCGTGAAATTCAAGTCAAAAAAAAGGTATATTAGGCGAGTGGTTAGTTTGTGGGCCTCAACGGCAGGCGCTGTAGCTTGCGGGGGCCTTACGAAAGGAGACACAATGGCAGTAAAGGTTGCTATTAACGGCTTCGGTCGCATCGGTCGTCTGGCCTTCCGTCAGATGTTCGGTCATGAGGGCTCCGAGATCGTCGCTATCAACGACCTCACCTCTCCCGATATGCTCGCTTACCTGCTGAAGTACGACTCCACGCAGGGCAACTACGCTCGCGATCACGAGGTCGTTGCTGGCGAGGATTCCATCACCGTTGACGGCAAGGAGATCAAGATTTACAAGGAGGCCGACGCCAACAACCTGCCTTGGGGCGACCTCGACGTCGACGTCGTTCTCGAGTGCACCGGCTTCTACACCAGCAAGGCTAAGGCTCAGGCCCACATCAACGCTGGCGCCAAGAAGGTCGTCATCTCCGCTCCGGCTGGCAGCGATCTGCCCACCATCGTGTACAACGTCAACCATGAGACGCTGACCGCTGAGGACAACATCATCTCCGCTGCTTCCTGCACCACCAACTGCCTCGCCCCGATGGCCAAGGGTCTGAACGACTTCGCTCCCATCGTGTCCGGCATCATGACCACCATTCACGCCTGGACTGGCGACCAGATGCCGCTCGACGGCCCGCAGCGCAAGGGCAACAAGCGTCGTAGCCGCGCCTGCGCCGTCAACATCGTCCCCAACACCACCGGTGCTGCCAAGGCTATCGGCCTGGTTCTCCCCGAGCTCAACGGTAAGCTCATCGGTGCCGCCCAGCGCGTCCCGACGCCGACCGGCTCCATCACCAACCTCTACGCTGTCGTTGACAAGAAGGTCACCGTCGACGAGGTCAACGCTGCTATGAAGGCCTACGCTGCCACCATCTCCGAGACCTTCGGTTACAACGAGGACGACATCGTCTCCACCGATATCATCGGCGAGACCCACGGCTCCATCTTCGACGCCACTCAGACCATGTGCTCTGATCTTGGCAACGGCCAGACCCTCGTTCAGGTCACCTCTTGGTACGACAACGAGAACTCCTACACCTCTCAGATGGTCCGCACCATCAAGTACTTCGAGAAGTTCGTTGCTTAATTTAGCTTTTAGCGAATAGCTCGTTGAGCGTCTAAAGAAGGGCGCGGCCTCATAGGGCTTACACCCTAGGGTCGCGCCCTTTTTATAAGAAATCGTCTGCCGTAATGGGAGGCAGACATGTACGAAAGGTAGAAGCAAACATGGCCTTTACCAAGAAGACCGTCCGCGACATCGATGTCGACGGCAAGCGCGTTCTCGTCCGCGTTGACTTTAACGTGCCTATCAAGGATGGCGTCGTTGGCGACACCACCCGTATCAAGGCTGCCCTGCCCACCATCAACTACCTCGTTGAGCACAACGCTCGCGTCATCCTCATGAGCCACCTCGGCCGTCCCGAGGGCACCGGCTTCCAGCCCGAGCTGTCCCTCGAGCCCGTCGCCAAGAAGCTCGCTGAGCTCTCTGGTCTCGACGTTGCCTTTGTCGCCGACACCTACGGCGAGAAGGCTGCTGAGGCTGTCGCCGCCGTCGAGCCGGGCAAGGTCCTCGTTCTCGAGAACGTCCGTTTTGACAAGCGTGAGAAGAAGAACGATCCCGAGATCGCCAAGAAGCTCGCTTCCTATGGTGATGTCTTCGTTCTCGATGCCTTCGGCACCGCTCACCGCGCCCAGGGTTCCGTCGTGGGCCCCGCCGCTTACCTGCCTGCCGTCGCCGGCTTCCTGCTCGAGAAGGAGGTCGACACGCTGACCGGCATCTTCGCCGAGCCCGAGCGCCCCTTCGTCGCCATCGTCGGCGGTTCCAAGGTTTCCTCCAAGATCGGCGTTCTCGATCACCTCATCGACTCCGCTGACACCCTGATCATCGGTGGCGGCATGGCCTACACCTTCTTCCTGGCTCAGGGCCTGTCCGTTGGTCAGTCCCTCAAGGAAGAGGACTGGGTCGAGCGCGCCGGCGAGATGCTCAAGAAGGCCGAGGAGAAGGGTGTCAAGATCCTGCTCCCCATCGACAACCGTGTTGCCGATCACTTTGGCGAGGACGCTGTCCCCGAGGTTGTCGCTTCCGACGCTATCCCCGACGATCGTGAGGGTATGGACATCGGCCCCAAGACCGAGGAGCTCTATGCCGAGGCTGTCAAGGGCGCCAAGACCGTGTTCTGGAACGGCCCCATGGGCGTCTTCGAGTTCGACAACTTCGCTCACGGCACCCAGGCTATCGCCGAGGCTGTCGCCGAGGCTGACTGCACCTCGATCATTGGCGGTGGTGACTCTGTCGCAGCTGTCAACAAGTTCAACCTGGCCGACAAGATGAGCTGGATCTCCACCGGTGGTGGCGCTTCCATGGAGCTCGTCGAGGGTAAGGCCCTGCCCGGAGTGGAGGCGCTTCTCGATGCCTAATCGCACCCTTCTTATCGCTGGTAACTGGAAGATGAACAACGACGTCGCCGAGGCCGCCAAGCTCGCCGACGAGCTGGCTCAGGCTCTTCCCGAGGTTCCGGCTGGCGTCGAGGTGCTCGTCTGCCCTCCGACCATCGACATCACCACGGTTCATGACCGCATTCAGGCTGCCCCCATCGCCCTCGGTGCACAGAATGTGTACTGGGAAGCCAAGGGTGCCTTCACCGGTGAGTCCTCTTGCGACATGCTCAAGTCTGCTGGCTGCACCTACTGCATCATTGGCCACTCCGAGCGTCGTGACTACTTCCACGAGACCGACGAGGACCAGAACAAGAAGGCCAAGGCCCTCGTTGCCGCCGGTCTTGTTCCCGTCTTCTGCTGCGGCGAGTCCCTCGAGGTCCGCGAGGCCGGCACCTATGTCGAGCACGTCGTGAACCAGGTCAAGGCTGGCCTTGCTGGTCTTGAGATCACCTGCCCCAAGCAGGTCGTCGTCGCCTACGAGCCCATCTGGGCCATCGGCACCGGCAAGACCGCTACTGCTGAGGACGCTCAGGAGGTCTGCGGCGCTATCCGTGAGACCCTCAAGGAGATGTTTGGCGAGGAGCTCGCCGACGGCATCCGCGTCCTGTACGGTGGTTCCGCCAAGCCCGGCAACATTGCCGAGCTCGTCGCCAAGCCCGACGTTGACGGCGCCCTCGTGGGCGGCGCTTCGCTCAAGGCTGCCGACTTCGCCTCTATGGTCGTCAAGGCAGGCGAGTAGGACATATGGCACAGCGTCATCTTCCTGCACTCCTGATCATCATGGACGGCTGCGGCCTTGCTCCGGCCGATGGCGAGAACGCCGTCGCCGCTGCCAAGACGCCCTTCCTTGATAGCCTGTACGAGAAGTATCCCCACACTACGCTCGGCGCTTCGGGCGAGGACGTGGGCCTTCCCGACGGTCAGATGGGCAACTCCGAGGTGGGTCACCTCAACATCGGTGCCGGCCGCATCGTGTTCCAGGAGCTTTCGCGCATCAACAACGCTATCAAGGATGGCTCCATCGCCAAGAACGAGGTCTTCGTCAAGGCTATGGACGACGTCAAGGCTGACGGCAAGACTCTCCACCTCATGGGCCTTATGAGCCCTGGCGGTGTTCATTCTCACATGAACCACGTCGAGGCTCTGGTCAAGATGGCTGCCGAGCATGGTGTCAAGACCGTTCGCGTCCACGCCTTCATGGATGGCCGCGACGTTGACCCGCAGTCCGGTGCCGGTTACATGAGTGAGTTCTGCGCCTTCCTGGCCAAGATCTCCGAGGAGACCGGTTGCGACGCTCGCGTTGCCACCGTCTCGGGCCGTTATTGGGCCATGGACCGCGATAATCGTTGGGAGCGTATCCAGCGCGCCTACGACGTCATGGTCAACGCGTCCGATGCCGATACCGACCCCGTGGCCGGTATCAAGGCCTACTACGAGAAGGATCCGCGCGGCGACGAGTTTGTCGAGCCCTTCGTTGCCCACAACGAGGGCATCCACGAGGGCGACGCGGCCATCTTCTTCAACTTCCGTCCCGACCGCGCTCGTCAGATGACCCGCGTGTTCACGGACAAGGAGTTCGACGGCTTTGAGCGCGAGCAGATTAAGCTTTCGCACTTTGTGACGATGACTGAGTACGATCCAACGTTTGACGTCGAGGTCGCCTTCCCCAAGACGTTCCCCGAGAACGTCCTGGCCGACGTTATCGCCGCCAATGGCCTGAAGCAGCTGCACACCGCCGAGACCGAGAAGTACGCCCACGTGACGTTCTTCCTCAACGGCGGCATCGAGGAGCCCAAGGAGGGCGAGGAGCGCGTGCTCGTCGCTTCCCCCAAGGTCGCTACCTACGATCTGCAGCCCGAGATGAGCGCTCCTGAGGTTACCGAGAAGCTTGTCGCCGCCATCAACGAGGATCGCGCTGATTTCTATATCGTGAACTTCGCGAACTGCGACATGGTTGGTCACACCGGTGTCTTCGACGCTGCCGTTAAGGCCGTCGAGGCTGTTGACGATGCCCTGTCCAAGGTTGTCCCGGCGATTCTCGCCAAGGGCGGCTTTGCGCTGATTACCGCCGACCACGGCAACGCCGATCACATGTTTGACGTTGCTTCCGACGGTTCTAAGCATCCGTTTACGGCTCACACCACCAATCGCGTGCCGTTCATTATCGTTGATGAGAAGGCACAGCTCACCGGTATCGAGGACGGTCGTCTTTCCGATATCGCCCCGACTATGCTCACCATGGCTGGTCTGGAGCCTTCCGCCGAGATGACGGGCCGCGTGCTCGCCACCGAGGCCTAATAGAAAACAAATACCGTTTTCTAGTAAGGGGGGTTGTCCACAATCGGACAACCCCCTTTGGTATTTCTGCCATTTCTACCTCGTTCCCGAGCGGCAGGTAGGGGAGAGCGGGGGATTGTGGTACAGTACTGGAGTATGAATTGTTCTATTAAGGAGCTTATCTATGGGTCCGTTCCAGATTCTTCTGTTTGTCGTTTGGGCTATCTCTGCCGTGGCGTTGACGATTCTCGTTCTGATGCATTCCGGTAAGGGCACCGGCGTGTCGGATATGATTGCTAGCTCGCTGTATAACTCCAGCTCTGCCACGGGCGTTATGGAGCAGAACCTTGACCGCCTGACCGTCATCATGGCTGTCGTGTTTGCCGTGTGCGTCGTGCTGTGCATGTTCTTCTTCCCGCAGGGCATCGTGGGCTACTAAGTACGAGCCGCATAAATACTTGAAAAGGGTCCCGCGAGTGCGGGACCCTTTTTGTTTACATATTTGTAACAGAGTCAAAATATCCCCACATACTTCGCCCAACTAAAGAAATTCTCGACCGTTGACCGGAATTAGCCCCAAATCGTGCATAAAATGCGCTACTGTATTAAGAAACGTTGGTCTGTTGTGCATAACCAGCCATAGCAACGGGCGGCGTTTTGATGGTTCGGATCGGATTGTCTCGATATGTGTCCGACTGAACATTTCTTTGTCCTATCTCATAAGGAGGATGGCATGGCTGATTCTATGTTCCACCAGCCCGTTATGGGTCGTCGCGCCTTTGTCGGCGGCACCCTTGCTGCGAGCTCCATGGCCCTTCTTGCCGCATGTGGCAAGAAGGGCGGCGACGCTTCCGGTTCTGAGTCCGGTTCGACGCTGAACTTCTACATCAACAACCCGGTCTGCATCGACCCCTACAATGTCCAGGAGGACCAGGGCACTCAGGTCGAGTACCAGCTCTTTGATTCTCTGACCTCTTATGACGCCGAGAAGGGCGAGATCGTTCCGCTGGCTTGCGAGTCCTTTGAGGCCAACGACGATGCCACCGAGTTTACCTTCAAGATCAAGAAGGCCAAGTTCCACAACGGTGACGACGTTACCTCCAAGTCCTTCAAGCTCGGTTGGGAGCGTCTGGTCAACACCAAGTCGGCCATCGCTACCGAGTACGGCCCTTCCGAGGTCTCCTATCACCTTTCCATGGTCGAGGGCTATGACGACCTGCTTGCCGGTAACGCTACCGAGCTCAGCGGTGTTACTTGCCCCGACGATGAGACCCTCGTCGTCAAGCTGTCTTCCGCTTACGCCGACTTCCCCTTCGTCGTCTCTCACCCGGCTCTGGCCCCGGTTCCCGAGTGTGCCGAGTCCGATGCCAAGAGCTTCTACCTTGCACCGGTCGGTAACGGCCCGTTCATGATGGACGGCAAGTGGGAGGATGGTCAGGAGATCAACCTCAAGAAGTTCGACGATTACTATGGCGACAAGGCCAAGATTGATGGCATCCACTTCCAGGTCATCAAGGACATGGAGACCGCTTACAAGGAGTTCCAGGCCGGTAACCTCGATGTCTGCGACGTTCCCGTTGCTCAGATCGACGCCGCCAAGAAGGATCGCGGCGTGTCCAAGGACGGCTACACCATGGGTGACGGCGAGCGTATGCTGCTCGGCTCCGAGCCTTCCACCTACTATCTGACCTGCAACAACACGGCCGAGCCGTTCAACAACGCCGACCTGCGTAGGGGTATCTCCCTGGCCATCAACCGTGAGGCCATCTGCAAGACTATCTTCAAGGGTACCCGTACCCCCGCCGACGGCATTGTTCCTCCGGGTATCGATGGCTACAAGGAGGGCGCATGGGAGTTCTGCGCCTACGACGTCGACAAGGCTAACGAGTACCTCGACAAGGTTGCTCCCGCTGACGCTAACGGCGATCGTGGCATTAACGTGACTCTGTCCTACAACCAGGACGGTGGCCACAAGGAGATCATGGAGTCCATCATCGGCGACCTCGCCAAGGTGGGCGTTACCGCTACTTCTGATACCCCTGAGTGGTCTGCCCTGCTCGAGCAGTATCAGAACTTTAACTATCAGTTCGGTCGTCTGGGTTGGATTGCCGACTACCCGATCATGGACAACTTCCTGTATCCGCTGTTCCACTCCGATTCCCTCGGTGGCGATAACCGCTCTGGTTACAACAACCCCGAGTTCGACGCCAAGGTCGACGAGGCTCGTACCATTGTTGACGACGATGAGCGCGTCGCTAAGATGCAGGAGGCCGACGCTATGGTCGCTGCCGACTGCCCGGTCATCCCGGTGATGTTCTACACGCACACCATCGTCGGCTCCGATCGCATCAAGCACCTCTATGTCGATCCGCAGAAGCATGCCGAGCTGGGTACCGCTGAGCTCGCCTAAGAGTTTGCAGCTTCCGTGAGGGTCAAGTATTTACGTAGACCTCATGGGAAACATACAGTTCTCCCTAACCTGGGGTAAACTGGCTGATGGTAATTTTGGGATGCCGGTCTGGCGATCGGCATCCCATTTAGGTTAATCCCTAGATAGGGGAGTGGTATGGGTAAGTACATCGTTAAACGTGTGCTTCAGTTCATCCCGGTGTTTTTGGGCGTTACGCTGATTCTGTTCGCCCTCCAGAATATCGTGCCGGGAGATCCGATCAAGCTGATCGGTGGAGACAAGGCTCTGTCCCCCGAGGTGGAGCTTCAGCTTCGCGTCCGCTATCACCTGGTCCAGTCGGACGAGGACGGCAACGCGATCCTTGACGAGAACGGCGACCCCGTTCAAACGTCGCTCGTGGACCGTTACTTGTATTACATGAACGGCCTGCTTCATGGCGATCTGGGCAATTCGTATCAGCGCAAGCTGCCGGTTACGGAAATCTTTGCTCAGAAGTATCCGTATACGGTCAAACTTGCCGCGTGCGCCATCGTGCTCGAGGCAATCATGGGTATCGGTGCGGGCATCATTTCGGCGGTTAAGCGTTATTCCTTCTGGGATATTTTGGTAACGCTCACCACGTCGATTCTCGTTGCCGTCCCGGCTTTCTGGCTCGGTATGTTGCTGCAGCTGTTTTTTGGCGTCATTCTCAAGGACGCCACGGGCGGTGCATTCTCCATGCCGATCTCGGGCGCCGGTGGTTCCAGCTCTCAGTATCAGGATTGGATGCACTATGTGCTTCCGACCATTACGCTGGCTTCGGTTTCGACCGCTTATGCCGCCCGCATTATGCGCTCGCAGCTGCTTGACGTCATGAACCAGGATTACATTCGCACGGCAAAGGCCAAGGGTCTCTCCAATCGCGCGATCATCATCAAGCATGCGCTTAAGAATGCACTCATCCCCGTCGTTACCTATATTGGTGTCGACTTTGGCGGCATGCTTTCGGGCGCCATCCTGACCGAGACGGTCTTTAACTGGCCCGGTATCGGCTATGAGGTCTATCGCGCCATTAGCATGCGTGACTGGCCCATCGTTATGGGCGGCGTTACGCTCATCGTCGTCGTCGTCATGGTGATCAACCTGCTCGTCGACATCAGCTATGCATTCCTCGACCCGCGCATCCGCCTTGGCGGTCCGTCGGATAAGGCCTAAGGGAGGTACGTCTCATGCAGGAAACTGATTCTCAGTCTCAGGAGCAGGCTACCGCCACCAAGGCCGCATCTGCTCCCGCCAAGTCCCGCACGCTGTGGGGCGACGCTTTTAAGCGTCTTCGTAAGAACAAGCTCGCCGTTATCGGTGTCTGCTGGATCATCATCGTCGTTGTGGTTGCCCTGACCGCAGATCTGTGGGCTAAGCCCTGGCTCGGTTCGCCGACGGCTTCCGACTCGACCACCATGGCCCAGACGTCGCTGCTGGCTCCGTGTGCAGAGCACCCGTTTGGCACCGACGCCCTTGGTCGTGACATTCTCGTCCGTGTTATCTACGGTGCGCGCGTTTCACTGTCCGTCGGCATTATGGCCACCGCGATCTCCACGCTGATCGGTCTGGTCATGGGTGCTCTGGCGGGTTTCTACGGCGGCATCTGGGATACGATCATCATGCGCTGTGCGGACATCTTCCTGGCGTTCCCCTACGTGCTGTTCGTTGTCGCCATGATCGCCGTTATCGGCCGTGGTCTTCAGAACGTCTTTATCGCCATCGGTATTCTCGGCTGGCCTTCGATTGCGCGCGTCTTCCGATCCGCGATCCTGACGGTCAAGGAAAACGACTATGTTGACGCTGCGCGCGCGATGGGTGCATCTGATGCTCGTATCGTCGTGCGTCACATCTTCCCGAACTCCGTCGCCTCCATCGTGGTCTATGCGACCATGAACATTGGTGGCGCCATTCTGACCGAGTCCGCTCTGTCCTTCCTCGGCATGGGCGTTATTCCGCCTACGCCTTCGTGGGGCTCCATGATTCAGGACGGTCAGCAGTATCTTCTGACCGCTCCCTGGATGATGATCATGCCCGGTCTGGCAATTCTCTCGACGGTGCTCGCCTTCACCCTGCTGGGTGATGGTCTGCGCGACGCCCTCGACGTCAAGATGAAGGACGCATAAGGATGAAGAAGAACAAGAACTATGTGGACCTGAAGGACCAGCCGGTTCCCGAGGGCCAGCATCTGCTCGAGGTCGATGACCTTAAGATGTATTTCCACACCGAGGATGGCGTCGTTCGCGCTGTCGACGGTGTCTCCTACACGCTCGATCGCGGCGAGACCCTGGGCGTCGTCGGTGAGTCCGGCTCCGGTAAGTCCGTGACCGCCATGACTATCATGGGCCTCATCTCGATGCCTCCGGGAAAGATCGAGGGCGGCGACGTTCGCTATCGCGGTCGTTCGATCCTCGAAATGACCGAGGAAGAGATGCAGCACATTCGTGGCAACGATATCGCGATGATCTTCCAGGATCCTATGACCTCCTTGAACCCGGTCTATAAGATCGGCAAGCAGGTAGGCGAGGGCCTTCGTCTGCACCGTGGCTACTCCAAGCAGGATGCGCTCAAGCGCGCCACCGAGCTTCTGGACCTCGTTGGTATTCCCGAGCCCGAGAAGCGCGTCAATGAGTATCCGCACCAGTTCTCTGGCGGTATGCGTCAGCGCGTCATGATTGCTATGGCTCTTGCCTGCGATCCCGATATTCTGATTGCCGACGAGCCCACGACTGCTCTGGACGTTACCATCCAGGCTCAGATTATCGAGCTTATGCAGGAAATGCAGGAGAAGAACGGCAACGCCATCATCATGATTACCCATGACCTGGGCGTCGTCGCCGACATGGCCGACAAGATCATGGTTATGTACGCCGGCCGTCCCGTCGAGTTCGGTACTGCTGAGGAAATCTTCTACGAGAGCCGCCACCCCTACACCTGGGGCCTTATCCGCTCCATCCCGGAGCAGGCCATCGAAGAGAAGAAGCCGCTTACGCCGATTCACGGCAACCCGCCTTCGCTCATGAACCTGCCCGAGGGCTGCGTCTTCTCTCCTCGCTGCCCCTATGCGACGGACAAGTGCCGCAAGCAGCGCCCCGAGCGCGTTGTCACCGAGTCTGGTCATTACTCTGCGTGCCACTACTCCGGTGACCCCGAGTTCCTCAAGAACGCCCCTGAGACGTCCCGTACGCGCAAGGATTCCAAGAAGGGAGGCGAGGCGTAAATGGCAGACAATAACGAGCGCACTCCACTGCTGAAGGTCGAGCACCTCTCTAAGGAGTTCCCCGCGGAGTCCGGCATGTTCGCCAAGCGTTTTTCCAAGCGCGTCGTCTCTGCTGTGAATGACATTTCGTTCGAGATTTATCCGGGCGAGACCTTTGGCCTGGTTGGCGAGTCTGGTTGCGGTAAGTCCACCACGGGCCGCACCATCATGCGCCTGACCAAGCCGACCGCCGGTAAGGTGTTCTTCCAAGGCAAAGATGTTGCCGAGATGAGCAAACATGAGATCAAGGACATGCGTCGCGAGATGCAGTTTATCTTCCAAGATCCTTATGCTTCGCTCAACCCTCGTATGACCATCGGCGAGATTGTCTCTGAGCCCTTGACCATTCATGGCGTGGGCACCAAGGAAGAGCGTATCGAGCGTGTCCGCGAGCTGCTGGACGTCGTCGGTCTGAACCCCGAGCACATCAACCGCTATCCGCACGAGTTCTCGGGCGGCCAGCGCCAGCGTGTCGGCATCGCCCGAGCGTTCGCTCTGAAGCCCAAGCTGATTATCTGCGACGAGCCTGTCTCTGCACTTGACGTATCCATTCAGGCCCAGGTTCTGAACCTTCTTAAGGAGCTCCAGGACAAGTTCGGTACCGCGTATCTGTTTATCGCCCACGATCTGTCCGTCGTGCAGCATATCTCCGATCGAGTTGCCGTTATGTATCTGGGTAAGATGGTCGAGGTTTCGGACTGGAAGACGCTCTACAGCGAGCCTCACCATCCGTACACGCAGTCGCTGCTGTCTGCCGTGCCGGTGCCCGATCCGGATATCCAGAAGACCCGCAAGCGTATCATCCTCGCTGGCGATCCGCCGTCACCGCTGGATCCGCCGACCGGCTGCCGTTTCCACACGCGCTGCCCGATCGCGCAGGGCATCTGCTCTGAGAAGCTTCCCGAGTTTAAGGAAGTCGCACCGGGCCACTGCTGCGCCTGCCACTTCGCGGAGCCGTTCCCGATCAAGGAATCGCACATCGACTTGTAGCCGGTTGTTATCGTCCGGGCCCGCCCTGAAGTTACTTTTCAGAACGTCCTCGGACATGCAAGAAACCCCCGCTGCGCACTTCGTGCGGCGGGGGTTTCTTGCGTCCTGCGGAGTGTTCTGAAAAGTAACTTCAGGGCAGGCCCTGCGGTAACTCGGCAGAGGAGGGGAGTGCGATTCCTCGATCGCTCACTTAATCTAATAGGAAAGTTAGTGAGGCCGGAGCTTTAGCTCCGGCCT
>JAGZGX010000003.1:0-103171 GCA_018367075.1 Collinsella sp.
ATGAAGTTTGTCGCGAGTTCCGCACGCAAAGGAAAGCACTTAATGTGCTTTCCGTCTTGCGCAGGACTGTAGAGCAGCAAACTTCATGCCCTCCGGTCCGCCCCGGGAGCCACCGCTAAGTTATCCCCCGGCATTCAGAAAATCTAAGTGCCAAAAAATAAGATTTTTTGACTCCGTGTTGTATAACCCGCCATTCGTGGGTACCATTCAACGCGTACGCAAACAAAAAGGGTTAATTCGCGTGGTATAACCGCGCGGCCCAAAAAGGAGGAGACAAGCATGTCGTCTTTGAAGCCGCTTGCAGATCGTGTTCTGGTCAAGCCCGACGAGGCCGAGCAGAAGACCGCTTCTGGTCTGTATATCGCCAGCAACGCTCAGGAGAAGCCGCAGCGTGGCACCATCGTTGCCGTTGGCGCCGGCAAGGTCAACGACAAGGGTGAGCGTATCCCCATGGACGTCAAGGTCGGTGACGTTGTCATCTACGGTAAGTTCGGTGGCAACGAGGTCAAGGTCGACGGCGAGAAGTATCTGCTGATGCGCGCCGACGACATCTACGCCGTCGTCGAGGCCTAGTCTCGTCAGAATCTCTGATTCGTCTTTGAACGCGCCCGCCGCACAGGACTCGGAAGCGGCGACGCGAGTCACATTTCTTTTGGAGGATTACCTACCATGGCAAAGAACATTACGTTCAACACCGATGCCCGCGCTAAGCTTGCCAAGGGCGTCAACACTCTGGCCGACGCCGTTACCGTCACCATGGGCCCCAAGGGTCGCTACGTTGCGCTGCAGCGCACGTTCGGTGCCCCGACCATCACCAACGACGGCGTTTCCGTCGCCAAGGAGATCGAGCTCGAGGACAACATCGAGAACATGGGCGCTCAGCTGGTGAAGGAGGTCGCCACCAAGACCAACGACACCGTGGGTGACGGCACCACCACCGCAACCCTGCTCGCCCAGGCCATCGTCAACGACGGTTTGCGCAACGTCGCCGCTGGCGCCAACCCGCTGGCCATCCGTCGCGGCATCGACAAGGCCGTTAACGCCGCCGTCGCCGAGATGAAGAAGCAGGCCAAGCCGGTCGAGACCAAGGAGCAGATCGCTTCCGTCGGTACCATCTCCGCTGGTGACCCCGAGGTCGGCGAGAAGATCGCCGAGGCCATGGAGGTCGTGGGCAAGGACGGCGTCATCACCGTCGAGGATTCCCAGACGTTCGACATCACCATCGACACCGTCGAGGGCATGCAGTTCGACAAGGGCTATGTCTCCGCTTACTTCGTCACGGACAACGACCGCATGGAGGCCGTGATGAAGGATCCGTACATCCTCATCACCGACCAGAAGATCTCCAGCGTTCAGGACATCATGCCCGTTCTCGAGGCTGTCCAGCGCGCTGGCCGTGGCCTGCTCATCATCGCTGAGGACATCGACGGCGAGGCTCTGCCTACCCTGGTCCTCAACAAGATCCGTGGCGCCCTCAACGTCTGCGCCGTCAAGGCCCCGGGCTACGGCGATCGCCGCAAGCGCATCCTCGAGGACATCGCCGTCCTCACCGGTGGCCAGGCTGCCCTGGACGAGCTGGGCGTGAAGGTCGCTGACATCACCGCCGATATGCTCGGTACCGCTAAGTCCGTCACCATCTCCAAGGACAACACCGTCGTCGTCGGCGGCGCTGGCTCCAAGGAGGCCATCGACGCCCGTATCGCTCAGATCAAGGGCGAGATGGAGAACACCACCTCTGACTTCGACCGCGAGAAGCTCCAGGAGCGCCTGGCCAAGCTCTCCGGTGGCGTTGCCGTCATCAAGGTCGGCGCTGCTACCGAGTCCGAGCTCAAGGAGATCAAGCACCGCGTCGAGGATGCCCTGCAGGCTACCCGCGCTGCTGTCGAGGAGGGCATTGTCGCCGGTGGCGGCGTCGCCTTCATGGACGCTGCTCCTGCGCTCGACGCTGTCGAGATCGACGACCCCGAGGAGAAGATCGGCGTCGACATCGTCAAGAAGGCTCTGACCGCTCCGGTCGCTACCATCGCCAAGAACGCTGGCTTTGAGGGCGCCGTCGTGGTCGACAAGGTTGCCGAGCTGCCTGCCGGCCAGGGTCTCAACTCTGCCAACGGCGAGTGGGGCGACATGATCGAGATGGGCGTCCTCGACCCCGTCAAGGTCAGCCGCGTCACCCTTCAGAACGCTGCTTCTGTCGCCAGCCTGATCCTCATCACCGAGGCTACCGTCTCCGATGTGCCCAAGAACACTCAGCTTGAGGACGCTATCGCTGCTGCTACCGCTGGTCAGCAGGGCGGCGGTATGTACTAAGGCCGACAAGGTCTAGAACTCCCACCGGGAATCCGGGGGCGTGACGGGGCTTCTCTCCGGAACGTCCTCGGACATGCAAAGAGGCTCCGCATCGCGCTTCGCGCTGCGGAGCCTCTTTGCGTCCTGCGGAATATTCCGGAGAGAAGTCCCCGTCCCGCCCCCGGATTCCCTGCGTTTACGGCCTTGAGGTCGGCGGGCGGAGAAGGATGTGGTCGATAGGGATACGTGTCCCCTTCGCTGTTTCGCGCTTTGCGCGAAAGGCGCGTTACTTTGGGATGGGTGGGGAACGTGGTTGTTTTGGCAACTGATCTCCGCCACAAATTACCCTTGGCATACTTGCGCGAAAGCCTACTGGTGCTACACTTGCAATTGCTGTTTCAGGGCGGGGTGAAATTCCCCACTGGCGGTAAATCGGGCGGTGCCAAAGGGGTGCCGTGGCGCAGGCGAGGCGTCTGCGACCGAGCCGATGAGTCCGCGACCCGTGTGTGCGTTGGTTCGCATGCCGGCTGAACTGGTGAGATCCCAGTACCAACGGTTAGAGTCCGGATGAAAGAGGCAGGTGATCTTATGTCTGAACAGTCGCAGCATATCCATTTTGAGAACACGAATAGGTGGAGCACCAAACAGCTCGTTACCATGGCGTTGATGTGCGCCTTGGGCGCCCTGTTTATGTACGTGCAGCTGCCTATCCTTCCTTCGGCGCCGTTTTTGACGTATGACCCGTCGCTGGTGCCAGCGATGGTGTGTGGATTTGCGTATGGTCCCGGCGCCGGTACCGCTGTTGCCGCCATGGCGATCGTTATCCATGCGCTCACCACGGGTGACTGGGTCGGCGCGCTTATGAACCTGGTTGCCACGCTGGGCTACATTCTGCCCGCGGCTATCGTCTACCAGAAGATGCATACCTATAAGGGTGCCGTGATTGGCCTGGTGCTCGGCGTCATTGCCGCTACGGCGCTGTCTATGGTCGCAAACCTTACCATTGGCGTATGGTTCTGGTATGGCTCGGTCGATGTGATCGCCCCGCTCATGATTCCTGCCGTGCTGCCGTTCAACCTTATCAAGACCGTGCTTAACTCGGTGTTGACGCTGGTGGTGTATAAAGCAGTCTCCAACCTCATCACGCCTAAAAAGGACCAGGTCAAAGGCCGCGCATGATTGAGTGTCGGGGCGTTTCCTTTAGCTATGACGGTGCCGTGTCGGCACTCGACGGTGTCGATCTGAACATCGAGGACGGGGAGTTTTTCTGCATCCTCGGTGGCAATGGGTCGGGCAAGTCGACGTTTGCCAAGCATCTGAATGCGCTGCTGCAGCCCGATGCGGGAACGGTGTGCGTCAACGGCATGGACGCGTCCGATCCCGAGCTGGTCTACGACATCCGCTCGACTGCTGGCATGGTGTTCCAGAATCCCGACGACCAGCTTGTGGCGACGCTTGTCGAGGACGACGTTGCGTTTGGTCCCGAGAACTTAGGGGTCGAATCGGCCCAGATCGCGCAGCGCGTGCGCGAGGCGCTGAAGGCCGTGGGTCTGGTGGGCTTTGAGCGCCACGAGACCCATGCGCTTTCGGGTGGCCAAAAGCAACGCGTGGCGCTTGCCGGCGTGCTTGCCATGGAACCGCGCGTTCTCATTTTGGACGAGGCTTCCTCGATGCTCGATCCGCGTGGACGTAAGGGCCTCATGAAGGCTTGCCGCGCGTTGCACGCTCGCGGTATGACCATCGTGATGATTACGCACTTTATGGAAGAAGCCGCCGAGGCCGATCGTGTCGCGGTGTTTCGGGCGGGGCACGTTGCCATGCTCGGTACGCCCGAGGAAATTTTGACGCGGGCGGATGAGCTTGCGCAGCTCAACCTGGATATGCCGGAGTCGTGTCGTCTGGGCATGGCGCTTCGTACGAAGGGCGTGCCTGTTCATGCGCAGGTGCGCGAGGTGGATATGGTCGCTGAGATTGCGCAGGCTTATGCCGAGCGAAGTGGGGCAGACACCGCGGGACAGTCTTCCGCATCCCAGTTGGAAATCGCTGACGGCACTGTTCCGGTAGACAACGAGGACAACGCGTCGGAGCCCGTCATCGAACTATCCCATGTTTCGTACAGTTATTCGCTCAGTCCGCGCGAGCGCCACCGCTGGCACAAGCGCTCGGCCACTGCGGACAAATCGAACAAACAGGCTCTCTGGGGAAACGACCCAAGCAGCCCGTGGGCGCTGCGCGATGTATCGCTGACGGTGCGTCGTGGCGAGTTCTTGGGCCTTGCGGGCCATACCGGTTCGGGTAAGTCGACGCTGGTTCAGCATCTCAACGGCCTGATTCGTCTCCAGGAGGGTTCCGTTTACGCGCTGGGGCTCGACCTGGTAAACAAGAAAAATGCCGCCGCGGTTAAGGCAAAGGTCGGCGTGGTATTTCAGTATCCAGAGCGTCAACTGTTTGCCGAGACCGTGGCACAGGACGTGGCATTTGGTCCGCATAACCTTGGCTTGTCGCAGGCCGAGGTTGCCCGCCGCGTTGAGTCATCGCTCGCGCGCGTGGGGCTCGACCTGGCTACGGTGGGCGACAAGAGCCCCTTTGAGCTCTCGGGCGGGCAGCAGCGGCGCGTGGCGTTTGCTGGTGTGCTTGCCATGGAGCCCGAGGTCCTGGTACTCGATGAGCCCATGGCGGGGCTCGATCCGGCGGCGCGTAGTGATTTCCTGGGGCTCATCGATCGACTTCACCGCGATGGTCTGACCGTCGTCATGGTCTCACACAGTATGGATGACCTTGCCAATTGCTGCGACCGTATTGTCGTGATGAACGAGGGCGCGGTGTTTGCCGAGGGCACGCCCGCTCAGGTTTTTGCGCATGCGGATGAGCTCAAGTCGATCGGCTTGGGTGTTCCCGCTGCCCAGCGCATGGCGCTGACGCTTGCGAAGGCAGGCGTGCCGCTGCGCTTTGACGGCCTCTATACGGTTGAGTCACTGGCAGACGAGTTGGTGGACCTGCTAATCGGTCGCTCGGACGGTCCTTCTAACGTCGCGGACATTGCTAAATCCAAGACGGTCGCGCGAGAGGAGGGCTGCTAATGGAGGCGTTTTCGTTTGGCAGTTACTACCCCGGAGATAGTGCGATCCATCGACTGGATCCGCGCACCAAGTTGCTTCTGGGCTTTGTATTCCTGATTACGACGCTCACCGTCAGTAGCTTCCGCGGCTTGCTTCCAGTGGCGGCCTTCGTTGTCCTGATCTATGCCGTATCCCGGGTGCCGGCTCGCCGTGTCCTATCATCGATGGCTCCGCTGTTGGCGATTGTCGTGGTAGTCGCGGTGCTCAA
The DNA here is from genome assembly GCA_018367075.1 of Collinsella sp. Lineage (GTDB taxonomy): Bacteria > Actinomycetota > Coriobacteriia > Coriobacteriales > Coriobacteriaceae > Collinsella. The sequence goes on from JAGZGX010000003.1 coordinate 5,614, forward strand.
CCTGTTTACCGACCAAAGCGGGCGCATCCTGTGGCAGCTCGGCTTTCTGCAGATAAGCGAGGGCTCGCTGCGTTCTGCCGCCTTTATGGCGTGCCGCCTGACTCTGATGATGGCCGGCATGAGCGCCATTACGCTCACCACGCCCACGCTCGACCTCACCGCGGGCTTTGAGCGTCTGCTCGCACCGTTTGCGCGCGTGGGGCTCCCTGCGCATGAGCTCGGCATGATTATGGGTATCGCGCTGCGCTTTATGCCGCAGTTTGCCACCGAGATGAAGCAGACGGCGGACGCGCAAGCAAGCCGCGGTGCGCGCGTGACGGGAGGCCCGCTCGGCGGCGTGCGTATGCTCGGCAGTGTGGCGATTCCGCTGTTCACGGGCGTGTTCCGTCATGCCGAGACGCTTTCGGCCGCCATGGATGCCCGTTGCTATCATGGCGAGCAGGGCCGCACACGTTTGCATGCGCTTGCATTTGGCCGCAGCGATGCGTTGGCGGCGGTGGTGACGGCGTTGCTGCTCATCTGCGTCATCGTCATCAATCTTCAACTTGTTTAGGCGCGATTCGAGCGCAAGAAAGGGGTCCCTATGACCGAAATCGACCGCACGGCCCAACTCGAGCGCGCCTGCACATACCTCAGGCGCATCCCCGCGTGGTTTCTGGCTACGACTGATGCGAACGATGGGCATCAGCCGCGCGTAAGGCCGTTCTCGTTTGCCATGGTCGATAACGGCAAGTTGTGGTTTTGCACGTCGCGCGATAAGGACGTGTGGGCCGAGCTCAGCGCGAACCCCAAGTTTGAGCTTTCGGGCTGGAAGCCGGGGGAGTGCTGGATCGTATTGACCGGCGAGGCCGCGCTCGAGGACGATGTGGTCGTGAGCGACCGCGTTCGCGAAGCAGGCTTTAAGCACATGGTGGGCATTGGCGAGAATCACGAGAGCGCCAACGACGGCCGCCTTGCGTTTTTCTCGGTCCGCAATATCGTCGCCCGCTTCTGTGATATCGACGGCAGCGAGGAGCGCCTGGAGCTCTAGTTCACACAAACCAGGCTCCCAAACTAGCTAGTACAGGAGGAAACGTGGACGGATTGAATACGGTTTTGGAGTATCTGACGTCGGTGCCGGCATGGTATTTGGCGACGAGCGTTGACGGACAGCCTCATGTGCGTCCGTTTTCGTTTGCGCAGATCCAGGATGGCAAGCTGTGGTTTGTAACAGCGCGCACCAAAGATGTGTGGCAAGAGCTGCTGCAAAACCAGCGCTTTGAGGCCACGAGTTGGTGGCCGGGCCATGGCTGGCTCATCTTGCGCGGGCGTGCCGGCTTGGATGACCGGGCTTTAGACGAAATGCGCGAAGCCGGGTGGAAGCATCTAGAGCACCTGGGCGAGCACTATGAGGGGCCTAACGACCCCGCGCTTGTCTTCTTTAGCGTCGAGGATTCCGAGGCATTTATCTGCAATCACGACGAATGGGTGCCGGTCGAGCTCTAGCCAGCTGGCTCATCCTAACAACTTGGTTTTCGCATGGGCGGGCCCCGTATTGCCCGGCGCCGTTAGGAGCGCCGGTCAATACGGGGCCCGCTCCATTTGTCAATTCCTTCAAGCGAATGTGTCGGGAATGTTTCAATGCATGAATATGCAAGCCATTTATGTGTTCATGCATCTTTTGGTGCTAAAGTTTCAACCCACCTCATAACGACTGCTGAGAAATGCGCATCGGTGCATAAATCGCAGACAAGGAGTCTGATATGTCTTTGAAGGTTGGAATCGTCGGCGCGGCTGGATATGCCGGAGCCGAGCTCATTCGCCTCGTGCTCGGTCATCCCGAGTTTGAACTTGTTGCCATTACGTCCAACGCCGATGCCGGCCAGCCGTTGTCTGCGGTGTACCCGAGCTTCACCGGCGTAAGCGATCTTGTCTTCACGACGCATGATGCCCCCGAGCTCAAGAACTGCGACGCGGTATTTTTGGCCGTGCCGCACACGGCTGCCATGGCTCAGGTGCCCGCCCTGCTTGCCGCGGGAGTCTCCTGCATTGACCTCTCGGCCGACTATCGCCTGAGCGATCCGGCCACCTTTGAGGCCTGGTATGCCGCCGAGCACACGAGCCCCGAGTTGCTCAAGACCCGCGCCTTCGGTCTGCCCGAGCTGTTCTGCCAGGACTTAGAGACCGCTGCTTCCAACCATGCCGCTGGCAGGCCCGTGTTGGTCGCCTGCGCCGGCTGCTATCCCACCGCAACGAGCCTTGCTGCCGCTCCTGCCGTGCGTGCGGGCTGGGTGGCCGAGAACGGTCCCGTGATTGTCGATGCCATTAGCGGCGTGACGGGCGCCGGTAAGTCCTGCAACGCCCGCACCCATTTTTGCAGCGCCGACGAGAACTTGGAGGCCTACGGCGTGGGTAAGCATCGTCACACGCCCGAAATCGAGCAAATCCTTGGTCTAACAGATCGCGTCGTCTTTACCCCGCACCTGGCACCGCTCAAGCGCGGCCTGCTCTCCACGGTGACGCTGCCGCTCACGCCGCAGGCCATCGACTCCCTGACCCTTGAGGACGTTGTCGACTATTACAAGCAGTTCTACGCTGGTCGCACTTTCGTGCGCGTACTCGACGCCGGCCAGCAGCCCAAGACGGCTTCGGTCGTCGGCACCAACGCCGCCCAGATCGGCCTCGCGCTCAACAAGTGCGCGGGCGTGCTGGTGGCGACGGGCGCCATCGACAATCTGTGCAAGGGCGCTGCGGGCCAAGCAGTCCAGTGCGCCAATATCGTCTTTGGCTTTGACGAGCGACGAGGCTTGTCCACAGTGGCGTGCCCGGTGTAGCACATTCGATTGTTAACGATTTGGTAGTCGGGCATCGAGTGGGGCGCCACTCTTAAGCTGGTCTCATGATCACGACTGGCATGGCGCACCAACCGATGTCCGTTTTTTGTTTGACATAAGGAGTCATAAAGACGATGAATACCGAGCTGTTTGATATCAAGATTCGCGCCGTCGAGGGTGGCGTTACGGCTGCGGCTGGTTTTAAGGCTGCAGGCATCCACGCTGGGTTCCGCAAGAACCCCGAGCGTCTGGATTACGCGCTCGTCGTGCCCGATAAACCCTGTCCCGGTGCCGGCGTGTTTACCACCAATCGCTTTTGCGCGGCGCCCGTGCAGGTGAGCCGTGCCAACCTGGGCGGTGCCGACAAGGGCTACGGAATCATCGCCGGCGTTTCGGTCAACTCTGGCAATGCTAACGCCGCCACGGGTGAGACCGGCCTTGCATGCGCGCGCGAGACGTGCAGCATCGCATCGCAGGTCATCGGCTGTGAGCCCCAGCAGATTCTGGTTGCCTCCACGGGTGTGATTGGCCAGATTCTGCCGATCGACACGTTTGAGACCGCCATTCCTGCCGCCTACGAGGCGCTCTCCGCCCACGGTGGCGCCGATGCCGCTCGCGCCATCATGACGACCGACACGCACTCCAAGGAGTACGCCGTGTCCTACGTCAGCGAGGCGGCGGGTCATGCGGGTAATGTCTATACGGTAGGCGGCATGTGCAAGGGCTCGGGCATGATCATGCCCAACATGGCCACCATGATCGCAGTTATCACCACCGATGCCCCCGTCGAGCCTGCGGCACTTCATGCCCTGCTGCTCTCGACCGTCAAGCAGACCTTTAACAAGGTAACGGTCGATTCCGACACCTCGACCAACGACACCTGCATCATGCTTGCCTCCGGCGCCGCTGCCGCAGATGTCGAGCCTATCGTCGAGGGCTCCGATGCCTTTGACGAGTTGGCATTTGCTGTGCACGAGGTGTGCGAGAGCCTGGCGCGCAATATCGCCGCCGATGGTGAGGGCGCATCCAAGCTTGTTACGGTCAACGTTACCGGCGCCGTGAACGACGAGGAAGCCGATATCGCCGCCCGTGCCGTTGCCAACTCGCCGCTCGTTAAGACCTGCATCGCCGGCCACGACTGCAACTGGGGTCGCGTTGCTATGGCACTCGGCAAGTGCGGCGTGAAGTTTAATCAGGAAGACGTTTCCATCGACATGATGGGCATGCCTGTCTGTCGCGATGGTCTGACTGTTCCCTTTGACGAGGACGAGGCTCTACGACGTTTCGAGGCGCCAGAGATCGTGATCTCGGCCGACCTGGGCGCAGGCGACGCGGCAACGACCGTGTGGACCTGCGACCTCACGCATGAGTACATCTCCATCAACGGTGACTACCGTTCCTAGATTCCGGGCACGCTGCGCATCTTGCCGCGATTGCGGACAGCGGAGCACGGCGCGATAACGATATGAAAGACGAGGCAGATTATGAAATTCGCACGCGATTGTCGTTCGAGCGAATCCAACGAAGCAACCGCGCAGCTGCTGTTCGAAGCGCTGCCGTGGATTAAGAACCTGACCGGCAAGACGGTTGTTATCAAATATGGCGGAGCCGCCATGGTTGATGAGCAGCTGCGCCGCGACGTGATGAGCGACATCGTTTTGCTCAAGATCATCGGTATGCGCCCCGTCATCGTGCACGGCGGCGGCAAGGCTATCAACGAGGCGCTGAGCCATTACGATATTCCCGTCGAGTTTAAGAACGGCCAGCGCGTGACCACGCCGGCGACTATGGATATCGTGCGCGAGGTGTTGGGCGGCAAGGTCAACCAGGAGCTGGTTGCTGCCATCAACCACCACGGCAACCTGGCCGTGGGCGTGTCGGGCAGCGATGCCGGCACGCTCATCGCCGAGCCGCTCGACCCCGAGCTCGGTCGCGTGGGCAAAGTGACGCACGTCAACACCGACTATATCGAGCGCTTACTCGACAGCGAGTACATCCCCGTCATCGCAACCGTCGCGGCGGGGGAGGACGGCGGTTTCTTCAACATCAACGCCGATACCGCCGCCGGTGCCGTTGCTGCGGCGCTCCACGCGCATAAGGCGATCTTTTTGACCGATGTCGATGGCCTGTACAAGGACTTTAGCGACAAGGACTCGCTTATCTCCAACCTAACGCTCGACGAGGTTAACGAGATGCTCTACGGCGGCGAGGTCGATAAGGGCATGATTCCCAAACTGCGCGCGGCCGTCGATGCGCTTGCCGGCGGCGTATTTCGTGCTCACATCATCAACGGCACCACGCCGCATTCGCTGCTGCTGGAGCTGCTGACCGATGCCGGCGTCGGTACCGTGATCCATTCCACCGAGACGGCTTACGAGTTCGATACGCATCCGCATCCGCTTTCGACGTTTGCTGCGCGTCTGACCGAGAACCTCGACGAGGTCGAGAAGCTTCAGACGGTCTAGCTGACCCGCAGCCGCCCCATTCCTGCACCCATAGGTCTGCGCCGTCCGGCGCTCAACGAAAGGCATCCCATGTCACTTGCAGCTCAGCAATCGCTTGAATCCCATTACGTTATGCATACCTTTGGCCGCTCTCCGGTCGAGTTTGTCGAGGGTCACGGCATGAAGCTCACCGGCGACGATGACCGTGAGTACCTCGACTTTCTTGCCGGCATCGGCGTGTGCAGCCTAGGTCATGGCAACCTGGCTGTGCTCTCGGCGCTCGAGGCACAGACCAAAAAGCTCATGCATGTCTCCAACTATTTCTACATCGAGCAGCGCGGACAGGTCGCGGCGCTGCTGTCCAAGCTTGCTAACGACGACGTAGATGGTGCGCGCGTGCTTGCCGATGCCATTGTCGCCGGCGATGAGACCACGGCAGCTGCTCTTGGTGCCCCGGCTGCGGGCGAGCGGGTGTGGGAGACGTTCTTTGCCAACTCCGGCGCCGAGGCCAACGAGGGCTCGATGAAGCTCGCGCGCCTGTACGCCAAGCGTGCCGGTAATGGCGGCAACACCATCGTGTGCATGCGCGGTGGCTTCCACGGTCGTACGCTCGAGACCATTGCCGCCACCATGCAGGATTGGCTGCAGGACAGCTTCCGCCCGCTGCCGGGTGGCTTTGTGGCCTGCACGCCCAACGATGTCGATGAACTGCGTGCAATCTTTAAGCAGCTGGGGAGCGAGATTTGTGCCGTGATGCTCGAGCCGATCCAGGGTGAGAGTGGCGTGCACCCCATGACCGAGGAGTTTATGGCGGCAGCGCGCGACCTGGCACACGAAGTGGGCGCCGTGCTTATCGCCGACGAGGTCCAGTGCGGCATCTTCCGCTCCGGCAAGCCATTTGCATTCCAAACCTATGGCGTGGAGCCTGACATCATGAGCCTTGCCAAGGGCATTGCCGACGGCGTGCCCATGGGTGCCGTCGTGGCAAAGAAGGAGATTGCCGACGTGTTTAAGCCCGGCGATCATGGTTCGACCTTCGGCGGTAGCTGCTTGGCCATCGCGGCGTGTGCCGCGACGCTCTCCGCGCTTGTGCGCGGCGATTATGCCGAGCATGCCGCCAAGGTGGGCGCCTATATGGAGCAGGCGCTGGCTAAGCTTCCGCATGTGGTAGAGGTGCGTGGCCGTGGCCTGATGCTCGGCTGCGATCTTGACGATACTGCGGGTGATGCACACGACGTTGTGGCCCGTGCATTGGGGGCCGGTGCCGTAATCAACGCTACGGGTGCCCATACGCTGCGTTTCCTGCCGCCACTCGTCTGCGAGGAAGCCGACGTGGACAGCCTGATCGAGATCCTGTCGGATGTCTTGGGCTAACGCGGCGCAATAACTCAATTTGGACCGGGTTCCGGACTGTGGGCGTGTCCTATGCGGCATGATTCAGCGGTCTGGAGCCCGTTTTGCCTTAGATTTGCTAAGGCAGGGAGACCTGCTGGTCAAAAAACATCAAATATGAGTACTGTTACCGATTTGGTAGCAGCAATTTTGGACTAATAAGGCCAGATAGCAAGTCGAAATGACGATGAAAGCACGATTTTGATCTAACTGTTAGTCCTTATAATGGACATATGTTGCGTAACTTAAGCAAATACTGTCTATTTATATGTTGCAAACAAAGTAGCAGTACTCATTTTTGCCATTTTTTGACCACGGCCTTTGTGACAGACGTGCTGACGGGTTCGAATCCCTCTGCGATGGGCCTGAAAAAAGAAAGGCCTCCATCGCTGGAGGCCTAACAATTCAGTGGTGGGCGATGAGGGATGTCCGCGTGCGGCTGGCGCCGCCCGCTTTCGCTTCGGGTCTACGGCCCTCGCGTGCTGCGCTGGAAAACGCTTGCGCGTTTCCTCAGCTCCGCACCCTTGCGGGTTCGAATCCCATGAAATGGGCCCAAACAAAAACGGTCCCCTTTCGGGGACCGCTTCCAATTCGGTGGTGGGCGATGAGGGATGTCGCGTGCAGCTTCGCCGCCCGCTCTCGCTTCGGGCCTACGGCCCTCGCGTGCTGCGCTGGAAAACGCTTGCGCGTTTCCTCAGCTCCGCACCCTGTCGGGTTCGAATCCCTCTGCGATGGGCCCAGAAAAGAAAGGCTCCCATTGCTGGGAGCCTAACAATTCAGTGGTGGGCGATGAGGGATTCGAACCCCCAGCCTTGTGCGTGTAAAGCACCTGCGCTAACCGTTGCGCCAATCGCCCGTGCGGAGAGAGTATAGCAAAACAATCGCCCCATTCACCTCATATCCATTAAAGGTAACTGGCGCGTGTCGGCACGGAGCTGATTCAGTTGAGATTGCCTGAACATTCCGCCCCTCTTTACGCCCTCGGGTATACTCAAAAGCTACTGATTCGATTTGACGCCCAGCAACAGCAGAGGGGATAGTATATGTGCGGTTTTGTCGGTTTTGTCGGTGGGACGGATAACCAATCCGAGGTGCTCACCAAGATGATGGACCGCATCGTCCATCGCGGTCCCGACATGGGCGGCCAGTTTATCGACGGCCGCGTTGCCCTCGGCTTCCGTCGCCTGTCGATCCTCGACCTGACCGAGGCTGGCGCCCAACCCATGGCCAACGAGGACGGTAGCGTCGTCATTGTCTTCAACGGCGAGATCTACAACTTCCAAGAACTCCGTTCCGAGCTCGAGGCCAAGGGCTACAAGTTCCACTGCGGCGCCGACACCGAGAGCCTCCTACACGGCTACGAGGAGTGGGGCGAGGCCGTACTCGATCGCTTGCGCGGTATGTACGCCTTCGTCATCTGGGACAAAAAGAAGAACAAGCTTTTTGGCGCCCGCGACATCTTTGGCATCAAGCCGCTTTACTACTATCCCATGGCCGATGCGGGCGACGGCGCTCCGGGCGTGCTCTTTGGTTCCGAGATCAAGAGCTTCCTGGACTACCCGCACTTCCACAAGGCGGTCAACAAAAAGGCTCTGCGTCCGTACATGACGCTGCAGTATTCGGCGACTGAGGAGACCTTCTTCGAGGGTGTCTACAAGCTGCCGCCGGCGCACTACTTTACCGTCGATATCCCGACCGGCAAGATGAACATCGAGCGCTACTGGGATTGCGATTACTCTGCCGTCGAGAAGCCGTTCGAGGAGTATGTCGACGAGCTGGACGAGGTCGTGCACGAGAGCGTCGAGGCCCATCGCATCGCCGACGTCAAGGTCGCGTCGTTCCTCTCCGGTGGCGTCGACTCCAGCTACATCGCCGCTTGCCTCATGCCCGACAAGACCTTCTCGGTGGGCTTTGACTACAAGAACTTCAACGAGACCAACTACGCCAAGGAGCTTTCCGATAAGCTCGGCGTCGAGAACGTTCGCAAGATGATTACCGCCGACGAGTTCTTCGGTGCGCTCGAGGACATCCAGTATCACATGGATGAGCCGCAGTCCAATTTGTCTTCCGTGCCGCTGTGGTTCTTGGCCGAGATGGCCCGCAAGGACGTTACCGTCGTGCTTTCGGGCGAAGGCGCCGACGAACTCTTTGGTGGCTACGCCTACTACGAGGATACGGTCCCGGTCCGCAAGTACAAAAAGATGGTGCCGCTGCCCATCCGTCGCGCGCTCGGTAACCTGGCGCTGCATATGCCGTACTTCAAGGGACATAACTTCCTGGTCAAGGGTGCCGAGATCCCCGAGAAGTCGTTCCTGGGACAGGCTCTGGTATGGCCGGAGCGCGAGGTCGACGGCGTGCTCAAGCCCGAGTACAACACCGGCGATGGCGCCTTTGAGCTCGCTGCACCCATCTACGCACGCGTGAAGGGTCAGCCCGAACTGGTCAAGAAGCAGTACCTGGACATGAACATGTGGCTCCCGGGCGACATTCTGCTCAAGGCCGACAAGATGTGCATGGCGCACTCGCTGGAGCTGCGCGTGCCCTTCCTGGACCGCAAAGTCATGGAGTTCGCCGAGCACATTCCCGATCGCTACCGCATCAACGAGAACGGCAACAAGCAGGTACTCCGCCACGCTGCCAACAAGTCGCTGCCCGATGAGTGGGCCACCCGTCCCAAGGTGGGCTTCCCGGTGCCGATTGTCTACTGGCTGCGCGAGCAAAAGTGGTACGACTATGTCAAGGAGTACTTCACCGCGCCGTGGGCAAGCGAGTTCTTCAATACCGACGAGCTCATGCACCTGCTCGATCTGCACTTTGCGGGCAAGGGCGATTTCCAGCGCAAGATCTATACGCCGCTCGTGTTCCTAGTGTGGTACAAGCGCTTCTTTATCGACGAGGACCAGCCCGCTGTTCAGGCTGCCTAGCCTCGGCTTACGAACGCCTGCGCGTAACGGCTCCTCCGGGAGCCGTTTTTGCGTGGGTGCGTTTCAGTTACTATAAAACCGTCCCTGCCAAATGGCTGAGAAAGGTGAAAGATGCACCATTCGGATTCCGCGACCGTGACCACGGTCGATACGCTTGCCAAGCTTCTCGATGTGTGCGGCGAGCTGCGCGCATCAGAGCAGGTTGACGAGCGCGCCGTGACCGGCTGCTCGTTTGATTCGCGCGCGGTCTCGGCAGGTGACGTATTCTTTTGCAAAGGTGCTGCCTTTAAGCCCGCGTTTTTGAGCATGGCGCTCGATGCGGGCGCCGTCGCATTTGTGTGCGAGGAGTCGCTGGTCGAGTCTCTGGAGCCGCTGGCGCAGGAGAGCGGTGCTGCGATGCTGGTTGTTGATAGTGTTCGCACGGCCATGGCCCTGTTGCCGCCGGAGGTCTACGACCGTCCCGACCACGACGTCAAGATCGTGGGCATCACCGGCACCAAGGGAAAGACCACGGCCGCTTTTATGCTCCAGTCCATCATCAAGGCGGCGGGCGAGTCCTGCGGCATGATCGGCTCGGTGAGTACCGACGATGGTATCGAGTGCTACGAGAGCACCAACACCACGCCCGAGGCCCCCGAGGTTTGGCGCCATATCGCCAACTGCCGCACGTCCGGTCGCCAGTCCATGGTCATGGAGGTCTCGAGCCAGGCGCTCAAGTACCAACGCGTCGAGAATCTGCCGTTTGACGTGGCGTGCTTCCTCAACATCGGCCGCGACCACATCTCGCCGATCGAACACCCCACGTTTGAGGATTATTTTGAGAGCAAACTCAGGATCTTTGACCAGGCAAAGACTGCCGTGGTGAATCTGGGCACCGAAGAGGTCGACCGTGTGCTGGAGGCAGCGTCGACGGCCGAGCGCTTGGTGACAGTTGGCGTCGAGCATCCCGAGGCGAGCCTGTGGGCGAGCGACGTACGCATGGTCGGCTTTAGCATCGAGTTCAACTTGCATGGCCTGTGTGCCGACGAGTCCGAGGCGGGGGAGAAGGTCCTGCTGGGCATCGCGGGCGACTTTAACGTGGAAAACGCGCTGGTCGCTATCGCCGCCGCGCGCGAGATCGGCATCGGTATCGAGGCTATCAAGAAGGGCCTCTCCAAACTGCGTGTGCCGGGCCGTATGGAGGTCGTGGAGTCGAAGGACGGCCGCGTGATCTGCGTCGTCGACTATGCGCACAACCAGCTTTCGTTCCGTTCGCTTTTCTCGTCGGTCAAGCGCGCGTTTCCCGCCAGCCCGGTCATCGCGGTGTTTGGCGCTGCCGGCGGCAAGGCGCAGGAGCGCCGCGAGCAGCTTCCGCGCGAGGCCGCACCGTATTCCGACCTGATGATCTTTGCCAATGAGGACCCGGCTCACGAGGACCCGATGAAGGTCTGTCGCGAGCTTGCCGAACATGTTCCCGACGATACGCCGAACAAGATCATCCTCGATCGCGAAGCTGCCGTGCATGCGGCGTTCAAGGCGGCGCGCGAGGAGTACGTCAACCCCGATGCTCCTACTATTGTCTTGCTGCTGGCAAAGGGTGACGAGGAGCTCATGCACGTGGGCGACGAGTTCGTGCCCATCGAGAGCGACCTTTCGTTGGCCAATCGCCTGATCGATGTTACCCAGTTTGACTAATGAGCTGTGATGACGGCGGCGTCCTGAGCGCGCTGCCGTTGCAAGCGCGTTTCCCCCAAGCGAGGCGCGCCGCGTAAGACCAGAAGCCCCTTCAACGTAATGGAGTGACCATGTCCCATAACACCCTGCCGACCGTCGCTGAGCTTTCGGGCGAGATGCGCGAGCGCCTTGCCAAGGTCAAATACGTCTTTACCGACCTGGACGCCACCATGCTCGCGCCCGGCTCGTGCGTGCTGCGCGACAACGACGGCAACCCTTCGACCAAGCTCGTCGAGGCCGTCGTGGCGCTCGCCCGCGCCGGCATCCAGGTGGTTCCCACCTCGGGTCGCAACCGCACCATGATCCACGAGGACGCACGCGTGCTTGGCCTCAACTCCTACATCGGCGAGATGGGTGGCCTGGTCATGTACGATCTCAAGGCCAACGATTGGGAGTACCTGACCGGCGATATGCCCTACGACCCCGCCTGCGGCCTCACGCCGCATCAGGTGATCGAGCAGACCGGCGTGTGCGAGAAGATCCTCGCTCGCTGGCCGCATAAGATCGAGTACCACAACGACATGTCGACTGGCTACAAGTACCGCGAGGTCACCGTCGGCATGCGCGGCGATGTGCCCGACGACGAGGTCCAGGCCATTCTTGACGAGGCTGGCTGCGGCCTGGTCTGGGCCTGCAACGGTCACCTGACCCATCTGTCCAAGCCGACGACGCTCGAGCTCGAACGCGTCGAGGATGGCCGCGCGTTTAACATCAATCCCGTCGGCCTCAACAAGGGCGTTGCCATCGCACGTTTCTGCGAGCACCTGGGTATCGAGCGCGAGGAGACGCTGGCGCTCGGCGATTCCGAGTCCGACTTCTATATGGCTGACCACGTGGGCACGTTCTGCCTGGTCGAGAACGGTTTGACCAGCGCCGGCGCACCTGAGTTCCTGGATACCTGCGATAATGCCTACGTCACGCGAGGCAAGATTGTCGACGGCTGGGCGGCAACGGCCGAGCTGCTGGTCGCGGCTCGTTCGTAGCGCGGCCCTATCGTTCTGAGCCATATCTTTTCGAGAGAGAATCTGGTGAGGTAATGTCCGATATCGAGAATCTGGCTGGCGACACACGCCCCATTGGCGTATTCGACTCGGGACTGGGTGGTCTGACGGTTGCGCGCGCGATTGCGACGGCGTTGCCGCACGAGTCCGTCTACTACTTTGGCGACACCAAGCGCTGCCCTTACGGCACCCGCACCGAGGACGAGGTGCGCTCGTTTGCACTGCAGGCGGGCCGTTGGCTGTCGAAGCACGACGTCAAGATCATGGTCATCGCCTGCAATACGGCGACCGCTGCGGCCTTGCGTTTGGCCCAGCAGGTGCTCGACGTCCCCGTCATCGGTGTGATCGCACCTGGCGCACGCGCGGCAATTAACAGCACCCGCACGCGCCGGGTGGGCGTGCTCGCCACCAACCTCACCATTCGCTCAGGCGCTTACACGCGTGCCATTCAGGACCTGGATGCCGGCGTCGACGTATACGGCTGCCCTGCCTCGAGCTTTGTCGAGGTCGTTGAGCACGAGCTCGCCTCGGGCGCGCATCTGCAAGAGCAGTGGCTCGAGAACGAGGACATCTTTGATACGCCTGCCGTACGCGCGCTGGTCGGCGCCACGGTTGAACCGCTGCGCGACCACGGCATCGATACCGTGGTACTCGGCTGCACGCATTTTCCGCTGCTCGTGGGGCCTATTCGCCATGCGCTGGGTCCCGGAGTGCGCGTGGTGAGCTCTGCCGAGGAGACCACGCGCGAGCTGACCGATATTCTCACGCGCCGCGAGCAGCTGGCGGGCGACGCAGCCGAGCCGCAGCATCGTTTTGCAACGACGGCCGATAACATTGCCGAGTTTGCGGTGGCGGGCAGTTTTATCTTTGGCCAGCCGCTCAAGAGTATTGAGCATATCGATATCGACGAACTCAAATAGATATAAGGTCACCGACCAAAGGCTCACGTTCACCTTTTGCCGAAAGGATTTTTCTATGGAGTATATGCAGGTCAATCGTACCAACGGCCGCGCTGCCGATGAGCTGCGCCCCATCAAGCTTACTCGCGGCGTCATGAAGCACGCCCACGGCTCGTGCCTGGCCGAGTTTGGCGATACGCGCGTGCTGTGCGCTGCCACCATCGAGGAGGGCGTACCGGGCTGGCGCAAGGGCGCCAAGGCCGGTTGGGTAACGGCGGAGTACGCCATGTTGCCGGCATCGACCGGTAAGCGCTGCAAGCGCGAGTACGCCAAGCGTAAGGGCCGCTCCATGGAGATCGAGCGCCTCATCGGTCGCAGCCTGCGTACCGTCGTCAACATGAAGGCACTCGGCGAGTACACCGTTACCGTCGACTGCGACGTGATTCAGGCAGACGGCGGCACGCGAACGGCGAGCATTACCGGCGCCTGGGTGGCGCTGCACGACGCCCTTGCCATGTGGGTCGAGGCGGGTAAGCTCGAGCGCATTCCGCTCACGGGCCAGGTCGCCGCGATTTCCATGGGCGTTGTCGACGGCAACACCCTGCTCGACCTGGATTATTCCGAGGACAGTCACGCCGAGGTCGACATGAACCTTGTCGCCACCGATACCGGTGAGATGATCGAGCTTCAGGGCACTGGCGAGCAGGCGCCCTTCGACCGCAAGCGCCTCAATTCCCTGCTCGATTTGGGCGACAAGGGCATTGCCGAGCTCATCGAGCTCCAGCGCCAAGTCCTCGCCTAACCTGCCAAAAAGGGATGTTAATTATGACAGGTTTTATCTGCGGAAACGCCGATAGATAAGGTTGATGCCACATGAAAGGGGAGACGCCGACGGACCGGTCCCTTTTACGTGACTTTGCTATACGGACAAGGAGACCACTCATGGCACTTGAGAAGATCGACATCGACACCCTCGACCCGGCGGCGACCATCGTCGTGGCAACGGGCAACGCCCATAAGCTCACCGAGATCGAGGCCATTTTGGGCAAGGTTATGCCCGAGGTTCGCTTTGTGGCGCTCGGTCAGCTGGGCGATTTTGAGGACCCCGAGGAAAACGGTACGACGTTTTTGGAGAACGCCATCATCAAGGCGCAGGCTGCCGTCGAAGAGACGGGGCTCATGGCCATTGCCGACGATTCGGGCCTGGTCGTTGACGCGCTGGATGGTGAGCCCGGTGTGTATAGCGCGCGCTACGCGGGCGTTCACGGCGACGATGCCGCCAACAATGCCAAACTGCTCGTGAATCTGGAGGGCGTGGCCGACGAGGACCGCACTGCGCGCTTTATGAGCGTCGTCGCGCTCATCGACACGGACGGTTTGGTCACCTATGGTGAGGGCGCCTGCGAGGGCGTTATCGCACACGAGGGTCGCGGCGATCACGGCTTTGGCTACGACCCGCTGTTCCTGCCGGTCGACACGCCGGGCAAGACCATGGCCGAGCTGACGGCGGACGAGAAGAACGCCATCAGCCATCGATTCCATGCGCTCGAGCACCTATCCGCCAAACTGACGGGCGAGGAGTAGGCCGTGCGTGCGGTGGTGCAGCGCGTGCTCAACGCCGGCGTGACGGTCGACGGCGAGTGCGTGGGCAAAATTGGGCGCGGCTATCTGGTACTGCTGGGCGTGGGTCACGGCGACACGCGCGCTGAGGCCGATAAGCTGTGGGGCAAGCTCCGGGGCTTGCGCATTAACGAGGACGAGAACGGCAAGACCAACCTGGCACTTGCCGATGTCGACGGCGAGGTTCTCGTGGTGTCGCAGTTCACGCTGTTCGCCGATTGCCGTCACGGCCGCCGTCCATCGTTTACGGATGCCGGCGCCCCCGATGTCGCCAACGAGCTCTACGAGTACTTCCTGACGCTTGTGCGCGAGGACGTCGAGCACGTAGCACATGGCATCTTCGGCGCCGACATGAAGGTCGACCTGGTCAACGACGGCCCATTCACCATCGTCTTGGACACCGACAACCTTTAGGTTACGCGGTTTTACCAAACCGCGTAACAACTGGTCATGCGAGGTTGTCGTCTGGTACGTATTTGGGACGGGGCTTATTTAGCTACTTGCGTATGGCCACAACAGGGTGCTATAATATTAGAGTTTTGTCTATCTTAGGGGTATTATCCCCTTTTTGAATTGCACCTTCTGGAGGCCCTGTTCATGGAAGAGATGGAAGTCAATCACGTCGACGACATCCACGAGAAGCTGACCGATATGGTGGGCAATCGCGTCAAGGTTAAGGCCAACATGGGCCGTACCCGCGTCGTCGAGCGCATGGGCACCATCAAGAGCGTCCACCCGGCCGTCTTCATTGTCGAGGTCGACGAGCGTCGTGGCCGCAAGTCGCGTCAGTCCTACCAGTATATCGATGTGCTCACCGGTCAGGTCGAGCTGTTCGACCCCGAGAGCGGCGAGCGCATCTTTACCCCGCTCGGCAATCAGCTCGAGGAGCATTAACGGTGACCGATCGGTCCCTGACTCTTTCCGCGCCGGCAAAGATTAACCTCTACCTGGGGGTTCATACCGAGCGTGATGACCGCGGCTACCACAGGGTCGATTCCCTGATGGCGGCCGTCGGTCTTTCCGATACCGTGACGGTCACGCCGGCGCAGGCGCTGACCGTCCAGACGGTTCCGGCATCAGATTTTCCCATGCAAAAGAATACGGCGTATCGGGCTGCGGTTGCTATGGCCGAGCATTATGGTCGCGAGGCAAACATCTGCGTGACGATTGAGAAGCGCATTCCATTGTGCGCCGGCTTGGGCGGCCCCTCGACGGATGCGGCCGCGGTCATTGTCGCCTTGGCGGAGCTCTGGGGCATTGATCGCACCGACCCAGCGCTCGACGATATTGCGCGGGGCATTGGTGCCGACGTCCCGTTCTTTTTGCATGCGAGCCCTGCGTTTTACGTAGGTGGGGGAGACGTGCTGGCAACTGAGTACCCCGCGCTGCTCGCGACGCCCGTCGTACTGGTTAAGCCGCGCGAGGCAAGCGTTTCGACAATTGAAGCCTATCGACGTTTTGACGAGGCTCCGGTGCCTGCGGACAAGCCCGGCGCGATAGCTTCTGCATTGCGTGCTGGTGATGCCGAGACGGCATATGTGCTCATCCATAACAACCTAGGTGTCATTTCCGCACAGATGGAGCCGCAGATTCAAACGGTTCTCGATTGGCTGCGTAAACAGGACGGCACCGTTGCTGTAGATGTGTGCGGATCGGGCGCCTGTTCGTTTGCCATTTGTGGCACCGCCGCCACGGCCGAAAGGCTTGCCGATGCTGCCCAGCAAAATGGCTGGTGGGCCTGCGCGACTGAGCTTATTCCCAACACGGTTCAAATCGACGCTTCAAAGAAATAAAAATTTCTCTAGCACGCGGCGAAAATCTTTGTTACTATAGTCGAGCTAACGGGTTGTGGCTCAGTTTGGTAGAGCACTGCGTTCGGGACGCAGGGGTCGCTGGTTCAAATCCAGTCAACCCGACCAGAGCATGAGGAGGGACCGCTTCTTGCGGTCCCTTTTTTTAGCTAGTGTTGTGATACCGCGATACCCGCGGTATACTCATTCGAGCTTGTCTCGCTGTATTGTGGAGGTCTACATGTTTGGACTGAGGGCTCCTGAGCTCATCATTATTCTCGTCGTTGTCCTGATTATCTTCGGGCCCAAGAACCTGCCGAAGCTCGGCAAGTCCCTCGGCTCTACCGTCAAGAATATCCGCGAGGGTATGGAGGGCGACGATAAGGCCGAGACCAAGCAGGCCGAGGAGGTCGTGGTCGAGCAGTCCGAGGAGGACAAGGAGATCGCTGAGCTCGAGGCCAAGCTCGCTGCTGCCAAGAAGAAGCAGGCAGAGGACAGCGACGCGGACGCAGAGTAGTCCCATCCCTTTGGGGTGAGCACCTGACCGGCTTGCCCGCAGGCTAGCCGGTCTTTTTCGTTTTGTTGACAGTTGATTGTTTGATCAGAGTTGGGGAGATATCCGTATGGACGCAAGCCAGATCGTACTGACCGCTGAGGGCCGCCAGAAGCTCGTCGAGGAGCTCGCCTGGCGTGAGGGCGATTACGCCAAGGAGATCGTCGAGGACATCAAGGAAGCCCGCGCGTTCGGCGACCTTTCGGAGAACTCCGAGTACGATGCCGCCAAGGACAAGCAGGCCCAGAATGCTGCTCGTATCGCCGAGATCCAGGCCATTCTTGCCAACGCTCAGGTTGCTGCCACCACGGGCGATTTGACCGTCTCCATCGGTTCCACCGTTTCGCTGATTGATCCCAACGGCGAGGTCATGGAAGTCACGCTCGTTGGTACCACCGAGACCAACTCGCTCGAGCACAAGATCTCCAACGAGTCTCCGGTCGGTCACGCCATCATCGGTCACGGCGAGGGTGATTCCGTCGAGGTCGTTACGCCTTCCGGCAAGACTCGCGTCTACACCATCGCCAAGATCGCACGCTAGACCACGGTCCCGCGTAAAGGTATGTTTTCGCTCCCTGGGACCGAATCCTGGGGAGCGTTTTAGTTTGAGGAGCTAACTTATGGCAGAGAACCAGAACGCCGCCGATCAGGCATCGACGCTCAACGACGAGCGCGCCACCCGCCTGGCCAAGCGCGCCGCCCTGTTCGAGGCGGGCCAGAACCCCTATCCTGAGCACTCTGAGCTTGAGGACTACGTCGCCGATATCGAGACTAAGTACGCCGATCTTGCCGATGGTGAGGACACCGAGGATGTCGTGAAGATCGCCGGCCGTGTGGTCGCCAAGCGCGGTCAGGGCAAGATCATGTTCATCGTCGTGCGCGATGCGACTGCCGAGATTCAGCTGTTCTGCCGCATCAACGACATGGACGAGGCTGCCTGGAATACGCTCAAGGCCCTCGACCTGGGCGATATCCTGGGCGTGACCGGCGTGGTCGTGCGTACCCAGCGCGGCCAGCTTTCCGTTGCCCCTAAGAGCGCGACCCTGCTTGCCAAGGCCGTTCGTCCGCTGCCCGAGAAGTTCCACGGTCTTTCCGACAAGGAGACCCGCTATCGCCAGCGCTATGTCGACCTGATTGCCAACGACGACGTTCGCGAGACCTTCCGTAAGCGTTCGCAGATTCTCTCCACCTTCCGTCGCTTTATGGAGTCCGACGGCTACATGGAGGTCGAGACCCCCATCCTGCAGACCATCCAGGGTGGTGCCACGGCCAAGCCGTTCATTACCCACTTCAACGCGCTCGATCAGGAGTGCTACCTGCGTATTGCCACCGAGCTGCACCTCAAGCGCTGCATCGTCGGTGGTTTTGAGCGCGTGTTCGAGATCGGCCGCATCTTCCGTAACGAGGGCATGGACCTTACCCACAACCCCGAGTTCACCACGATGGAGGCCTACCGTGCCTTCTCCGACCTCGAGGGCATGAAGGCGCTCGCCCAGGGCGTCATTAAGGCGGCTAACAAGGCCATCGGCAACCCTGAGGTCATCGAGTACCAGGGCCAGACCATCGACCTTTCTGGTGAGTGGGCCAGCCGTCCCATGACCGACATCGTCTCCGACGTGCTCGGCAAGCAGGTCACCATCGACACGCCGGTCGAGGAGCTTGCTGCCGCCGCGCGCGAGAAGGGCCTGGAGATTAAGCCCGAGTGGACCGCCGGCAAGATTATCGCCGAGATCTACGATGAGCTGGGCGAGGACACCATCGTCAACCCCACGTTCGTGTGCGATTACCCCATCGAGGTCAGCCCGCTCGCCAAGCGTTTTGAGGACGACCCGCGTTTGACCCACCGCTTTGAGCTGGTCATCGCCGGCCACGAGTACGCCAACGCATTCTCCGAGCTCAACGACCCGGTCGACCAGGCTGAGCGCTTTGCTGCCCAAATGGCCGAGAAGGCCGGCGGCGACGATGAGGCCATGGAGTATGACGAGGACTACGTGCGCGCCCTCGAGTACGGTATGCCTCCTGCGGGCGGCATCGGCATCGGCATCGACCGCGTGGTTATGCTGCTCACCAACCAGGCTTCTATCCGCGACGTGCTGCTGTTCCCGCACATGAAGCCCGAGAAGGGTTTCCAGTCCGGTGCCGCTGCCGCCAAGGCTGCCGAGGCCGGCAACGCCGCAAGCCCGTTCGTTAAGTCGCTTAAGCCCACGCTCGATTACTCCAAGATCGCCGTTGAGCCGCTGTTTGAGGAGTTCGTCGACTTTGATACCTTCTCCAAGAGCGATTTCCGCGCTGTGAAGGTCAAGGCATGCGAGGCCGTCAAGAAGTCCAAGAAGCTGCTGAACTTTACGCTCGACGACGGTACCGGTACCGACCGCACCATCCTCTCCGGTATTCACGCTTATTACGAGCCCGAGGACCTGGTCGGCAAGACCTTGCTCGCCATCACCAACCTGCCTCCGCGCAAGATGATGGGTATTCCCAGCTGCGGCATGCTGATCAGCGCTGTCCACGAGGAGGAGGGCGAGGAGCGCCTCAACCTGATCCAGCTCGATGCTTCCATCCCCGCCGGCGCAAAGATGTACTAACTTGTTACGCGGTTCTACGAACCGCGTAACGGCTCGACGCTGCGCGGGCCGCATTTGGACAATCTGACGTTCAACTTCAAGGGCGCGACCTAGGTGGTTACGCGGGTTTACCAACCCGCGTAACCAGTTGACGCTGCGCGCCGCCCAGGGCGACAATTTGTCATTCAAAAGGCAAGGCATGACCAGAAGGTCTATGCCTTGCCTTTTTCATGCCAACTTGTTCGCCCTGGGCGTCGCTCGCTGTCCGTCCTCTACCTGCGGCGTTGACTTGGTTGACACTTAGAACATCGATGTAGTCATTGGGGACGTTCTTAAACGACTGCCCAACGGCTGTTGAGCACATGGCTCGCATGACAGCCGTCTCTTTTATGTTTCCTTTAGCCGTTGCTGCCTAGGATGGGGGTTAGTCGGTAGGAAGGGAGCGTCTATATGGACGACGCGAGCGAGCGTGCAATCGAAGAGGACATGCTCGATCAGTTCAATTACTTTGATGATGAGGATGAGGAGCTAATCGATCGTCGTGAGCCGGCATCGCTTGACTCATTTGATCTGGTCGATGAAGAGCCCGACGAGGACGAGGGCGAATTAACGGAGCCCCCACAGCCTTCGCGCCTTGACTCGCTGCTTTCGAGAGCCCCCATGCACCACGGCGTTCGTGCCGGCGCGCTCCATATGAAAACTGATTGGCACCAGATCGTGACGGCAGGCGATGAGCTTGCCGTCGATGCGCCACTCACCGACAAGTCATCCATCATCTGCCGCACCGGCATGCTTATGCTGGCAAGCGGAACAGGTGCCTGGCGCGTGCGCGATACCATGAATCGTGTTGCTGCCGTACTCGGCGTCACGATTCACGTCGACCTGAGTCTTCTGTCGTTTGAGTGCACTTGCATCGAAGATGGCCACTGCTTTAATGAGGTCGTCAGCTTGCCCACAACGGGCGTCAATACCCATCGCATTTGGATGATGGAGAGTTTCCTCAAGGAAATCGAGACCTATGGTCGTCGCTTCACGGTGCACGAGTATCACGAGATGCTCAAGACCGTTGAGAGTTCAAAACCCGATTACTCTCCCTGGCAACAGGGCCTTGCAGCAGCCTGTGCTTGCGGCGCCTTCGTCTTTTTGCTCGGCGGCGGCCCTATCGAGATGGCCTGCGCATTCGTAGGCGCTGGTGTCGGTAACTTTGCTCGCTCCCATATTCTCAAGCAGGGTCTTGGCCAGTTTAGCGCGCTGACGACGGGCGTTGCGCTCGCTTGCGTTTCGTATCTGCTGGCATTGCTCGGCCTTGGCCAGGTCGTACCGGGGGCAATGTCGCACCAAGAAGGCTATATCGGCGCCATGCTCTTTGTGATTCCCGGCTTTCCCCTCATTACGGCAGGCCTCGACATCGCTAAGCTCGATATGCGAAGCGGCATTGAGCGTCTTTCGTATGCCGTGTCGATTATTGTGATGGCGACCCTCGTAGGTTGGATGGTTGCCGAGTGTGTTGGCCTGGCGCCGGACGACTTTGCCCCACTGGGCCTTTCGCCGCTTGCCCTTACGCTCCTGCGCGTGGTGATGAGCTTCGTTGGCGTATTCGGCTTCTCGGTGATGTTCAACAGCCCGGTAAAGATGGCCGCGGCAGCTGGGTTGATCGGCGCCGTGTCCAATACCCTGCGTCTGACCCTTGTCGATGCGCCGACGATGATTCCCTTCCTGGGCCTCAGCACGGGAATGCCTCCCGAGACAGCAGCGTTTATCGGCGCGCTGGTATCGGGGCTGCTCGCAAGCTTGGCTGAAGTCAAGCTCACCTACCCGCGCATCGCCCTCACGGTGCCTTCGATTGTCATTATGGTGCCGGGCTTGTATCTGTATCGCTCGATGTATTACATGTGCACCTTCGACACGGTCAATATGCTCGGCTGGTTTGTGCGCGCAGTGCTCATCGTAGCGTTTCTGCCCGTTGGACTGGGTGTGGCACGTACGCTCACCGACCCTCGCTGGCGCCACACCAGCTAATTGGTACAAGGGGGACAGGTTACTTTGCACCAAATGAGTTGCGGTGAAATAGGGACTGAATTGCTGCTTAAAGGGTCAAAACAGTCCGTATTCCACCGCAACTTATGGGGTCGGGGGATTATTGGTGCCCTGCATCTTCATAAACTCAACGCTTACGAAGCGCGCGCCGTTCGTGTTAGGGTAGTTCCACCACATAAGTAGTCGCAGACGCACGTATCGCGGGCGGGCGAGATGAAGTCCCAACAGCTCCATCTCGCCCGCCCGTTTTTGTTGCGTGGTGCCGCGGCGTAACACAGAAAGGACCATGCCCTTTATGCCTATCAACAAACGAGAGAGCCTGCTGTTCACCTTTATCATGTGCTTTTGCATGGTGCTCTGGATGAGCATCTACAACGTCGCCCTGCAGCATGGGGCCATCAACGGCGAGGTTGTTGCCGCCGCGTGGCTCGGCTTCCCCGTTGCCTACGTTTTTGCCATGTGCTGCGACTGGTTTGTTGCCAGCCCCCTTGCTAAGGGCTTCGCCTTTAAATTCCTGGTCACGCCGGGCAAGAGCTCGCCGCTTGCCATGACGCTCGCCGTCAGCTCCTGCATGGTTGTTCCCATGGTTATCATCATGTCGCTGTACGGTGCCTGCGAGGGTCTGACGCACATGCCCGGCGGCATCCTTGCGAACCTGTATTCCGTGCCCGCGATCTGGATGATCAACATCCCGCATAATTTTGTGATGGCGCTGCCGTGGAACCTTTTGGTAGCCGGTCCGATTTCCCACTTCGTCTTCCGTCGCGCCTTCCCTGTGGGGACGGTTTTCGAGGAGGAGCATGCCGAGCTCTTGGAGCAGGCTATGGCTCCTGAGTGCGAGTAGCTCGCTTAGGGATCTGCTGAGCGCGGGCGACTTGCTTGGTTGGAGCCCTAAGCGTGGATAGCTCTCTCGGCGACATCGCGGGCGTGAGCGGTGCGCATGACCGGAGGGCCCGTGCTGCTCCGTTGCCCGACGTGCTAGCGCGCAGAACAATCTGTTGGTGCATTCGGCGGCTGCTGAAGCGTTTCGGCAGCCGCTTTTTATACGGAGTTTAAATACAACAGTCTGTTGTATTACGTAGAGTGGTATATCTCTAGCGGGAAAAATGCGAGAGACGGAGCATTATGGCGTTGCTAGTAGGACTGGACGTAGGGTCGACGACGACCAAAGTTTACGCGATGCACGAGGATATGACCGAGGCGTGGTGGGGATATCGCCGCCACGGGGCGTGTCAGACAGCGAGCGTGCGCGCCATGCTCGGCGAGCTCGCCGAGCGCTTTCCCCATGAGTCACTGCGCGTTGCGGTGACCGGCTCGGGTGCGCGCGATATCGCGACCGCGCTGGGCGCCTCGTACGTTCAGGAGGTGGTCGCCAACGCGCTCGCGATCAGCAGGTTCTATCCGCAGACGCGCTGCGCCATCGAGCTGGGCGGCCAAGACGCCAAGATGATCTTCTTCCGCACCAACGATAAGGGAGACATCGAGGTTGCCGACATGCGCATGAACGGCTCGTGCGCAGGCGGTACCGGTGCATTTATCGACGAGATGGCAAAGCTCATGGGGGTCGGCACCGAATCGGGCGAGTTCGAGCAGCTCGCAAGCCGGGGAACGACCGTCCACGAGGTCTCGGGCCGCTGCGGCGTGTACGCAAAGACCGATATCCAGCCGCTGCTCAACGAGGGCATTCCTACCACCGACCTGGCGCTTTCGGCGCTTCACGCGGTCGCCCGCCAAACGATCGGCGGTCTGGCCCAGGGTATCGACATCGAGCCGCCGGTAATCTTCGAGGGCGGTACGCTCGCCTACAACCCCACACTGGTCCGCGTGTTCCGGGAGCAACTGAATCTATCGGACGATCAGGTTATCGTCCCGCGCGATCCGCAGATCATGGTCGCGCGCGGTGCCGCCCTGTCGCTGACCGACATGTTCGCATCGTCCCAACCGATCGACCTTCCCGACGCTTTTGTCCGGCTGGATAAGCTCGAGACGGTCGCGCCCGCAAGCGGGGAGGGACGTCTTGCCCAGCCCTTTTTTGCCACACCTGCCGAGCAGGCGGATTTTACGGCACGCCATGGCAAAGAGACGCCGGCAAAGGGTCCGGATGCGTATGCGCCCGGAGAGACGGTGCGTGTGGCGCTCGGTATCGATTCGGGGAGCACGACGACCAAGTTCGCCCTGGTCGATGAGGCGGGTGAGCTTGTCGATTCGTTCTACGCGTCTAATAACGGCAGACCGCTCGACGTCGCCCAACAGGGTCTTGTCAGCTTGAAGAACCGCTGGGAGACAGCGGGAGTCACGCTTGCGATCGATGCCGTGGGCACCACGGGATACGGCGAGGAGCTTTTCGCGCGCGCGTTCCACGCCGACTACCATACGGTCGAGACGGTCGCGCACGCCCGCGCCGCGTGCGCATGCGTTCCCGATGCGACCTTCGTGCTCGACATCGGCGGACAGGATATGAAGGCCATCTGGCTCAACCACGGCGTGCTGACCGATATCGTCGTCAACGAGGCGTGCTCTGCGGGCTGCGGCTCGTTCCTCGAGGGTTTTGCCAAAAACCTCGGAATAGCCGTTGAGGATATCGCGACCGAGGCATTTTCGTCCAAAGCCCCCGCCGTTCTCGGCAGCCGCTGCACGGTGTTCATGAACAGCAGCGTCGTTTCCGAGCAGCGGCGCGGTAAGGGTCCGGGCGACATCATGGCCGGTCTCTGCCGTTCGATTATCGAGAACGTGTTCACCAAGGTCATTCGCGTTTCAAATCTCAACCGTCTGGGCGACAAAGTCGTTGTCCAGGGCGGCACGTTCCGAAACGACGCGGTGCTGCGCGCATTCGAGCAGTATCTGGGCAAACCCGTCACGCGTGCGCCCCACCCGGGGCTGATGGGCGCTATCGGTATCGCCCTGCTCGCGCGCGAGGAATGCCGCAAGGGCGACGCCGGCACGTCGTTTATCGGGCTCGATGCCGTGGAGCGCTTCGAGCATCGCGAATTCGGCGGCGTTACCTGCCGTCGGTGCAACAACCGCTGCCAGCGCGCGGTCGTGGCATTTGGCGACGGCTCGCTTTACGTCACGGGCAATCGCTGCCCGCGCGGCGGCGCCATCTCATGGGATGAGCTCGTGCGCGAGGTTCCCGCGGCGGAGGAGCTGCGTCCGCAGGGTGCTTGCGAGGCACAGGCACCCGGCACGGGGCGCGACCGGACCGCGGCTGCCCCCAATCTCTTTGTCGACCGCGAGAAGCTGCTGTTCGAGTCGTACCCCACGGTTCCCGTCAGCGGGGGGCGCGATGTCACGATCGGCATTCCCCGTGTGCTCGAGTTCTGGGACACCATGCCGTTCTGGTCGACGTTCTTCAGCACGCTCGGCTTTAAGGTGCGCGTCTCGGGACGCAGCACCAAGGCGATGTACGAGCGCGGTCTGGCGCACGTCACATCCGACACCGTGTGCTTCCCGGCCAAGCTCGTCCACGGGCACATCCGCAATCTCGTCGACGCCGGCGTCGACCGCATCTTCATGCCCATCATCACGACGGTGCCCACCGAAAACACCGCCTCTACCAGCGAGTGGATGTGCGCCGTCGTAAAGGGATACCCCTACGTGATGCGCAATTCCGATAACCCGGAGGAGCGTTTCGGCGTTCCGTTCGATACGCCGCTGTTCCACTGGTACGACGAGGGCGACCGAAACCGCCAGCTCAAGGCGTGGTGCAAGGAGACCTTCGATATCGATGCCGACCTGGTTGCCAAGGCGACCGAGCAGGCGGACCGCGCGCAGGAGACGTTTGAGAACCAGCTGCAGCTGCGCGGCAGGCAGGTGCTCGAGAACGTGCGCGAGGACGGCGGCTACGCGGTGGTGATCGCTTCGCGCCCGTACCACAACGACCCGCTGGTCAACCACGGGCTGCCCAAGCTCTTCTCTGAGCGCGGCATCCCCGTGCTGACGCCCGATGCGGTGCCGGGGGTCTGCAACGTCGATCTTTCCAACAGCCGCATCGACATCGTGAACAACTACCATGCGCGCATGCTGTCGTGCGCGGTCATCGTCGCATCGACGCCCGAGCTCGAGCTCGTGCAGATGGGCAGCTTCGGCTGCGGCCACGATGCGTATCTCACCGACGAGATCGCGCGCATGATGGGCGAGATGGGCTCCAAGGTTCCGATGATGATCAAGCTCGATGAGAGCGACGTCGCCGGTCCCATGGGCATTCGCGTGCGTTCGTTTATCGAGTCGGTCAACCGTCGTCGCGCGGAGGAGCGTGTCGAGGGCGCCCGGGTGCACGCGGTCCATCCGCTCGACGACCCGTATAAGGTCAAGTACACCAAGCGCGACCGGCACGACAAGATCGCGCTGGTCCCCAACACCTCCCATGCGTTCTGCAGGCTCATGACCGCGGCGATGCGCAATCAGGGCGTGCGCGCCGAGGCCCTTGATATCGGGCGCGAGGATGCCATCCGCCTGGGCAAACGCTATGTGCACAACGACATCTGCTTCCCCGCGCAAATCGTGATCGGCGAGGCGCTCGCGGCACTCGAGAGCGGTAAGTACGACCCGCACGACGTCGCCGTGGTGACTGGCAAGTATATCGGCGACTGCCGCCTGACGCACTACATGCCCCTGCTGCGCCGCGCGCTCGACGACGCGGGATACGACTATGTCCCGGTGCTCACCAACGACGACGTCGATGCCCACAATGCGCATCCGGGCTTCAAGCTCGGCCTTGGCCCGAGCATCCAGATCGCCTACGGTCTTCCCATGATCGATGCCCTCGAGGCCATGCTTAGGCGCATCCGTCCCTACGAGCTCGAGAAGGGCGCGGCGGACGCTGCGTTCGACCGCGCGCTCGATGAGGTTATCGAGGGCATGGAGCGCTCCGGGCTGAGAGGCCAGGCGACGGGCTTCAAACGCGCGCTTGCGATCATGGACGCCGTTCCGTACGACCGCTCGAACCCGCATCCGACCGTTCTCATCGTGGGCGAGTACCTGCTCAATTTCCATCTCGGCGCCAACCACGAGATCGAGCGCTACCTCGAGGACAACGGGCTCGAGGTCATCGAGGCGCGCATGACCGACGTGATCCGCAAGACCTATTTCTACAAGCATGCGCAGTCGCGCGAGTTCCACGTCGACCTGTCGCTGCCCGAAAAGGCCTGGTACGCCACGGCGGACAACCTGTTCGAGCTCGCGCACGACCGTTGCGACCGCCTGGGCGCGGCGAGCCCGCTCTACGAGCCGCCGACGCGCATGCCCGAGCTCGTGCGCGCGAGCGATAAGATCCTGCACCATACGTTCGATGCGGGCGAGGGCGTGCTGATTCCGGCGGAGATTCTCGAGCACGCCAAGCGCGGCTGCCGCAACTTCGTGATCCTGCAGCCGTTCGGGTGTCTGCCCAACCATGTCGTGGGGCGCGGGCTCATCCATGCGCTCAAGGAGCAGTATCCCACGGCGCAGTTCCTGCCGCTCGACTACGATCCCGACGTGAGCTTCGCCAACGTGGAGAACCGTCTTCAGATGCTCATCATGAACGCCAAGGCGCAGGGGTGCGGTGAGGCGCATGGCGAGACCGCGTAAGGACGCCGATGCGCCCGATGCACGCACCCGTATCATCGAGGCGTTTTGGGAGCTCATCGAGAACAACAGCATCTTCGAGCTGTCGGTTGGCGAGGTGACCCGCGCCGCCCAGTGCAATCGCGGAACGTTTTACTACTATTTTCACGATTTCGATGAACTCGTCGCCATCGCCATAGCCCAGCTGCTGCAGGATAACGAGCTCATCACCGATGCCCTCTGGCATTTTTCGAGCGAGGGCGACCTTTCGGCGTTCGACCGGCGCGACGTCCGCTGCCTGCTGCGGCGCATCGTCATCACCATGAGGGCGGGTGCCGCCGAGCAGGTCGTGCAGGGCATCCATACGATCATCATCGACCGCGTGAGAGAGATCGTCCACCCCGACGGAGAAGAGCTCAAGGCAGATTCGAGCTTTGCGGTGGGCTTTCTGGTCTCGGGCATCATGGGCTTTGTGATGGCGGTCGGCTTTGCCCGGGAGGGCGGCGAGGAGATAGACCTCGAGCAGCCGGGGGACAGCGCGTGCGCGTACCTGAGGGCGGTCGCCATGCAGACGGTGGAAACGGTCGCGCAAGTCGAGGGCGTCGATACATCCGAGCTGCTCGAACGCGTCTCCAAGGAGGCCGATGCCTATCGCGCATCGCGTGCGACGAGTCCCGACGTGGTGAAAGACGCCTAGGGTTTCTCTTGCGGGGCGCCTGTCGCGCATCGCGCGGTGAGTCCCGCGATGCGGTCATAACCTGCATTCATGTGAGCCGGGTTTATAGATATTCCTCCAGCTGTTAACATAGACAGCCTGTGGGTAAAGAGACAAAAGCGCCGCCGACGGGCGGGCGTTTTGATTTCGATGAACTCATGTAAGGAAACGAGCATGTTAGATAGATTTACCGATCGAGCGCGCAAGGTCATGTCGATGGCCAAACAGGAGGCGCTCGATCTGCACTCAAATAAGGTGGGCACCGAGCACCTGCTGCTCGCACTCGCCAAGGAGGACGAGGGCATCGCTGCCGAGGCGCTGCGCTCGCTTGATATCTCCTACGACGACATCATGGACACCCTCAAGGAGGTCCAGACCACGGTTCCCGAGCCCAGCGAGGAGACCGAGGCTGCCAAGCTTGCCTTTACGCCGCTCGTCATTAGCGTGATGGAGCGCTCCTTCCGCGTGGCACGTGAGAACAACCAGACCTACGTGTCGACCGAGCACTTGCTGATTGGCATCGTCGAAGAGGGTAACGGCATGGCCATGGACATCCTCATGCGCCTGGGTGTGTCGTCCGCCTCCATCAAAAAGGCTATCGAGAAACTTACCGCCAAGGACCAGGACAAGAAGCGTCCGCTCGCCGGCGCCGGTGCCGGGCGTCCCGGTGCGGGCCTGCCGTTCTTTAGCGGCTCGGACGCGTCGCAGCAAAAGGGGAGCGGCACCGATACGCTTAAGCAGTTCGCCACCAACCTTACGCAGAAGGCGCGCGACGGCGAGCTCGACCCTGTAATTGGTCGCGAAAAGGAAGTCCAGCGTATGATGGAGATCCTTTCGCGTCGCACCAAGAACAATCCGCTTATCTTGGGCGACCCCGGCGTGGGCAAGACGGCCATCGTCGAGGGTCTGGCTCAGCAGATTGCAGCTGGCAACGTGCCCGAGAACCTTATGAACCAGAACATCTGGACGCTCGACCTGCCGGGCCTCGTTGCGGGCGCCAAGTATCGCGGTGAGTTTGAGGAGCGCCTCAAGAACGTAATCCAGGAGGCCACCGAAGCTGACGACGTCATCCTGTTTATTGACGAGATGCACACCATCATCGGTGCCGGCTCTGCCGAGGGCTCCATCGACGCGAGCTCCATGCTCAAGCCCGTGCTCGCGCGCGGTGCCTTCCAGATTATCGGCGCCACCACGGCCGAGGAATTCCGCAAGTACCTCACCAAGGACCCGGCCTTCGAGCGTCGCTTCCAGACCATCGATGTCGAGGAGCCGAGCGTCGAGGACACGGTCAAGATCCTGACCGCGCTCAAGCCGCGCTACGAGGAGCACCACCATGTGCGCTATACGCAGGGTGCTATCGAGGCCGCCGCGAACCTCTCCGACCGCTACATCCAGGATCGCTTCCTGCCCGATAAGGCCATCGACCTCATTGACGAGGCCGGCGCCCGCGCCCGCATCGCCGCCAACCGCGCGCCCGAGCCGGTGCGCGAGGCCGAGCATCGCGTGGAGGAGCTTAAGGCCGCCGCGCAGGAGGCCACCGAGAGCGACGACATGAACAAGGCCGCCGAGATCACCGAGCAGCAAAAGGCTGCCGAGATTGAGCTCGCCGAGGCCAAGGCTGCCTGGACGGCCGAGCTCGACGCCAGCCCGCTCACCATCGATGTCTCCCAGATTGCCGACATCGTGTCCGTGACCTCGGGCGTGCCGGTGTCCTCGCTCACCGAGAGCGAGAGCCGCCGCCTGCTGCAGGCCGAAAGCGTGCTCAAGACGCGCATCATCGGTCAGGACGAGGCCGTCGAGGCCGTTGCCAAGGCCGTGCGCCGCAGCCGCTCGCCGCTCAAGGACCCGCGTCGCCCCGGCGGCAGCTTTATCTTCCTGGGCCCCACCGGCACGGGCAAAACCGAGCTTGCCAAGACGCTCGCCGAGTATCTCTTTGGCAGCAAGGACGCGCTCATCAGCTTCGATATGTCGGAGTTTGGCAGTGAGTTCGAGGTCTCCAAGCTCATCGGTAGCCCCCCGGGCTATGTGGGCCACGACGAGGGCGGCCAGCTCACCAAGGCTGTTCGCCGTCACCCGTACTCGGTCGTGCTGTTCGACGAGATCGAGAAGGCGCACCCCGACATCTTCAATATCCTGCTGCAGGTGTTGGAGGAGGGCCGTCTGACCGATAGCCAGGGCAAGACGGTCGACTTCCGCAATACGGTGATCATCATGACGTCAAACGTGGGCGCCCGCGAGATCGCGCAGGATGCGAGCGTTGGCTTTGGCACCACCGGCGAGCAGGGCCTCACCTCGAGTGAGATCCGCGGCCGCGCGATGGGCGAGCTCAAGCGCCTGTTCCGCCCCGAGCTGCTCAACCGTATCGACGACATCGTGGTGTTCCAGAAGCTCTCGGGCGAGAACCTGACCAAGATTGCGCACCTGCTGGTGGACGATCTGCGCCAGCGCCTGATCGCAAACGGCATGAACATCAAGCTTACCGATGCGGCCTACGACAAGATTGTGGCGGAGGGTACCGACCTCACCAACGGCGCGCGTCCGCTGCGTCGTGCCATCCAAAAGCTCATCGAGGATCCGCTGTCCGAGGAGCTTCTGGCCGGCGAGTGGGGCGAGGGCGATACCGTCCTGTGCGACGTGGCCGATGGCAAGTTTGTCTTTAGCCACGGCACGGGCGAGATCCCGGCACCGCGTCCGGCGGGCACACTCGGTGGCGATACCGTCCCGGCGGCACCGCACACCGGCAACGCCTCGCCCGTGAGCGGCGGCGTGACCTCGGGCCCCGGCGGCATGATGCAAGCCGGTTCCGGCGCGCTGTAGGGCGTGGCGACAATTTGATACGCGCAATCGAGGCGCTCCGGAAAGGGCGCCTCGATTTGTAGAGCTGCGGAAGTTGTGACCGTTGCGCTATACGGTCCACCGTTAGCCGATGATGCGAGGGCGCTCGGCGTTTTCGACTGGTTTATGCACGCAAAGTCTGGGAATATACAAGTCGCATGTCTTACTGTCTAACCAGTTGCGCCAAGGAGGCACCATGGACTACAAGATTACCGGCTACGAGCCCGCCCAGCTGTTCCATTTCTTTGAGGAGGTCAGCGCGATCCCCCGTGGGTCTGGCAACGAGAAGGGCATCAGCGATTTCCTGGTCGCGTTTGCCAAGGAGCGCGGTCTCGATGTGTATCAGGACGAGGTCTACAACGTCATCATTCGCAAGCCCGCATCTGCCGGCGCCGAGAATGCCCCGACCGTGATGCTGCAGGGCCACATCGACATGGTGTGCGACAAGCTGGGCTCCGTTGAGCACGACTTTACGACTGATGGTATCGACCTGGTCGTCAAGGACG
This sequence comes from Collinsella sp., assembly GCA_018367075.1. Lineage (GTDB taxonomy): Bacteria > Actinomycetota > Coriobacteriia > Coriobacteriales > Coriobacteriaceae > Collinsella. The sequence goes on from JAGZGX010000003.1 coordinate 36,961, forward strand.
GCGTCCTCACCGCTAACGGTACCACTCTGGGCGCCGACAACGGTATTGCCGTCGCTCTGATGCTCACTGTTCTCGATGACGATTCGATCGTTCACCCCGCCCTCGAGTGCGTATTCACCACCGACGAGGAGACTGGCCTGGTTGGCGCCGAGACGCTCGACAAGTCCCAGATTAGCGCCCGCACCATGATTAACCTTGACTCCGAGGAAGAGGGCGTTGCCACCGTCAGTTGCGCCGGCGGCGTCGTCGTTACCTACACCTGCCCGATCGTGCGCGAGCATAAGACCGGTAGCACCCTCACGCTCGACATCTCCGGCCTGCTGGGTGGTCACTCCGGCAGCGATATCCACCTGGAGCGCGGCAACGGCAACCTCATCATGGCCCGCATCATCGACCGCCTGATGGTTGCCGGCGAGCCCGCCATCGTTAGCTTTAACGGCGGCACCAAGGACAACGCCATCAACCGTGAGTGCAAGGCCGAGCTGGTCTACGCTGATCACGCTGCCGCCGAGGCCGCGGCCCAGATCGCAAAGGGCATCATCGCCGACGTCGCTGCCGAGCTCGAGGTCTTCGACCCCGGCTTTACCTGCACCGTCGAGATTGCCGATAACGCTGAGGTCGAGGCTATGGACCAGAAGTCCGCGCTTGCCCTCATCCGCGCCCTGCGTCTTGCCCCTAACGGCGTGATTCGCCGCAACGTCGCCACCGACGGCTCCGTCGAGGTTTCCTCCAACATCGGTGTGGTTGCCACCTCTGACGACCAGGTCAAGATTATGCTGTCCCCGCGCTCCTCGATCACCTCGCTGCAGAACGAGTTCAAGGACCGCCTGCAGACGCTCGCCGATGTCCTGGGCTTCGACGCCAAGTTTGAGTTCGAGTATCCCGGCTGGAGCTATGCCGAGCATTCGCCGGTCCGCGACGTCTTTGTCGAGAGCTATCGCGAGCTCTTTGGCTCCGAGCTGCGCATCGAGTCCATTCACGCCGGCCTTGAGTGCGGCCTGTTTGCCGAGGCCCTGCACGGCCTGGACGCCATCGCCGTGGGCCCGACGCTCTCCGATGTCCACACTCCGGACGAGAGCATGGAGCTTGCTTCTGCCGAGCGCTTCTACGAGCTGCTCATCGACGTCCTCAAGCGCCTCGCTGCGTAAAGGTTGCGCTAGCAGCAGTTCGAGCCACGTGCTAGCGGATTGCAAATGACATTACGAGAGGGGACATCCGAGCTTTTGCGACGGGTGTCCCCTCTCTTTTGTTTGATAATTGCGAAATTAAGGCCACCTAGTCCATTTCTGCCTTGATGAGGTCGAGGGTGCGCTGGCAGTTTTCGCGGACGGGGCCGAGCATATGCTCGCGCAGGTCCGCCATGCCGGGCAGATCGGCGTATTCGTCCATGACCTCTTCCATGCAAATGGGCACCTCGTAGGCGAGGTCCATCATGGTCGCAAAGCAAAACTTCTCGGATAGCCCGGCATCGGTAAGCGCCGCCTCCAGCACGGGGTCGCCCATACCGTGGTATCGGCGGATAGCGCCTGGACCGATGCGCCCCACACGATTTTCGCCGCCAACGCTCATGGCAAGGCGCGCCCGGCGGCGCATGCGCTCATACGCCAAACCCGACGCGACATCGTACATTCGAGCCATCATGGCTGCGCCGTCGTTTCCAAGGAGCAGGGAATAGTTTTTCGCGTGCGCATCCGGTGCGCCGATAATGGCGTTGAAGAACAGTATCTGCGTAAACAGATACAGGTTAAGTTGATGGTGGCTCGTATTTACGAGGAGCTCTTGAATGTCGCGGGTGGTCGGGCCGCCGTCTGCTGTGTACTTTTGGGCGGGCATCACCCCAAGTGCCTGACAGAGGTCTTCTTGATGTAGGCGCCTGATCATTCCGTCTTCGACTTTCACGCGGTCATAGCGCTCAACAATGAGGGCAGGTTCGTCCTCAAACATACGATATTCGACGTTTGCCGTTGCGATACCGGCGCGCTGGGCGCTTTTCATGCAGACAAACTCATTGAGAGCCTCGAGTTTAAATCCGATAACGCCATTTTTGAAAATATGCGTTGTGGGCGAGGAGCCCATGCATTCGCACCAGCGGCCGTTTATGAACGCGAGCGCGAACTTGCCCTGGTTGCCTCCAAGTGACCAACTTTCATCTAGACCCATCCACGATGCATCGCGGTCATCTCTGATCGACTTGAGACGGAGAGCAATTTCGTGGTCGTCTATAGGGCGGTAGTCGCCAGCGCGATGCAGGACGGCGTCGGCATCTTCTTCGGCACAAAACTGCACTCCGCCCGGACAGTCGAGTCCGATATGGCTGAGCAACGCAACGGGATTGTTGGGCCTAACGTTGAATTCGGCGGCAATCGCTTTTCGTTGGTCCTCGCTGTCGGGTAGAAGGCCAAACAAGTACGGATTCATGACCTGTTGGCCGTATGTGCGATTCGATACGGGTATGTTGGTCGATAGGGTTGGCCCGTCATAGTCATGATCGTAGGTAAAGCTGATAAGACCGTTCTCATCTTGCGTGAGCGTTCCCGCAGGTACGCCGCAAATAATGGTCCGAAGTGATGTTCTGGCCATTGGCTATTTCCCTTCGGGCTTGGTTTGGTTAGATGCGTTTGCGGCAATCGAGACTCCGAGATTGGACATGGCGAAATCGGCGAAGGCCCTGTCGTAGAGCTCGGACGTAAAGGGGACATCTGCGAGAGCCGGAACGGCTGCGCTGCGACGGTTGCGATGGTGAAAACGTTGAGCGTGATGGCGCCTGGGGGTACTACGAGGTTGCAAATCAGCATGCGGGGCGTCGACTGGTTGCTCGTTTTTCGATTCGTCGATATCCCCTTGAGCGGCGAGCGCCAGTCCAAGAGCACCGAAAACTGCCAGCAGCTTGTCGAGCCGAATGCCCGTGGCATCTCCCAGCTCGAGCGATGCGAGCAGGCGCTCCGAAACACCGGCCTTATTAGCGAGGGCGGCACGGGTGAGACCCTGAGCCTCGCGTGCCTGGCGCACGTAGATGCCAGCTTGGCGCGGTGTGGTGATGGGAAGGGTATCCACGGCGATCTCCTAACGTGCAGACTTTTGCATCATAGTATGACATGCAAAAGTCTGCATGAAAAGGCCTCATGCAAAACTCTGCATGAGACCTCATCCGGACGTTTAGTTTTGAAGGGTGTTTTACAGCGCCAAAATCCCCAGATGCTCCAGCAAAATCTTGAGGCCGATGAGGACGAGCACGACGCCACCCACGATGGTGGCGGGCTTTTCGTAGCGCGCGCCAAAGGTGTGGCCGATCGCTACGCCGGCAACGGAGAAGACAAAGGTCGTGATGCCAATGAGCGACACGGCGGGAACGATATCGACCGAGAGCACGGCAAACGAGATGCCCACGGCAAGCGCGTCAATCGAGGTGGCGATGGCAAGGATTAGATATTCGCCCAGGTCGATCTTTTCGGCATCCTTGCCGTCGCCTTCGTTCTCGTCCTCAGTAAAGGCTTCCCACAGCATCTTGCCGCCGATAAAGGCGAGCAGGATAAAGGCGATCCAGTGGTCGATGGGGCTGATGATGCCCATGAACTGGCTACCAAGGGCCCACCCAATTACGGGCATGCCGGCCTGGAAACCGCCAAAGAACAGGCCGAGTATCACGGCGACCTTAAGGTTGATCCTTTTCATGCCAAGGCCCTTGCAGATGGATACGGCAAAAGCGTCCATAGAAAGGCCGATAGCGAGCAACACAAGCTCAGCGAGTCCCATAGTCTGGCTCCCTCTCTGCGGGCGGGCCCGCGTGTACCTCTTGGGGGAGTAACAAAAAAGACCCGTGGCGTACGCGTTGCGCGCACAGCCACGAGTCTCGTTCATTAAGGCAAGCCAGGCCGCATCGGCCAGTGTGTTGACTTGCCGCGCCACCGGAGGCGAACCCGATCACGCGACTACTCCCTCATTTATGCGAATCCCGATGCTACCACATGAACAGCTGATTTGGGTTGGGCTCTCAGCTGTGTTCGCTCATTCTGTAAGCATCGGATTTCGCAAGCGCCGCAGGGACAAACCGTGAGAAACTATTTAGCGTTTATGGAGCGTATACGATGGGAGCGATGCCTTGGATAAGAACGAGCTGCAAAAGCGTATGGAACAGGCCATCCGCCTGACGGCACCTGGTCAGCCGATCCGCACCGCCCTCGACATGATCATCGCCGGTCACCTGGGCGCCCTTATCTGTGTCGGCGACACCGAAAACGTGCTCGCTGCCGGTAACGACGGCTTCCCGCTCAACATTTCGTTTACCTCGAACCGCCTGTTCGAGCTTTCCAAGATGGACGGCGCCATCGTCATCGATGGCGACCTCACCCAGATCCTGCGCGCCAACTTCCACCTCAATCCCGATCCCTCGCTCGCCACGAGTGAGACGGGCATGCGTCACCGTACTGCCGCTCGCATGTCGGTGCTCACCGATGCCATCGTGATCTCGGTTTCGGCTCGCCGTGCCGTCGTTAACGTGTACGTTCACGGCAAGAGCTACGAGATCCAGCCCGTCACCACCATCATGAGCTCGGTCAACCAGCTCGTCGCCACGCTTCAGACCACCCGTCAGTCGCTCGATCGCTCCTTGCTGCGCCTGACGGCCCTTGAGCTCGACGACTACGTTACGCTCGCCGACATCACCGGTATTTTCTCGAGCTTCGAGATCATGCAACAGGCAAAGACCGAGCTTAAGGATTGCATCGTCAAGCTGGGTAACCAGGGCAAGCTCGTGCAGATGCAGCTCGAGCAGCTCGCGGGCTCCAGCATGGATACCGAATACGACTTGATGATCCGCGACTACGCAAGCGATTCCTCCGAGGCAAACGCCGAGAAGATCCGCGCCGAGCTGAGCCGCATGACGCCTAAGGACCTGTCCGACCCGCAGCACGTGGCGGCAGTTCTGGGCTATGACGACCTGGACGAGGACTCCGTCATGACACCGCTGGGCCTGCGCACGCTTTCGCGCGTGTCCGTCGTGCGCGACGGCGTGGCCGAGAAGATCGTCGACGAGTATGGCTCGCTGCAGGAGCTCATGGACGACATCAGCGAGGATCCGGAGCGCTTGGGCGACTTTGGCGTCAACAACCCTGCCATTCTTGCGGACTCGCTGTACCGCATGAAGGGCACCAAACAGGGGAACGCATAATGGCGCCCGTATGCGCCGTGGTCGTTGCCGGCGGCAGCGGCCAGCGCTTTGGAAATCCCGGCGGCAAGCAGCTCGTTAACGTGGCGGGCCGTCCGCTCATGAGCTGGTCCATCCGCGCGTTCGATCGTAGCGACAAGGTCGGCCATATCGTCGTGGTTTGCCCTGCCGAGCGCCGTGCCGAGATGCGCCGCTTGGCTATCGACCCGTTTGACTATGACACGCCCATCAGCTTTGCCGATGCCGGCGATACTCGTCAGGATTCCACCCGCGCCGGCGTGCACGCGGTGCCGGCGGGTTTCGAATATGTCGCTATCCACGACGGCGCCCGTCCGCTCATTACGACCGAGGCCATCGACCACGCTATCGACGTGCTCGTGAGCGACCGCTCGCTCGACGGTGTCGTGTGCGGCCAGCCCGCGATCGACACGCTCAAGATCGTCGATGGCGACAATATCGTCGAGACGCCGCCGCGTGAGCTCTACTGGGCAGCGCAGACGCCGCAGATCTTTAGCGTCGATGCTATGAAGCGCGCCCATGCTGCAGCCATTGCCGAGGGCTTTATCGGCACCGATGATTCGTCGCTGGTCGAGCGCATGGGTGGGCGCGTCCGCTGCGTCCAGAGCCCGCGCGATAACCTTAAGGTGACGGTGCCCGAGGACCTGCGTCCCGTAACCGCGATTCTGCTTGGCCGCATGGCCGAGGGAGAGGACCTTCCCCATGTTCAGTAACCTGCGCATTGGCCATGGCTACGACGTCCACCGTCTGGTGGAGGGGCGTCGATGTATCATCGGCGGGGTCGACATTCCCTACGAGCGCGGCCTGCTGGGCCACTCGGATGCCGATGTGCTCGCGCACGCCTTGGCCGACGCCATTCTGGGCGCCTGCCGCGGGGGAGACATCGGCAAGCTATTCCCCGACACCGATCCCGCCTACGAGGGTGCCGATTCGATGGTGCTGCTCGCTCGCGTGATGGACTATGCGCGCGAGCTGGGCTTTGAGTTTGTCGATGCCGATTGCACCATTGCCTGCCAGCAACCCAAGATCACCCCGCACCGCGATGCCATGCGCGCCAACCTTGCCCATGCCCTGGGCGTTGACGTCGAAAATGTAGGCGTCGCCGCCACTACGACCGAAAAGCTCGGTTGGGAAGGCCAGGGCGAGGGAATCGGCGCCTGGGCCGTCTGCTTGCTACAGAAAACCGTTAAGGAGTAACGAATGCGTATCTACAACAGCGCTACCCATAAAAAGGAAGAGTTCCAGCCCATCGAGTCCGGCAAGGTCCGCATGTACGTGTGCGGCCCCACGGTCTACGACAACATCCACATCGGCAATGCCCGCACGTTCATCAGCTTCGATGTGATTCGACGCTGGCTCATCGCGAGCGGCTACGAGGTCACGTTCGCCCAGAACCTCACCGATGTCGATGACAAGATCATCAAGCGCGCCAACGAGCAGGGCCGTACGGCTGCCGAGGTCGCGACGGAGTTCTCCGACAAGTTCATCGGCGTCATGCGCGCCGCCAACGTGCTCGATCCCGATGTGCGTCCCCGCGCCACCAAGGAGATCGGCCCCATGATCGCCATGATCAAGACGCTTATCGAGCAGGGCCACGCTTACGCAGCCGATAACGGCGATGTGTACTTTGCCGTGCGCAGCGATCCCAACTACGGTCAGGTCTCGGGCCGCAACATCGACGACCTTATGGTTGGCGCGCGTATCGAGGAGAACGAGGACAAGAACGACCCGCTCGACTTTGCCCTGTGGAAGGCCGCCAAGCCCGGCGAGCCCAGCTGGCCGAGCCCCTGGGGCGAGGGCCGTCCCGGTTGGCACACCGAGTGCGCCGCCATGGTGCATCGCTACCTGGGCACTCCGATCGACATCCACGGCGGCGGCTCCGACCTTGCCTTCCCGCATCACGAGAACGAGTGCGCCCAGGCCACCTGCGCCTGGCACCAGGGCTTCTCCAACACCTGGATGCACACGGGCATGCTGCTGGTAGACGGCGAGAAGATGTCCAAGTCGCTCGGCAACTTCTTTACGCTGGCCGAGGTCCTCGAGCAGCACTCCGCTGCCGCCCTGCGCCTGCTGATGCTGCAGACGAGCTATCGCTCGCCGCTCGACTTTTCTTGGGAGCGCCTGGAGGGTGCCGAGAACTCGCTCACGCGTATCGCCGGTACGGTCGAGAACCTGCGCTGGGCCGCGAACCATGCGACGGCCGACGCCGATGCGGCTGCCGCCGAGGCGTTTGCCGCCAAGGCCGCCGAGACTCGTGCCGCCTTTAAGGAGTGCATGGACGACGACTTTAACACCGCTGGTGCCATGGGTGCCGTCTTTGGCTTCGTGACCGAGTGCAACCAGTACCTGGAGCAGGCGGGCGACGCTGCCGACAAGGCCGCCGCGCTTGCCGCCGCCGACACGCTGGCCGAGCTGCTCGATACGCTTGGCGTTGAGCTCCCCGAGCCCAAGGTCGAGTTGCCGCTGGGCCTGCTGGGCGTTGCTGCCGGTTTGGTTGCCTACACGGGTGACGACGTGGACGAGGCCGCTGCCAAGATTCTCGAGGCCCGCGCCGAGGCCCGCGCCGCCAAGAACTGGGATCTGGCCGACGCCATCCGCGACCAGCTCAAGGACCTGGGCCTGACGATCGAGGATACTGCCGCGGGCACTCGTATCAAATCTCTCTAATCCCCGCGGGTTTCCCAAGCACCCGACCTTGCCGTTCAAACCGTCGCTCGCGTACTCAAGTACGCGTCGCTCCTCTTTCACGGCAATCTCGGGCACTTGGAAAACCCGTACCGACCGCTTGAGCTATTCGTCTTAAGCGGTCGCTTCTTTTGTCCTGTTTGAAAATTATTTAAAGGAGGCCGCTTTATGGCCGACAATCGCAAGCGCGCATCGCGTGGAGGCAAGCAGGCTGCTTCTGGCTCGCGTCCGATTCGCCGCAACGATCGCGCTGCCACTTCCAAGGGCCAGCGCGAGCGCTCCCAGGCAGCACGTCCGCAGCGAGATCGCAACCGCGACAACGTTCAGGCTCCCAAGGGCGAGTTTATCGAAGGTCGCCGTGCTGCTGCCGAGGCGCTACGCACTGGTTTTCCCATCAAGTGCGCGCTTATTGCCGAGGGCGGGGAGCGCGATGCCGCCTTGTCGCGCCTGGTCGACGACCTCAACGCTGCAGGCGTCCGCATTAAGTATGTGCCGCGCGCGCAGCTCGATGCGCTGTCGAGCCATGGCGCTCACCAGGGCATTGCGCTCGAGGTTGGCAACTTCCCCTATGCCGATGTCGCCGATATTCTCGACCGCGCGGGTGACGGACCTGCGCTTGTCGTCGTGCTCGACCATGTGACCGACGATGGCAACTTTGGTGCGATCGCGCGCTCCGCCGAGGTCGTGGGCGCGGCGGGCGTCGTCGTCGCCAACAAGCGCGCCGCCGGTGTGACCGTCGGCAGCTACAAGACTTCTGCCGGCGCCGTCATGCATCTGCCCATCGCTCAGGTTCCCAATATCGCCCGTGCGCTCGATGACCTCAAGGCCGCTGGCTTTTGGGTGGGCGGTGCCTCCGAGCACGCCGAGGGCAGTTGCTGGGATGCTCCCTTCGAGGGCCGCGTGGCGCTTGTCATGGGTTCTGAGGGCGACGGCATCTCGCGCCTGGTGCTCGAGAAATGCGACTTTTTGACCAAGCTTCCCCAGCGCGGCATGACCGAGAGCCTCAATGTTGCCCAGGCGACCACGGCGCTGTGCTTTGAGTGGCTGCGTCGCAACGCCGGCGAGCTCATGGGGGAGGAGTAGCACATGTCCAAGAAGAACCGCGCCAAGTCCAAGGCCAAGCGCTTTGGCGAGGGCTCGGCCAAGCCGATTGTTTCGGCTGCGACCTATGGCGTGGGCGGCAATGCGTTTGCGCAGGCTATCGCCGACCCAGTCTCGACGGTGCACTCCAACAAGCCCGAGCTGCTGGTGGTCGACGGTTACAACGTGATCCACTGCACGCCGCGCTACGAAAAGCTCGTCTACGACCATTCCGACGATCCATACTCCAGCGACGTTCACGATATGGCGCGCACCGCCCTCATCAACGACGTTGCCGCGTTTGCCCAGGGCCGCTACGAGGCCGTAATCGTGTTTGACGGTGCGGGCAATATCTCCAGCGAGCGCCCCAACCTGCCGGCCCGTGGCGTGCGTATCGAGTTTTCGCCGACGGGCGTATCGGCCGATACCGTGGTGCAGAAGCTCTGCATCGAGGCGCGCGAGGAAGGCCGCGCGTGCTCCGTGGTGTCGAGTGACGGCACGATCCAGGCCGTCGTCATGGGCAAGGGCGTTACGCGCATCTCGAGCCGCATGCTGGTGGACGAGATCAAACAGATCGATAACGACGTTCACGAGGCAGAGGAAGCTCCGCAGATCAAGATGACCCTGGGCAGCCGCTTGAGCCCCGATGCCCTGGCCAAGCTCAAGGCCCTGCGCGGGAGGTAGGGAAGTTGGCGGGGCAATGCTGCCTCGCTAACTCCATTCAGCGATGTCGATCATTCTTTCGAGGCGCCACGTTAGCGCCTCTTTTAGATATGGCAGCCTTGCCGTGAGCGCGTCGTTTCTGGAAAGAATCTCGATTGCCTCGTCAACGAAGCCTTCGAGTTTGTCGCCGTCAAACCAGCCCATGTCCTCGACGAGCAACATTTGTTTGGCGGGGCTTGAATGAAATTGTGCGCTGGTAAAACTGTGCTCTCCCGCCCTAAGCTCCTCTAGTGATATGTTGCACCAGAGCGATGAGCCCGAATCGAAGATGGGGGCAGGTCTGCAGGCTTGCGTGTTTACGTTTCGCACGAGGCCGAAGTTGCGCCAATGACGATCGTAGTTGGCAATGATGTCGTCACATACGATCATGCGGTCAAGGGCATCCTTGACGCCTGTCACCCCGAGCTCCTCGCAGTTTGCTACATATCGCTCGTAGTCGGTTAGCCGTTCATCTGCGTTTGCGTGCTGGTTTACATAGAATGCAGGGACATACTCTTCTTCATCAGTTAAGAAGACATCGCATGTGCTCAGGGCGGAAGTGCCCGTGCCCTCGAGCGAGTAAGGCACATAATCGCAGGCGTTTAGAATGCGACGGTGGAGCGCGGTCGCCACCAGCTCGTTATAAGGTTCCTGGTCCAGGTGCGCTCCTGCCTTATGCAGAATTCGACGTTCGCCCTCGCACGTCCAGTACTTTTGAAGATTGCCGTCCGAGGTGTTATCGGGCTTTGCGGCAGCCGCTTTTCCCTCTGGGGCAAAGGGTGCAATGGACAGTGAGACGTCATCAAAGGCGTTATTGAAGAAGTTGATATCCTCCCAGGTGAGACCGGAACCTTGGGGCCTAATCCAATACTGGTCGGATAAGGAGAGGCCGAGATTTCGCTGGACGAGTTCATCGGGAACATCGACTGCGGCTTCTGCAAGCAGGGAGGCTAGCCCAATGCGTGCGAGCGGGATACCGCGGCCGCGCCACCAGATGCGGAAGGAGTCGAGCGATATGGGGCTATTAGGGCCAAATACTCCAATAGGGGCGTGGGCGTAATCGATGTCGGCACCGATGTGGGTAAAGTCTTTTCGCGATGTGCTGTAGACCAGCTGAGCGACTTCGTACGTGCGGTTCATGAGGGTGAACGCGATCTCGCTCTTACCGTGGCCGCGGCGGGGACGTCCCCCCGTTTTGGTCACAGAGCGGAGTCGCGTGTCGACGCTGTCTTTGTCGATGAGCCATACACCAGAAGCCTTGCGGGCCTCAAGTGCTCCGTTTTTTATGAGCTCCTGCACCCTGCGCGGAGTGATGCCGAGCAGCTCGGCGGCTTCTTTGGTAGTAAGCATCGCGAAACCCTTCGCCAGAACGAATAGTTTTATATATAGCAATTGTAATTAAAACTATTCGTTCTGGCGAATGGTTTTAAGATTGAGGGCGCACTGACAGAAATGAACGGGCCTGGTACGCGTTGTTGCTGGATTTTGCATATTTGTATAACGCCGTGCGGTCTGTTGCGCCCCGTCCGCAATTCCTTTATTCTTAACTGGCTTCGCGTGAAAGCGCCAAGTGTGCCAGTGTGGCGCAACGGTAGCGCAACTGATTTGTAATCAGTGGGTTGCAGGTTCGATTCCTGTCACTGGCTCCATGAGAGTTTCGGGCTCTGTTTCCTTGTGGGACAGGGCCCGTTTCTATTTATGTCGATAAGTCAGCGTGTTTGGCGCCAACCAAGCTTCAGGTTTGTCTCGATCCGTAACACGAGTGGGCTGAAGACCCTCCTTATAGTTACAGATCGAAACATTGCCAAGGGAAGGCCGATAACATCTCGATCCGTAACACGAAGAGGCTGAAAACCGTTCTTACTGTTACAGAATGAGACGTAAGCGGGGGTTTCTGCGAAACATCTCGATCTGTAACAGATAGGGGAGGAATAACCCTCTTACTGTTACAGGTCGAGACATAGGCCGGGGCGAGGTTGGTCATCGTCATCGAGCGTGGATTATCGGACACACGAGCGTGGAAAATCTTCCGCCTAGTGAATGAGCGTGGATAATCTGCCACTTTGGATTCGATGGCACGGCAAAGTGGGAGATTATCCACGCTCGATTTCAAACGGAAGAAAATCCACGCTCGATTTTGCCTGGGAAGAGCAATCTTCTGTCTGGGCAGCTCCGATCTCGACCTATATATAGGTGCAAATAAGCCGTTATCGAAGTTCGATCCTGAAGGTGTACTCCACTACACCAAAGTGTTACCTTGGGAAACGTCACCTCAGTATCCAAAACCACTGTCCTTCATATCCAAACTCAATAAAACCGCAGGTCACGGCTATATAGATACGCCCGGCACCGTGTATCTAGAGGTTTTCGTTGACAGCCCCCAAGGTGGCATCGTATTATCTTCTTCGTTCGCGGGGGCGGCGGTCCAAAAGACCAAAGGACCTGCGGATACTTGAACGATTGGGAGTTTGCCCGAGTGGTTAATGGGGACGGGCTGTAAACCCGTTGGCTCTGCCTACATAGGTTCGAATCCTATAGCTCCCACCCGTCAAGTGCCTGTATAGCTCAGTCGGTAGAGCACTTCGTTGGTAACGAAGAGGTCACCAGTTCAAGTCTGGTTGCAGGCTCCATCCGGCGGTGTAGCTCAGTTGGTTAGAGCACACGGTTCATACCCGTGGCGTCACTGGTTCGAATCCAGTCACCGCTACCATAGGTAACACGGTGGCTTCTCAATAGTATGTTGAGAGGCCACTATGGTATAAAGGCAAAGTCCCGTCCGGGGACGACCTGTTAAGAGGAGGGCTTTATGGCCAAAGAGAAGTTTGAGCGCACTAAGCCGCATGTTAACATCGGCACCATTGGTCACGTCGACCACGGCAAGACCACGCTGACCGCTGCCATCACCAAGGTTCTCTCCGAGACCGAGGGCTGCAAGGCTGACTTCACTGCGTTCGAGAACATCGACAAGGCTCCCGAGGAGCGCGAGCGCGGCATTACGATTTCCGTCTCCCACGTTGAGTACGAGACCGCTGCCCGTCACTACGCTCACGTTGACTGCCCGGGCCACGCTGACTACGTCAAGAACATGATCTCCGGCGCTGCTCAGATGGACGGCGCTATCCTGGTCATCGCTGCTACCGACGGCCCCATGGCTCAGACCCGCGAGCACATCCTGCTCGCCCGTCAGGTCGGCGTTCCCTACATCGTCGTCTTCCTGAACAAGTGCGACATGGTCGACGATGACGAGCTTATCGACCTCGTCGAGATGGAGACCCGTGAGCTCCTCTCCGAGTACGATTTCCCCGGCGACGACATCCCCGTCATCCGTGGCTCCGCTCTGGGCGCTCTCGAGGGCGACGCCAAGTGGATGGACGCCATTCGCGAGCTCATGAAGGCCGTCGACGAGTACATCCCGACGCCTGCTCGTAACAACGACCTCCCGTTCCTGATGGCCGTTGAGGACGTTATGACCATCTCCGGCCGTGGTACCGTTGCTACTGGCCGTGTCGAGCGCGGTGAGCTCAAGCTCAACGAGCCCGTCGAGATCGTCGGCATCAAGGATACCCAGAACACCGTCGTTACCGGTATCGAGATGTTCCGTAAGTCCATGGACTTCTGCGAGGCTGGCGACAACGTCGGTCTGCTGCTCCGCGGCATCAAGCGTGAGGACATCGAGCGCGGCCAGGTTCTCTGCAAGCCCGGTTCGGTTACCCCGCACACCAAGTTCACCGGCGAGATCTACGTTCTGACCAAGGAGGAGGGCGGCCGTCACACCCCGTTCTTCGATGGTTATCGTCCTCAGTTCTACTTCCGTACCACCGACGTTACCGGTACGGTCAAGCTCCCCGAGGGCACCGAGATGGCTATGCCTGGTGACCACATCACCATCGAGGGCGACCTCATCCACCCGATCGCCATGGAGGAGGGCCTGCGCTTCGCTATCCGCGAGGGTGGCCACACCGTCGGTTCGGGCATCGTCTCCACGATCATTGAGTAAATTAGCTCTTTGATATAGCTGACTTAGAGAACCCGGCACTTATATGGGTGCCGGGTTCTTTTCTGCAATGGATATTGAGCCGTTGCTGGTGTCGAGAGGATCGATAATGGTCCTGGATGCACCGTCGATTAGCTCTCGATGGCTTCATTGATGTGTTCCAAATATGAATGGATCCACCGAGAACCAATTGACTCGAGGTTTTCATTGACAGCACTTACGTGGAGCTGATAAAGTAACAACTCGTGCCCGTACGGGGCGGAAATGAAAGGTTCAGGATACATGCGTACTCTAGTTACTCTTGCGTGCACTGAGTGCAAGCGCCGCAACTATACGACCACCAAGAACAAGTCGACCATGCCTGATCGTATGGAGATCAAGAAGTATTGCCCCTGGTGCCGTCACCACACGCTGCACAAAGAGACTCGCTAGTCTCTAGTCACATACGCCAGTAGTTCAATTGGTAGAGCATCGGTCTCCAAAACCGAGTGTTGAGGGTTCGAGTCCTTCCTGGCGTGCCAGTCATTATTCCGTAAGCTCCCACTTGGGGGCTTACGGTTTACTCATGTATAAGCGCATTGCGCGGAGGTAACCCAAATGGCCAACAAGAAGAACAAGAAGAAGGCTCAGCAGCCGGCACCTGCCAACAAAGCTGCCGCCAACTCCAAGGTTGAGGCCAAGAAGGCCGTTGCCAAGAAGAACGAGAAGGCTGCGAAGTCCAAGAAGAACGAGAAGCCTGGTTTCTTCGCCCGCACCAAGAAGTATTTCGCTTCGGTCAAGTCCGAGATGAAGCGTGTCACGTGGCCCGATAAGAAGGAGCTCGTGAACTACTCGGTTGTTGTTTGCGCTTCTCTGATCGTCGTCGGCGTCGTCATCGCTCTGCTCGATGCTGGCTTTGGCGAGGCTCTTGCTCTGTTCTCTGGATTGAGGGGCTAAACCATGTCTAAGCGTTGGTACGTCGTTCACACTTACTCTGGATACGAGAACCGCGTTAAGTCCGATCTCGAGCATCGCATCGAGACTATGGGCATGCAGGACCGTATCTTTGATATCGAGATTCCTATGGAGCGCGTCACCGAGATTAAAGAGGGTGGCAAGCGTGAGACCAAGGATTCCAAGATCTTCCCGGGTTATGTCCTGGTCCGCATGGAGATGGATGACGATGCTTGGACGTGTGTTCGTAACACGCCTGGCGTCACCGGTTTCCTAGGCGGCAACGGCAAGCCCGCTCCGCTTTCCCGCGACGAGTACAACAAGATGACTCGTCGTCCCGGTAAGGGCGATTCGCCCAAGCGCACCTCGGTTGATATTGAGGTCGGTACGTCCGTCCGCGTCACCGATGGCCCGCTTACCGACTTTGATGGCAAGGTCTCCGAGGTTAACACCGAGGCTGGCAAGCTCAAGGTCACGCTGATGATCTTTGGCCGCGAGACGCCGGTCGAGCTCGACTTTAACCAGGTCGCTGTCATCGCTTAAGTTTTCGTCCGTTCGCGCGAGCGTGCTTCTTCTGTGACTGCTCATCTCAGGAGTGCTTCTAACACGTGCGTGCTTACGATATAGCAAGTACTTCACACTCGTGATTCGAAAGGAATGACCATGGCTGAGAAGAAGGTTGCCAACGTCATTAAGCTCCAGATTCCTGCTGGTGCAGCAAACCCCGCTCCTCCCGTCGGCCCCGCCCTGGGCGCTGCTGGCGTGAACATCATGCAGTTCTGCCAGGCCTTTAACGCCGAGACGCAGGACAAGAAGGGTGACATCATCCCCGTTGAGATCTCTGTCTACGAGGACAAGTCCTTCTCCTTCATCACCAAGACCCCGCCGGCGGCTCACCTTATCAAGAAGGAGCTGAACCTCAAGTCTGGTTCCGCTAAGCCCCAGGCTGACAAGGTTGGTCAGCTCTCCCAGGAGCAGCTCACCAAGATCGCCGAGATCAAGATGCCGGACCTCAATGCCAACGACATTGACGCCGCCAAGAAGATCATCGCCGGTACCGCCCGTTCCATGGGCGTCACCATCGCTGAGTAGCGATTTCTTATGGTAACGGCGGGTGCTCCGACCGGGGCGCCCGTTAAATGTGTGCAATAGGGCACACGATACGATGTGGGAGGGCTCACGCCCGTTTAACCACAGGAGGTAATGCACATGGCTAAGCATGGTAAGAGCTATAACGCCGCTGCCGAGAAGATCGACCGCGCCACGCTCTACACCCCCCTTCAGGCTGCCAAGCTCATCAAGGAGCTCGACACCGCCAAGTTCGACGAGACCGTCGAGGCTCACTTCCGTCTGGGCATCGATACTCGTAAGGCTGACCAGAACATCCGTGGTTCCATCTCCCTGCCCCACGGCACCGGCAAGACCGTTCGTGTTGCCGTCTTCGCCGAGGGCGAGAAGGCCCGTGAGGCTGAGGCTGCCGGCGCCGACATCATCGGTTCCGACGAGCTCGTCGCCCAGATTCAGAAGGGCGAGATCAACTTCGACGCCGCTATCGCTACGCCGAACATGATGGCCAAGGTTGGCCGCATCGGTAAGATCCTTGGTCCCCGTGGCCTCATGCCGAACCCCAAGCTCGGCACCGTGACCATGGACGTCGCCAAGATGGTCTCCGAGCTCAAGGCTGGCCGCGTTGAGTACCGCGCCGACCGCTACGGCATCTGCCACGTGCCCCTGGGCAAGAAGTCCTTCTCTGAGCAGCAGCTCGTCGAGAACTACGCTGCCCTGTACACCGAGATTTTGCGCGTCAAGCCCTCTTCTGCTAAGGGCAAGTACGTCAAGTCCATCTCCGTGTCTTCCACCATGGGCCCTGGCGTCAAGGTCGATCCCGCTGTCCAGCGTGACTTCCTGGCTGAGTAACTGCTAGTTACTGCCTGAGTACAGCAAGCATTGCTAAAGAAACCCGGTTCTGCCTTGTGCAGGACCGGGTTTCTTGCTATCGCGTCAAAAGCACCATGAAGGGGACAGTGTCCCCTTCATGGTGGTTACCAGGGTGTTCTGGCTGTTGAAGACTCGATGGCTTCGTGGCGTTTGAGCTCGCGGCGCATGGTTTGTGAGTTGAGCCAAGCTGCTTGCCAGCCGCGGATGGGGTAGTGCGTCTGGTCGAGCTCAAACTGCGTATAGCCGCAGGCGTTGATGATCGTCGTTCCACACACATGCTGCCGCTCGCGCTGAAAATCGTAACCGTAGCTTTGGTGTACATGCCCATGCACCATGTAGTCGGCTCCCCAGGACTCAAGCGCCGTGTTAAAGCACTCAAACCCTCGATGCGGCAGATCGTCCAGATCACCCATACCGGCGGCGGGTGCATGGGTAAGCAGAATGTCGCACCCGCCGACCATCCTAACCTTACGCGACAGCTTACGCATGCGCTTGGACATCTCGCGTTCGGTGTACATGTTGGCGCCGTCGCGATAACGCATGGACCCGCCAAGGCCCGCAATGCGAATCCCTCGGTACGTGTACACGCTGTCCTCTACGCAGATACATCCACCCGGTGCATGACGTGCGTAGCGGTCATCGTGATTGCCGCGCACGTAGATGAGCGGTTTGTTGATGACCGTAACCAAAAACTCAAGATAGTCCGGGTCCAGATCGCCGGCGGACAAAATCAGGTCGACTCCCTCAAAGCGTTCCTTGCGAAAGCACTCCCAAAGGCATCGTTCTTCGGTATCGGCTATGGCAAGGATTTTCATAGGGCAGGGACTTTCGGCTCATCGTCGAGCTGCGGAATGGTGCCTACCACGTTGTCCGCCAGCCAATTCATCTCGACAATCTGCGTGCTCGGCAGCGGAGGGAAGCCTTCGATCTGTACCACGCCGTTCTGGCTGTGGAGCTCGCCGCCAAAGGGGTTGATGGATCCCACAACAATGCCGTTGCGGAGCAACTGCACGAGTTTGCGCGTTTGGTAGGGTAGGCCCGGAGCGTAACGGATGTCGATAACGCCGGAGCTCATGCCATACCAGTAGTTGACGGCGCGCACTTGGTTGTCGTCGCTGGTCTCGTCCCACGTGCCGTGAAGAAGGCTGCGAACGATGAGCTCGTAGTAACGGCCCCAGTTCCATACGGGCATGGCGATGCCGGTGACTTTGCCGTCGACCAAGCGGTGAAGCCCGTAGGCCGTTGGGTCTTCGAGCGACTTTGACATGTCAGCGCCGGTCATGACGCTTACGCCTTCGCGGCACATGGCTTCGGCAAGACCACCGGCGGGAACATCGCCCCAGGTGAGGATGACCTGCGCGCGCGGGTCGAGCAGCGAGGCGCCAATCGCAAAGGCGTTGATCTCGCTGAGTGCGCCCGAGGCGAAGACCGACGCGTGGTAACCGATGCGGTGGTTGTCCGCCATGCTGGCCGCAAGGGCGCCCAGCAGAAACTTGGCCTCGTACATCTTGCCAAAGTACGAACGGACGCTTTGATGGGGAAGGCCGATAGAGCAGTTGAGGAACCGAACCCGGGGATACTCAACGGCAGCCCTGAGCGTGTATTCCATCAGGCGGTGCGAGGTCGAGAAGATGACGTTTGCTCCATGTTTGACAGCCGTTTCCACGGCGGCGTAGAACACATCCGGATCGTGACAGTCCTCGAACGCCTCGGTGCGCACGATACCGCCAAAGTGCTCATCGAGATACTGACGCCCTTGGTCGTGCAGGCTGTCCCAGCTCGACGTCGCACAGGGGAACTCATGGATAAAGGCGATGCGCAGGGGGTTGGCCGTCGAGTAGACGGTCTTGCCCATAAAGAAGTTGAGCACGCCAGAGGTGGACTTGGCGGGCGTCTCCTCCTCGTCGACGCTCGGTGCTTCGACAAGATCGACCTTGTCCTCGTCATTTTTGCCGGCAATGACCAGCTCGCGCCAGATCTTGCACAGGCGGTTTACGACGATATCCGTTGGCGTATCCAGCAGGCGGTCCTGGTTGTACACATTGAGGTAGACGAGCATGGCGTCGGCGGGCGTAATGTCCAGGTGATCGCCGCCTGCGCGAAGGTAGGCACGCTTAAAGAGCAGGAAAGTGTGGCGCAGGTAGTCGACCTTTTTCTGCGGCCATTTTTCGATAAGGTTCTGACCGAGCATCTTCGCGAGCGTTTCGTAGCTTCCCTCACGCGAGAACTCGATCTCGTATAGGGGGCAGACGCGCCAAAACGCGCAGAACTCGCCGTACAGGCGGCTTTCGACGGAATCCCATGTGCCGGGGTAGAGACGGGTGACCTTGGCCGAAACCGTCGGGGCGTCTAGGAATTTGAGGACACTGACGCGTTTGTTGCCTTCTTGGACATAGAACCGATGCATGAACTCGGTGACGATGACGGGGTCGCGATAGCCCTCGGTCACCTGGATGTCGTAGAGGTTGGACCACTTGCGGGCGAACTCGGTGCTAAACGGAAGCAGGGGCATAAAGTTACACGAAAAGGCGGACTGACGGCCCTTGGTGACCGTGCCGACGACCATTTCGAGCGGAATATCCCGCAGGCCGACATTCTCTCGCTGACCTAAGGGGAGCTGAGCAACCAAGCTATCGAGGTCCGTAAGGTATGGATGCTCGCTTTGGCTAATGGCGCGTCGACGTCCTTGCTCGCCGCGCTTGCGTGCTTGACGATAGGCCTCTTCCATAATGTTGCTCCCTTAGTCGTTTAAACAACTATATGAACCATGGTACCACGAATGAAAACCACTACAAAGATGCCTGACCCCTTTGCGGTGGTTTAGGCGATGATGGGGGCGATGGCGCGGATGCAGGCGTCGGCAGCGGTGAAAGTGGTGCTGTCGTCGCTGACGATAAAGATGATCTTTCCTTTGATGCCAAAGTCGCCGATTTCGCTAAAGAGCACGTAGGGCTCTTTGTCAAAGCCCGAGATGGGCGAGACGGCCGTTTTGGTTGCGCTCGTGAGCTCGTCTGCCAGCACGTCAAGGGAAGCCCACTTAGACGTGTCCTTTACGGCAACGGGCACGGCCACGCGTCCAAAGGGCATCAAATGCACGAGCGTGTTCTTGGAGATGTTGGAGTTGGGCACAATGATGGTCTGTCCACAGGCATCCTCAATCGTTGTATGACGCCAAGTGATGTCTTGGACCACGCCGGATACGCCGCCGACCTCGATATTGTCGCCGGGTTTGATGATGCCCATAAAGGTCACTTGCATGCCGCCGATAAGGTTTGACAGCGTGTCCTGAAAGCCGAGCGAGATGGCGATGCCGCCGACGCCAAGAGCGGCGACGAGCGCGTTTGCGTTAATGCCAAAGCAGTTGTCGAGGATAAAGCTGCCGCCGATCATCCAGATGACGGCGCGAGCGATGTTGATGAAGATGCTCGATGCTGGAAGCGGGTTATCGTCGCGGTTGAGTAGGTGGCGCAGCGTCTTGGAAACGACTTTGGTGGCGATTGCCGTGCCTATTGCCAAGATGCCGGCCCAGATGATGTTGTGGACCCACCGTTGCTCAAAGAAATGAAGAATCGGCTCAAACAATTCCATGTAGGGAAAACCTCCTAATGATCATTCAACCATGATACCCACCAAAAAGCCCGTCCGATCACATCGGACGGGCCGATAACTTGAGATGGGGCGGTCGCGGTGGCGTAAGCTGGGGCGCCGGCGAGCACGCCGGTAAGGAGTGCGGCGGTCAAGCAAGACGGGGAAGAGGTCTTCTCATGGCAGTTTCCTTAGTCCTTAGCCAGAATGTCTGGTTGAATATCGGATTATCGACATAATATGCGAAAACCGCCGCAAGGGCGTCTGTCCCTTTGCGGCGGTTTTGGCGTTTGCGCAGATAAAACCTGCCAAAATAAACCTGTCCCTTTTTGGCACGTTTTAGCTCAGCAGCATGCGGTCGTTGGCGAGCTCGCCGCCCGAGACCTCCTCGAACTTCTGCAGCAGGTCGGCTACGGTGAGCGACTTCTTCTCATCGCCCGCCACGTCGTAGATCACGTGGCCTTCGTGCATCATGATCAGACGGTTGCCCAGACGGATGGCGTCATTCATGTTATGCGTGACCATGAGCGTGGTCAGGTGGTTCTCGTCGACGATCTCCTCGGTCAGGTTAAGCACCTTAGAGGCCGTCTTGGGGTCGAGGGCCGCGGTGTGCTCGTCGAGCAGCAGCAGGCGCGGCCTGGTGAGCGTGGCCATCAGCAGGGTGAGTGCCTGGCGCTGGCCACCCGAGAGCAGGCCGACCTTGGCGTTGAGACGCGTGTCCAGACCAAGGTCCAGGCGCTTGAGCAACTCAACGTACTCATCTTTCTCGGCCTTGGTGACGCCCCACGAAAGGCCGCGACGCTGGCCGCGACGCTTGGCGAGGGCCAAGTTCTCGGCAATCTGCATGTCGGCAGCGGTACCGCGCATGGGGTCCTGAAACACGCGGCCCAGGTACTTGGCGCGCTGCGACTCGCTCAGGCGCGAGATGTCGGTGCCGTCGAGCTCAATAACGCCCGAATCGAGCGGGTACACGCCGGCGATCATGTTGAGCAGCGTGGACTTGCCGGCGCCGTTGCCGCCGATCACGGTTACAAAGTCGCCGTCATTCAAGGTGAGGTCGACGCCGGTGAGCGCGCGCTTCTCGGTGACGGTGCCCTTGTTAAAGGTCTTCTTGACATGCGAGAGCTTAAGCATCTGCCTCATCTCCCTTCGTGTAGGAGCTGCGGAGCTTATAGCGCTCCCAAACCACGGGCACGCACAGGGCCACAGCGACAATTACGGCGGAGAGCAGCTTCATGTCGTTGGCGTCCATGCCCAACTGCAGCACGATGGCGCGGATAAGGAAGTACACCACGGAGCCAAAGACGGCGGAGGCAAGACGGACGCTAAACTGCGTGAGGCCGCCGGGCAGCAGACGGCCGAGCACCTCGCCGATAACAATGGCGGCAAGACCGATAACGATGGCACCGGTGCCCATACCAATGTCGGCATACTTTTGGCTCTGGCAGATGAGAGCGCCCGAAAGGCCGATGAGGGCGTTGGAGAGCACGAGGGCGATCATCTTGGTGGAGTTGGTGTTGACGCCCAGAGCGCGGATCATGTACTCGTTGTTGCCGGTGGCTCGCAGCGCCGAGCCGATCTCGGTGCCAAAGAACCAATACAGGATGGCAACGATAGCCACGGCGAGCAGGATGCCCAAGATGATGGCAACGGTGGACTGCGGCAGACCGGTCATATTGCTGACGGCGGAGAACACGGTGCCCTTGGCAAGAATGGGCGTATTGGACTTGCCCATGATGCGCAGGTTGATGGACCACAGGCTGATCTGGGTGAGGATTCCGGCGAGGATCGCGGGAATCTCAAAGACGGTGGTCAGAATGCCCGTGACGGCGCCCGCGATGGCGCCGGCGCACATACCGGCCAGCACGGCGAACAGCGGGTCGACGTTGTTATTGACGATGAGCACAGCGCAGACGCAGCCGCCGAGGGCAAAGCTGCCGTCGCAGGTCATATCGGGAATGTCGAGCAGGCGGAACGTGATAAACACGCCAAGCACCATAATGCCCCAGAGGACGCCCTGCGAAACGGCGCCCTGCAATGCAATGAGCATGCTTCATACCTCCTAGGATAGGGTGGACACGTGATTCACCATAATAGCGGTAACAATGCATAGACGAGTTACGGACAGACGTTTTGTTTTACCTGAAACAAGCAGGGCGGACGCCGGTCTACAGCGCCCGCCCCTGTGGCTCAGATATTGAATAACGCGGCTAAAGCGCGAGCACGGGCTCTAGACGCATGCCGCGTATAGCATTACGCGTCCAGAGCGGAAAGGTCGATGCCCAGGGCCTCGGCCATCTCGTCATTCTTGACGACGACCAGGTCCTTGCTCGAGAGGTGTTTGATCGGCATGTCTTCGGGCTTGGCCTCGCCTTTCAGGATCTTAACGGCCATCTCGCCCGCGGCGTAGCCCAGGTCCTCATAGTTGATGGAGAGGGTGAACAGGCCGCCGGCCATGCACATACCCTCCTCGCCAGTCACGAAGGGGAGCTTGTTCTCCTTGCAGATCTGGCCGACCTGCGAGGCACCCGCGGCGATGGTGTTGTCGGTGGGGGAGTACAGCGCGTCGACCTTGCCCACGGCAGACTCGACGACGGACTGAATCTCGTTGGAGCTCGAGACGGTGAAATCGGTGTACTCCAGGCCCAGCTTGTCGAGTTCCTTCTTGGCGGCCTTGATCTGGACGTCGGAGTTGGACTCGGCGGTGCAGTAGAGCAGGCCGACCTTTTTAACGTCGGGCAGGACCTTCTGCATCATCTCGAGCTGCTCGGCGACCGGGGTGAGGTCGGAAGCGCCCGTGACGTTGGTGCCCGGCTTGTCGTTGTCCTGGACCAGGCCGGAGGCGGCGTAGTCGGTGATGGCACAGCCCACGATGGGGATATCGGCCGTGGCGCCGGCGGCAGCCTGCGCGGCGGGCGTGGCGATGGCATAAATCAGGTTGACGTTGTCGCCCACAAACTTGTCGGCAATGGACTTACACGTGGACTGGTCGTTCTGGGCGTTCTTCTGGTCGATCTTGACCTTAAGGCCGCTCTTCTTGATGGCCTTGACGAAGCCGTCGTTGGCGGCATCGAGCGCGGAGTGCTCGGTGAGCTGCAGAACGCCGATGGTGTAGTCGGAACCGGCGGCAGCAGAGCCGGAACCAGAGTTGCCGCCGCATCCGGCGAGCGGGGCGAGCGCGAGCAGGCCGGCGGAGACCAGAAGGCTCCTGCGACTGATGGTGATGTCCTTCATATCATTACCCCCAGTATAAAAATGGCTGGAAACACTGCACTGGGACAAAGTGCAAGTGGAACTATAGTAGCGCTGATGTCCATTTTTACAACAGCCTGGCGGGTTTTTAATACAGAATCGGATGGGCGGTACGGGTAGTCGAATGGGCGGCGGAGGGTCTTATGCGGCGGAGGAGGCGTCGTCCTCCTCGTCCAGGGCGGCGAAGAGCTTCTTGCCGTCGAGCAGGCGCGTGCTGACGTTTCTCATACGGGCGATCTCGACGGTGCGCAGCGTATCGTCGGTGCCTCGGGCGTCGTAGACCGTTCCCAGCAGATACGAGATGCCATCGCGCTGCCTGATGGCAAAGGGACGGAGTGTCATCCGTGCTGCTTCGGTTTCGCCGCGTGTCGTGACGCTCGAAATATCAAAACTCACCGTGGTTCCGTGGTCGATGGCCTGCTCGACGAGCTCGCACGTGTCGATGCGCTTGATGGGCGTGCGTGTTGCCTTGGTAGCCTTGCTGCCTGCGCTTGGAGCGGGTTCGGGTGTATCGAGGTAGCCGCGAACGTCGGCGCTCGCCATGGCAACTAAGTGCTGCGCCATGCTCTTGCGGATAGCGATAGGCGTGGAGCGGTTGCGCATGACCATACCATGGAGCCGGATGATCTCTTCATCGGTGAGCGGGCGGGTAAGAAGTTTGTAGCCCACGCCGCGTTTGTACTCAATTTCGTATCCGGCATGGCGAAGCGCGGAGATGGCGGTGTAGATGCTGCGCCGCGCCGCCGAGATGGGCATGCGGGCGGGGTCGTCGGGATGGGCGAGGCGCCGGATCAGCTCATTGGAAAGCATGGCCTTGTCTTCGCCGGTGTTTTCGCTCAAGAGCTGCAGGATGCGAACGGCGCGATAGGCTGCCATCGAGGCGGCGCCCCTCGTCGTGGTGTCGTAGGTTTCAACAGCGGCTTCGGTCATCGTGCCCACGTCCTTTCCGTTTTGGGTGGCGACGGTATGGAGCCTAGGACGCGGGGCTTTCCCAGGGGCGCAGGGCGCTCTGGGCGGTCGGTAGTCGTCGGCAAACGGCGGGTTGAGTTTTCAACAGCCCTGCTCAACTGACCAAAAACTTGCCAAAAGCTTGACGGATGCTGTTGAAAAAAAGCGTCTCTCGACCGATGTCGAGAGGCGCTTGTGCGATGAGCGTTGGCGTGTGGCGACGCGAGCTAGCGTCCGACGATTAGAAGTCGGCGTTGCCCACGGTGCGCGGGTGCGGCAGGACGTCGCGGATGTTGCCCACGCCGGTCAGATACATGACCAAGCGCTCGAAGCCCAGACCGTAGCCGGCGTGCTTGCAGGAACCGTAGCGGCGCAGGTCAAGGTAGTACTTGTACTGCTCGGGATTCATGCCCAGGTCCTTGATGCGGGCCTCGAGCAGATCCAGGCGCTCCTCGCGCTGGGAGCCACCGATGATCTCGCCGATACCGGGAACCAGGCAGTCGGCGGCGGCGACGGTCTTGCCGTCCTCGTTCATGCGCATGTAGAAGGCCTTGATCTCGGCCGGGTAGTCGGTCACGAAGGTCGGGCGCTTAAAGTGCTCCTCGGTCAGGAAGCGCTCGTGCTCGGTCTGCAGGTCGATGCCCCAGCTCACGGGGTAGTCAAACTTGTGACCGGCGGCGACGGCCTGCTCCAGGATCTCGACGGCCTCGGTATAGGTGACGCGGGCGAAGTCGGAGTTGGCGACATGGTCTAGGCGCTCGAGCAGACCCTTGTCCACAAACTTATTGAGCATATTGAGCTCGTCGGGGCAGGTGGCCATAACGTCCTTAAGGACGTACTTGAGCATGGCCTCGGCGTTATCCATGTAGTCGTTAAGGTCGGCAAAGGCCATCTCGGGCTCGATCATCCAAAACTCGGCGGCGTGGCGCGTGGTGTTGGAGTTCTCGGCGCGGAAGGTGGGGCCAAAGGTGTACACGTCGCCAAAGGCCATGGCAAAGTTCTCGGCATTGAGCTGGCCGGACACGGTGAGGCTTGCATGCTTGCCAAAGAAGTCCTGGCTCCAGTCGACCTCGCCGGACTCGGTGAGGGGCGGATTTTTGGGGTCGAGCGTGGTCACGCGGAACATCTCGCCGGCGCCCTCGCAGTCACTCGTGGTGATGATGGGGGTGTTGACGTAGACAAAGCCCTGCTCCTGGAAGAAGCGGTGGATGGCGGCAGCCGCGACAGAGCGGATGCGGAACACGGCGCGGAACAGGTTGGTGCGCGGGCGCAGATGCTGCTGGGTGCGCAGGAACTCGACGGTTGCGCGCTTCTTCTGCAGCGGGTAATCCGGGGCGCTCGTGCCCTCGACCTCGATGGAGGTGGCAGAAAGCTCGAAAGGCTGGGGCGCATCGGGGGTCAGCTTGACGGTGCCGGTGCAAATGAGTGCGGCCGAGACGTTTTGATGGGCGATCTCGTCGTAGTTGTCGAGTGCCTCGCGGTTCATGACGACCTGCAGGTCGCGGAAGCAGCTGCCGTCGTTGAGCGTAACAAAGCCAAAGTTCTTCATGTCGCGGACGGACTTGACCCAGCCGGCGACGGTGACGGTCTGGCCGCCGAGCGACTCGGCATCGGCATAGAGCTGCGCGATTTTGGTGCGGTTCACGTATCCTCCCATAACGGTTGAATGATAGTTATCCATACAGTTCGATATTCTAGCAGCTCGGCTCATTTGGGCTATACAGATAAGGCATTGGCGGGATGGTTTTTCAAACGAAAAGCGCCCGCGGCCAGATGGTCGCGGGCGCTCGACGAGGTGCCTTTTGGCTGTGTGGCGCGGGGCCTGGCTACTTGGTCTTGGCTACCAGCAGCGGGTCGCCAAGCTTGACGAGCGGGTTGCCGCCGATAAGCGTTCCGGACTCGCCGACATGGTCGATGCTCTTAAGACGATCGAGCTCGGAGACGATGACGGTCACGATGTCCTCGTGACCAGCGGCCTTAATGGCCTCGCGGTCGAAGCTGATGAGCGGCTGGCCTGCCTTGACCACATCGCCCATCTCGACAAAGCGGGCAAAACCCTTGCCGTTCATTTCCACGGTGCCCAGGCCGACATGGATGAACACGCGAAGACCGTCCTCGGTGATCATGCCAATGGAGTGGTTGGTGACAGTGGTGGCGCCGATGCGGCCGTTGGCGGGCGCATAGATGGTGCCGGTAATGGGCTCGATGCCATAGCCCTGGCCAAGCATGCCCGAGGCGATCGTCTCGTCGGGAACCTCGTCCAGGTTGACGAGCACGCCGTTGACGGGGGCATAGATGACGCCTTCGCGGGTGGCGAAGCTTGCTGCGGGCGGAACGGACGCCTCGCCGGTCGAGGTGAAGGTGGACTTAAGCGAATCGAGCAGACCCATAGTTGCCTCCAACTTAAATAGGCGCATATCGCGCGTTTGGTTTGCCGGAAACGTTTCGCATGTGTTTCGCGGCTTGGTCAACGCCCCTATTTTACGCTGCTCAACGATACCTCTGAACTGGGATTATGTGATATATCAGTTGAAGGGAAACTTATTGTCGGAGTGTTTCTGCGCCACGGGTTCAAGTGGGGTACGCTTGAAGGCGAAAAACAAGGGCGCATAATTTGCGCGAAGGGAGCACATATGATTGTCGAGAACCATGCGCTGTGGGGCGAGGAGCCGACCGACGAATATCCGGCGACGTTTACGTATTTGGGTGCCGAGCCGCTGCCCGACAAGCCCAATGGCCGCCGCCCCGCGGTGATCATCTGCGGCGGAGGCGGGTTTACGCATATCGCTCCGCACGAGCAGGACCCGGTGGCGTTTGCGTTTTTGGATCACGGTTACCAGACCTTTGTGCTCAACTATGTCACGAGTTCTACGGGTGACGTGAGCTTTCCGCACCCCCAGGCAGATCTTGCCAAGATGGTCGCCACGGTGCGCGCCAACGCCGACGAGTGGCATGTCGATCCTAAGCGTGTGTGCGTCGTTGGATTCTCGGCGGGCGGCATGATCTGTGCTTCGCTGGCAACGCAATGGAAGACTGGTCCCTTCGCGGGCTTGGCAGGGGCGCGTCCGGACGACATTCGTCCCGATGCCGTGGTGCTGGGCTATCCATTGCTCGACTTTGCCTATGTGCGCGACATGCAGACACGCGATCCGCGCATTGACTTGCGTGTGCCCAAGACGGGCGGCAAGACGGGGCGCGATCTGCTCAACGACTACCTGTCGATGGTGACGGGTGGCGAGGCCACTGACGAGCACCTGTCCGATATCTGCCCCACCACACATGTTTCGCGTCAGATGCCGCCGACCTTTGTGTGGGGCGTGTCCGACGACAAAACGGCGCCGATCGCGCAGGTCTATCCGTTTGCGCAGCGCATGGCCGAGGAGGGCGTCGCTTGCGAGATGCACGTCTTTGACCAGGGCGGCCACGGCCTTTCGCTCGGCAACGCCAACACCGCGGTCGACAACGAGGACAAGCAGGTGGCGGTCCGTCCCTGGATCCGCCTAGCCTTCCGCTTTCTGGAGCGCCATCTGTAAGAGTCTCGGCATCCCAGCCCTTCAATAACTTGCGGTGAAATAGTTCCGATCTGGGGCATCAACCAGCCCATCCAGGAACTATTCCACCGCAACTTTGTTTTTGATGTCCCGTCCGGAAACTGCATCCCAGTCTCGCCCTTCAAGGTGGGACACGGTTTCCCATAGGGCCTCGATTTGGAAACCACATCCCGTTTCGAGCGGGGATTCTGGGATGTAGTTTCCCCGAGAGGCCTCATCGGGAAACTATGGCCCTGAACTCTCCTGCCTGTCCCCATTGCGCCAATTTGCTGATTGAACATCGTTGTGTGTTCGCGCTATCATGCATGGTTAAATTGGTTAGCCGTGGCAAACGGTTAGCCAAGGTGAACATAAATGCAACGCCCTGTGGGCGCCGGGGGAGGAACACGGACGTGAAGCTCGATACGCTCGAGATTGGAAAGGACGCCGTTGTCGCATCGGTGGCATCGGACGACCAGGCACTCCGACAGCATATTTTGGACATGGGTCTAACGCCGGGCACCGAAGTCACCATGATGAAGTACGCCCCCATGGGCGATCCGCTCGAGATCCGCCTGCGTGGCTACGAGTTGACACTGCGCAAGGACGATGCCGCTCGCATCGAGCTCGTGGGTATTCACGACACCGATACGGGTCCGCGCGCTAACGCCGCAATCGGCACGACGGAGCATCCGGCCCTGGGCGAGGGGACGTATTCGCCCCGTGCGGCAAAGACGGCCGTGCCCGAGGGCGCGCCGCTGCACTTTGCCCTCGCCGGCAACCAAAACTGCGGCAAGACCACGTTATTCAACCAGCTGACGGGCTCCAACCAGCACGTCGGTAACTTTCCCGGCGTGACGGTCGACCGCAAAGATGGCACCATCCGTAACCATCCCGAGGCGAGCGTTACCGACCTGCCCGGCATTTACTCCCTGTCGCCGTACACAGGCGAGGAGGTCGTGAGCCGTCAGTTCATCCTCGACGAGCGTCCGGACGCCATCATCGACATCATTGACGCCACCAACATCGAGCGCAACCTGTACCTGACACTGCAGCTCATGGAGCTTGACCGTCCTATGGTCATCGCGCTCAACATGATGGACGAGGTGACCGCCAACGGCGGCGCCGTAGACGTCAACTTGCTCGAGAGCCTGTTGGGCGTGCCCGTTGTCCCCATTAGCGCTGCCCGCAACGAGGGCATCGGCGAGCTGGTGGACCACGCCCTGCACGTGGCGCGGTTCCGCGAGCGCCCTGGTCGCCTGGACTTTTGCGCGCCCGACGGTCCGGACGGCGGCGCGCTGCATCGCTGCATCCACGGTATTGCTAACCTGATCGAGGACCATGCCGTGACGGCGCACATCCCGGTGCGCTTTGCGGCGACCAAGCTGGTCGAGGGCGATGAGCTGGTAACCGAGGCGCTTCACCTGGATCGCAATGAGCTCGACGCTATCGAGCACATCATCACCCAGATGGAGGGCGAGGCCGGCACCGACCGCCTATCTGCACTGGCCGATATGCGTTTTAGCTTTATCGGCGACGTGTGCGGGCGTTGCGTCGTCAAGCCGCACGAGAGCCGCGAGCACGTGCGCTCCGTCAAGATTGACCGCATCCTGACAGGTCGTTACACAGCCATTCCGGCGTTTCTGGTGATCATGGGCCTCGTCTTTTGGCTGACGTTTGGCGTGATCGGCGCGGCGTTGCAGGGACTCATGGAGGACGGTATCGCTGCCATCATCGCCTCGGCCGATGCGGGCCTCAAGGCGTTCGGTACCAACGACGTGGTGCGCTCGCTGGCTGTCGACGGCGTGCTTACGGGCGTGGGCAGTGTGCTGACCTTCCTGCCGATTATCGTCGTGCTCTTTTTGTTCCTCTCCATTCTGGAAGACTCCGGATACATGGCGCGCGTGGCCTTTGTCATGGATAAGGTGTTGCGTCGCTTTGGCCTGTCGGGCCGCAGTTTCGTGCCCATGCTCGTCGGTTTTGGCTGCACCGTGCCGGCTATCATGTCGACCCGTACGCTCCCATCCGAGCACGACCGCAAGATGACGGTCATGCTCACGCCGTTTATGAGCTGCTCAGCCAAGCTGCCGGTTTACGGCTTGCTGTGCGGGGCGTTTTTCCCGCAGGCGACGGTTCCCGCCATGGTCTCGCTCTATCTGATCGGTATCGTGGTCGGCTGCGTCGCGGCTTTGGTGCTCAACCGCACGGCATTTAAGGGCGACCCGGTGCCGTTTATCATGGAGCTCCCCAATTACCGCCTGCCGAGCGTCAAGACGACAGTGATGCTGGCATGGGATAAGGCCAAGGACTTCATCACTAAGGCCTTTACCATTATCTTTGCCGCGACCGTGGTCATCTGGTTCCTTCAGACGTTCGACATCCGCTTTAACGTGGTCGCCGACCAGTCGCAAAGCCTGCTTGCCGGTCTGGGTAGCATCATCGCGCCGGTGTTGGCCCCGCTCGGCTTTGGCGACTGGCGCGCCTCGACGGCGCTCGTCACGGGGCTCATTGCCAAGGAGAGCGTCATCTCGACGCTCACGGTGCTTTTGGGCGCAACGTCGCCCGCGGCACTGTCAGCCATGTTTTCGCCGTTTACCGCCTACGTGTTCCTGGTCTTTACGCTGCTGTACCCGCCTTGCGTGGCGTCCATCGGCGCCGTCAAGAGCGAGTTGGGCGCACGCTATGCCGTGGCCGTATTCGCGTTTCAGGTGACGGTCGCCTGGGTCGTGGCGTTTGTCGTGCATTCGGCGGGCATGTTGCTGGGGTTGGCTTAGTTATGAATTGACGGCGCAACCTCTGTGTATCGAATTGTTTTCGGCCCCGCATCTGTTGCTGACGGATGCGGGGCCGTTGCTATATAATCGCCTCCGCTCAAAATGATTGGAGACGTTATATATGAGTCAGGCAAGGCAAGACGGCATCACGCTCAGGCAGTGGCTCCCGCTCGTCGGGCTCACCTGCTGTGCGTTCGTGTTCAACACGTCGGAGTTTATGCCCATCGGCCTTTTGACTGATATCGCCGCGTCGTTCTCGCTCACCGAGGCCCAGGCGGGCATCATGATCTCGGTCTATGCCTGGGGCGTCATGCTGCTGTCGTTGCCGCTCATGGTGTTCGCTTCGCGTTTCGAGTTCAAGCGGATGCTGCTGGGCGTGCTCGCCGTGTTCTCGCTGGGCCAGTTCCTGTCCGCCTTGGCACCGACCTATCCCATCTTAGTCTGCGCGCGCCTGGTGGTTGCCTGCGCGCACGCCGTGTTCTGGTCGGTCGCCTCGATCATGGCGTCGCGCCTGGTTGACACACGCCACGGGGCGCTCGCTATCAGCATGATCGCCACGGGCTCTTCCATCGCACAGATCTTTGGCCTGCCGCTCGGTCGCGCCATTGGCTTGGCCGTGGGCTGGCGCATGACGTTTGCCGTGGTCGGAGCGCTGTCTGCTGTCGCGGTCGTCTACCAGGCCACGGTGTTCCCTGCCATGCCAGCGGGCGAGCGTTTTACGCTCAAGCAGCTGCCCGAGCTGCTCAAGAACCCGCTCCTCATCGCGCTCTACGCAGTCACGGTCTTCATGGCGACCGGCTATTACGCAAGCTACAGCTATATCGAGCCCTTCCTGGCGCAGGTCGCGCACGTCGATGCGGGCGCCATTACCATGACGCTGACGGCGTTTGGCTGCTCTGGTTTGCTCGGAAGCTGGCTGTTTGGCCGCCTGTTCGATGGGCATCGCTTCCCGTTCTTGGCTATCACGCTCTCCGGCGTGCCGGTGGCCCTGCTGCTCATGGGGCCGGCCGCATCGTCGCTCGTGACAGTGCTTGCCGTCTGCGCACTGTGGGGTTGCTGCGCCACGGCCTTTAACGTGGCGTTTCAGGCCGAGCTCATCAAGTGCACGTCGGCAGATTCGTCGGCCGTCGCCATGTCGATCTTCTCGGGCCTGTTTAACCTCGGTATTGGCACGGGCACCGCAATCGGCGGCGCCGTGGTTTCGGGTCCCGGTATCGCTTGGATCGGCTTCGCGGGCGGGGCGATTGCCGTCGTGGGCGTCATCCTCGCCATCACCGTGCTGTTCCCGGCCATACGCCGCGCAAGGCCCGTCGCCTAATCACGTCCCCTCATCAGTTGCGGTGAAATACGGACTGCTGGGCCCAATAAACCCGGCAAACAGTCCCTATTGCACCGCAACTTATTTTGGGGGAGGGGATACAAGCTGGGCATACAATGGATGTCGTTGTGTTGAGCTTACCGGGAGGTTGCTATGTGGGCATACGAGACGACGTTCTATCAGGTCTATCCGCTGGGCTTTTGCGGAGCTCCGCGCGAAAACGCCGCCCCCGTTGCCGAGGATGAGCTCGCCCAGGCCGCCGATGTCGAACCCAACCCCGATGCTCCTATCATGAAGATTGCCCAATGGGCCGACTACCTGCAAAAACTCGGCGTTGGCGCTGTGCTCATCAACCCGCCGCTCGAGTCCGATAGTCACGGCTACGATACACGCAGCCTGCGCCATATCGACCGTCGCCTGGGTGGGGACGCCGACTTTGCCGCCGTGTGCGACACACTGCATGCTCACGGCATCCGCGTGGTGCTCGACGCCGTCTTCAACCACGTCGGCCGCGGCTTTTGGGCCTTCCGCGATGTGCAGGAGCGTAAGTGGGACTCGCCGTACAAGGACTGGTTCCACATTAGCTTTGATGGCGACTCCTGCTACGGCGACGGCTTTTGGTACGAGGGTTGGGAAGGCCATTTTGAGCTCGTGAAGCTCAACTTGCAAAACCCTGCCGTGGTCGATTACCTGCTAGAGTCCGTGCACCGCTGGGCCGAGGTCTTTGGCGTCGACGGTCTGCGCCTGGACGTTGCCTATATGCTCGACCGCGACTTCATGCGTCGTCTGCATAGCTTCGCCCGTGAGCTCAAGCCCGACTTCGTGCTGATCGGCGAGACGCTCCACGGCGACTACAATCAGATCGTCAACGACGAGATGCTCGACTCGTGCACTAATTACGAGTGCTACAAGGGCCTGTATTCCAGCTTTAACTCGGTCAACATGTTCGAGATCGCCCATTCGCTGCACCGTCAGTTTGGCGGCGACCCTTGGTGCATCTACCGCGGCAAACATCTGCTTTCGTTTGTCGACAACCACGATGTGCCGCGCCTGGCAAGTATCCTCACCGACAAATCCTGCCTGCGTCCCGCCTACGGCATGCTCTTTGGTGTGCCGGGCATTCCGTGCGTCTACTATGGCAGCGAGTGGGGGATTCCTGGCGAAAAGGGCGGCCCCGATGGTGACTGGGCTCTGCGACCTGCGCTCGATGAGCCTGCGCCCAACGAGCTGACGGCGTTCATCACGCAGCTCGCACACCTTCGTTCGGCCGACGACGCGGCGGCCCGTGCTCTCAACTACGGTGCCTATCGCAACGTGGTGATCCAGAACAAGCAGCTGCTGTTCGAGCGCGCCTGCGACGACGCGACGGTGCTCGTGGCGGTCAATGCCGTGAACGAGCCCTATACCTTTGGAGCCGGCGAACTCAACGGCTCCTTCGTCGACCTGCTTGCCGACGGTGCGCCCACGGTCGAGCTGACGGGTACCCTTGAGCTTGCACCCTACGAGGTGCGCTATCTGTTGAGGGCCTAGATCATGACAGCGCCGGACGAGGGCTATCAACATATTGAACATGGGTTTGAACCCGTGTTTGACGAGCACTCGCGCGTTTTGGTGCTGGGGTCGTTTCCCTCGGTGCTTTCGCGCGCCAATGCCTTTTATTACGGCAATCCTCAGAACCGCTTTTGGCGCGTGATGGCTGCGTGTCTTAGTGTGCCCGTGCCGCCCAACGAGGGCGACCCTTTGGCAAGCGGTGAGCCCGCGACGCTCGACGCCTCGATTGCCGCCAAGCGATCCATGCTGTTGAACGGTGGCGTGGCCCTGTGGGATGTGATTGAGAGCTGCGACATTAAGGGCTCGAGCGACGCGAGCATTCGCAACGTTGTGCCGGCACATATCGAGCGCATTACCGGCGCAGCTCCCATTGAGCAGGTGATATGCAACGGTGGTACAGCTGGCCGGCTCTACAAGCGCTATCTACAAGAACGCACCGGGCTGCCTGCCATCGTCCTGCCCTCGACAAGTCCCGCCAATGCCGCCTGGCGCCTGGAGCGTCTTGTTGAGCGTTGGAACGGCGCCGCCGATTGGCGGGCTTCTTCGATTTAGCAGTTTGAGTGTTTGGCAAGACGTCTCATAACGGCGTGCCAGATCGGTGTGGGCAGTGCAGGCTCGGCGCGTACCATGCCGTCGGTGTCGGCGCCGCCCGTTGCTGCGCCACCGAGCTTCTGCGCGTGTTCGACGGAACACCCCATGCGAATGGCGCCCACGAGCTTGTCCATGGCCTCCGAAAACGGTCGTCGCAAGAGTCCCATGCGCGGGGAGCGACGAAGCGCCGCAATGCCGCTGCCGGCGCAGATGACAACGCCGCCACACCACAATTGGCCCTGGCGTTCGCATGCCTTGTGCAGACGAACGGCGGCCCCACGCGCCTGTTCAGCGCCCTCTTGTGCGGCTCGAATCACGGCATAGACACGCGTTCCCGTACCGCCAAAGCGATCGAGTATCTGCTCGACAGCGATCATGGCCTCATCATCAAGTGCATCATCAACAGCGAGCACTATGCCATCGACTGCACCGGCATCATCCACCCCCAAATCGACCGGGCGGGGGAGCGCGGTGCCAGAAAGCTGAGCATAGGCGGCGATGGCATCCTGCAAGTCCCAGAGCAAAAACTCAAGATCGGCACTATTGGGAATGCTGATATACGCAATGGTTTGCAGCGTTTTTGGTACATCGCTGCGCGCGGTCGGCTCCATGCTGCCTCCTTTCCGGTTGGTTTCCGTTTAGGTTACACCGTCCGGCGGCGCCCCGCCGCGCTATCCTAGTGCAACCCTTACGAAAGGAACGCCATGCGTCTGCCCATGAATACCTCGCTTGCCATGCTCAAGCCCTCCGGTATCCGCCGGATTAACGCGCTCGCCGCCCAGCACCCGGGGTGCATCGCGCTTGCGCTTGGCGAGCCCGATTTTCCCACGCCCGATGTGATTAGTGCCGAGGTGACCGCCGCACTGGACCGCGGTGACACGCACTATCCGCCCAACAACGGTCGCCCCGCCCTGCGTGAGGCGTTATCTGCCTACATGGGGGACGCGGGCCTTACGTTTTCGGCCGACGAGGTCATCCTAACCGACGGCGCGACCGAAGCCCTGTCGGCAACATTCATGGCTATGCTCAACCCCGGCGACGAGGTCATCATCCCCACGCCGGCCTTTGGCCTGTACGAGAGCATCGTCGTGGCCAATCACGCCAAAGCGGTCTTTTTGGATACGGAGCCTGCGCAATTCCAGATTGACGAGGATGCGCTTCGTGCTTGCGTGACGCCGGCGACCAAGGCCATCGTCATCTGCACGCCCAACAATCCTACGGGCTGCATCCTCGACGCGGCATCGCTCGACGCCGTGGCGCGCGTAGCAGACCAGGCGGGCATCTACGTAATCTGCGACGACGTATATAACCGCCTGGTCTACGTGGACGGCTACGAGCGCTTTGCCCAGCGCCACCCGGAGCTACGCGAGCAGACGGTGGTCATCGAGAGCTTCTCCAAGCCATGGGCTATGACCGGCTGGCGCCTGGGTTGGCTCGCAGCGGCAGCCCCCGTCATCGCCGAGATCGCAAAGGCCCACCAATACTTAGTATCGAGCGCCGTTTCCTTCGAGATGGACGCCGCAGCGCGAGCCCTGACCGTCGACCCGACCCCCATGCTCAAAGTCTACCGAGCCCGCCGCGAACGCGTACTCGCAGCCTTAGACGCCATGGGCCTCGACGTAGTGGAACCGGCAGGCGCCTTCTACGCCTTCCCCAGCATCAAACAATTCGGCCTAACCAGCGAAGACTTCTGCATCAAAGCCATCAAAGAGGCAAGCGTAGCTCTAGTCCCGGGCGACTGTTTCGGAACCGAAGGCCACATCCGCCTAAGCTACTGCGTCTCCGACGAAAACCTGGACGAAGGCCTCCGCCGCCTGTCCACCTTCATTTCAACCTTGTAGCCCTCAGGGATGCAACACATCAGCCCACCGACCCAAGCATTATGAGTGGGGCGCGTCGCTCAACGGACACGAGGATTCGCAGCAAAGGCAACGTAGCTCCGGCCGGGAGGGGCAGGGCGAGTTTTCCGTAGATTCCGCACGAGCCGAAGGCCACTTAATGTGGCCTTCGTGCGAGCCCAGGACTTGACCGAGCGGAAAACTCGCCCTGCCCCTCCCGGTCGGAGCGTATGCAGGGTTTGTGTACGAATCCTCGCGCCCGTTGACCGACGCCGGGGTCCCCGCCATAATACTTTCGGTTCACGCACGAATCCGCTGCCAGAGACAGCCGGCGCAAACGGGTCTTACCCGCGAGCTTAATGGGACTTCCCGCCAGCCGAGGTGGTCGAGTAGATATGTCTTCTCGCCCCCGTCGCTCATGCAGCGCGGGGGCTTTCTTTTTGGACATGCCCCCGTCACGTCCTTGTGGCGGACCGTGCCCGGAAAGAATTCGAGGAGGTGTAATTCATGCCCCAGCAGTACAAAATCGACAAGGTTGCAGAGATCGAGTCCCGTATCGCCGAGAACGCCGGTCTGTTCGTCGTCAACTACAACGGTCTGACGGTTAAGCAGGCTCAGGAGCTGCGTCATCAGCTTCGCGAGTGCGGCGCCGAGATGAAGGTCTACAAGAACAACCTGGTCAAGATCGCCCTCAAGAACCAGGAGCAGCCCGAGATCGACGAGATCCTCGCCGGCCCCGTTGCTTATGTGTTCTACGAGACCGAGCCGGTCGAGGCCGCTAAGGCCCTTAAGGACTTCTCCGCTAAGTCCAAGGGCGTCCTTGAGATCAAGGGCGGTATCTCCGACGGCAAGGCCGTTTCTGCTGATGATGTTAAGGCTATCGCCGAGCTGCCCACCAAGGATCAGCTTCTCGGCCAGATCGCCGGTCTCATCTCCGGTTTCGCTCGCGACATCGCTGTCTGCGTCAACGGCGTTTCCTCTGGTCTCGCTCGTTCGATCCAGCAGGTCTCCGAGCAGAAGGCAGCCTAGTTGCTGTTTTCACCCGCGGCGGCAACGCCGCACCCCTGGCGCATTCGCGTCGTGTTTTAACTGATCTCCGTGCACAGACACGGAAACCGAAAGGACTTAGAAATGGCTAAGCTTACCACCGATGAGATCATCGATGCTCTTAAGGAAATGACCCTTCTCGAGGCTTCCGAGCTCGTCAAGGCTATCGAGGACACCTTCGGCGTTTCCGCCGCTGCTCCTGCCGCTGTTGTCGCCGCTCCCGCTGCTGGCGCTGCTGAGGCCGAGGAGAAGACCGAGTTTGACGTCGTGCTCGAGGGCTTCGGCGACAACAAGATCCAGGTCATCAAGGCCGTCCGTGAGCTCACCAACCTTGGCCTGAAGGAGGCCAAGGAGGTCGTCGAGGGCGCTCCCAAGGCTGTTCTCGAGGGTGCCAAGAAGGAGGACGCCGAGGCTGCCAAGGAGAAGCTCGAGGCTGCTGGCGCTGCTGTCACCCTCAAGTAATCAGGCTTTCTCGCCAGATTTCTTTGCAGACGGGGTTCGCATTGCGAGCCCCGTCTTTTTTGTTTTTCGGTCCCTCGACATCGGTAGCTCAAACTGCCATGTTCTGTGATTTGCGTCGTATCGGGCACCCTGCCGTTGGGCAATAAAATTGCACCATTCGAGCAATAATTTGCGTTGACCTGCTGAAGAATTGTCTCTGCCTTGTAGCGACATATAGTTCCAGCGGTAAGATGCTTAGGTATCGCAATTTGGTCTGCGGCTGTGTGCCGCACGCATGGGGCGCTTTTGCGCCTGCGAAAGGATCTTTGAATAACATGAAGGCAATCATCCCCGCCGCCGGTCTTGGCACGCGTTTTCTGCCTGGCACCAAGTGCACGCCCAAAGAGATGCTGCCGGTGCTCGACAAGCCCGTCATTCAGTACGTCGTCGAGGAGGCGCTCGACCCCGAGGAAGTCGACGACGCCATCATCGTTACTTCTCCCGGTAAGCCCGAGCTACTGAACTACTTCCAGCCCGATCGCTCGCTCGAGAACCTGCTGCGCGAGCGCGGCAAGAACGCCTATGCCGATGCCGTCGCCCACGCTGGCGGTATGCCGGTCGACTTCCGCTATCAGTACGAGCCCAAGGGCCTCGGCCATGCTATTCGCTCTGCTGCCGACGCCGTGGCAGGGGAGAACTTCCTGGTTCTTCTGGGCGACTACGTTGTGCCTAACCGCGACATCTGCGACAAGATGCTCGCCGTTTCCAAGGAGCACGGTGGCGCTTCGGTTATCGCCGTCGCTGCTTGCTCGCCCGAGGAAGTCAGCCGCTACGGCGTTATCGCCGGCGAGCGCGTCGGTTCGCTCGAGGGCGCCGAGGGCGTTGCCGATGCCGAGCCGGGCGCTGTCTGGCGCATCGGCGGTCTGGTCGAGAAGCCCGCTCCCGAGGCTGCTCCGTCCAACCTGTACATCGTCGGCCGCTATCTGCTGAGCCCGCTGGTCATGGACCTGCTGGCAGATCAGCAGGCCGGCAAGGGCGGCGAGATCCAGCTCACCGACGCAATGGCCCGTTCGCTCGATCGCGAGGCCATGTACGCGGTCGTCATCGACCCGCTGTCGGGCTACGACACCGGCACTCCCTCTGGCTGGATGGCCACCAACGCTCTCATGGCTGCAAGCGATCCTCGCTTTGCAAGCGCCTTCTGGGACGCCATCGACGAGCGCGGCGGCTTGATGCGCAAGTAAGCCTTCGGGCATCGACATTTACGGGTGCGGACCTCGGTTCGCGCCCGTTTTTTATAAGAGCTGCGATTGTTGGCTCTCTGTTCACAGAAATGATATGAACAGATGTTCGGTATACCACTATCTACCTGCGTGTTTTCTGTCAAAAAATTTTGCTACTCCAAAAACTCAATCGCGTCAAGGCTTTTCTTGCCCAACGGTCGGTACCTGATAAACTATTAGGTTGCGATAACTGGCGAAGCTATGCCTCGCCAACCCACCGAGCATTTCCGTGAAGGAGGAAAAACCTGGTGACCTACGCATACACTGCCACTGAGCGCAAGCGCGTCAGCTTCGGGAAAATCCCGGAGGCCATGGAGCTCCCCAACCTTATCTCTGTTCAAAGGGAATCCTTTGAGCGTTTTAAGGACGAGGGCCTTCGTGAGGCGTTCAAGGAATCCAGCCCCATCCAGAGCCAGAACCATGTTCTCGAGGTTACCTTCGGCGAGCATCAGTTCGGCGACCCCGCGCACACCGTCGAGGAGTGCCGCGAGAAGGACATGACCTATCAGGCCCCGCTTCTGACCGACGTTCGTCTCACCAACAAGGAGACCGGCGAGATCAAGGAGCAGCTCGTCTTTATGGGCGACTTCCCCATGATGACCGATCAGGGCACCTTCATCATCAACGGTACCGAGCGTATCGTCGTCTCGCAGCTCGTCCGCTCCCCGGGCGTGTACTACAGCTCCGAGATGGATTCGGGCAAGCAGATCTACAAGGCCCAGATCATCCCGTCCCGCGGTGCCTGGCTTGAGTTTGAGGTCGACAAGCGCGACCAGCTCATGGTCTCC
Source organism: Collinsella sp. (assembly GCA_018367075.1). Lineage (GTDB taxonomy): Bacteria > Actinomycetota > Coriobacteriia > Coriobacteriales > Coriobacteriaceae > Collinsella. Next base: position 76,421 of record JAGZGX010000003.1, read on the forward strand.
ATCGACCGTAAGCGCAAGCAGAGCGCCACGATGTTCCTGCGCGCCCTTGGCATCGCCGTCACCAACGACGACATCATCGAGCTGCTCGGCAACTCCGATGTGATCAAGCGTACCCTGGAGCGCGACACCGCCCTCACTCGCGAGGACGCCCTCATCGAGATCTACCGTCGTCTGCGCCCGGGTGAGCCTCCCACCGTGGACGCTTCCCGCAGCCTGCTCGAGGGCCTGCTCTTTAACCCGCAGCGCTACGATCTGGCCCGCGTCGGTCGTTACAAGGTCAACAAGAAGCTTAACCTCACCACCGAGGAAGAGGTCACGGTGCTCACCGACGAGGATATCGTCGCGACGCTGCGCTACCTCCTGTCCCTCGCTGCCGGCGAGCAGGGCTTCAAGGTCGACGACATCGACCACTTTGGCAACCGCCGTATCCGCACCGTCGGCGAGCTCGTCGCCAATCAGTTCCGTATCGGCATGAGCCGTATGGAGCGCGTCGTCCGTGAGCGCATGAGCTCCCAGGACATCGACGAGATCACCCCGCAGTCGCTCATCAACATCCGCCCGATCGTGGCCTCCATCAAGGAGTTCTTCGGTTCCTCGCAGCTCTCGCAGTTCATGGACCAGGCGAACCCCCTGACCGGTCTGACCCACAAGCGCCGTCTGTCCGCACTCGGCCCTGGCGGTCTTGCCGGCCACAAGTCCGGCTCCAGCCGCCGCACCAACGTGCCGACGGCCGTCCGCGACGTCCACAACTCGCACTACAGCCGTATGTGCCCGATCGAAACCCCCGAAGGCCCCAACATCGGCCTGATCGGCTCGCTCGCCCTCTACGCCCGCGTCAACGAGTACGGCTTCATCGAGGCCCCGTTCCGTCGCGTCGAGAACGGCGTTGCCACCGACCAGATCGACTGGATGACCGCCGACGAGGAAGAGAAGCACGTCATCGCGCCGGCCAACACGCCGCTCGATCCCAAGACCAACGAGTTCATCACGACCGATGCCGAGGGCAAGATCGTCCGTCCGCACACCGTGATCGCCCGTACCCGCGACTTCGACGGCTCCTTCGGCGCTCCCGCCGACGTGCCCGTCGAGGACGTCGACTACATGGACGTCTCCCCGCGTCAGATGCTCTCCGTCGCAGCCACGCTGATTCCGTTCCTGGAGCACGACGACGCCAAGCGTACGCTGATGGGCGCTAACATGCAGCGTCAGGCCGTGCCGCTGGTTCACCCCGCCGCTCCCTATGTCGGTACCGGCATGGAGCGTCGCGCCGCTCTGGACTCCGGCGAGGTCACCCTGGCCAAGAACGCCGGCGAGGTCATCTTTGCCGACGCCGCCAAGATCATCGTCAAGCATGCCGGTGGCATGGATGAGTATCATCTGGCCAAGTATCAGCGCTCCAACCAGTCCACCTGCATCAACCACCGTCCGCTCGTTCGCGTCGGTGACACCGTTGAGCAGGGCGAGCCTCTGGCCGACGGTCCTTCGACCGATCACGGCGAGCTCGCACTGGGCCAGAACCTCACCGTGGCCTACATGCCGTGGGAAGGCTTTAACTACGAGGACGGTATCGTCGTGTCCGAGCGCCTGGTGGCCGAGGACCTGCTGACGACCATCAACATCACCCGTCACGAGATCGATGCCCGCGACACCAAGCTCGGCCCCGAGGAGATCACCCGCGAGATCCCGAACCTCTCCGAGGACATGCTTGCCAACCTCGACGAGGACGGCATCATCCGCATCGGCGCCGAGGTCGGCCCTGGCGACATCCTGGTCGGCAAGGTCACGCCTAAGGGCGAGAGCGCTCTGACCGCCGAGGAGCGCCTGCTGCGCGCCATCTTCGGTGCCAAGGCCCACGACGTCCGCGACACCTCCCTTAAGATGCCTCACGGCGCTTACGGCCGCGTCATCGACGTTGTCCGCTTTAGCCGCGAGAACGGCGACGACCTGGCCCCCGGCGTCAACGAGCAGGTGCGCGTCTACGTCGCCCAGCGTCGTAAGATCCAGCAGGGCGATAAGATTGCCGGTCGCCACGGCAACAAGGGTGTTATCTGCAACGTTCTGCCGGTCGAGGACATGCCCTACATGGCTGACGGTACCCCGATCGACGTTATCCTCAACCCGCTGGGCGTTCCTTCGCGTATGAACGTCGGCCAGCTGCTCGAGTGCCACCTTGGCTGGGCTGCCGCGTGCGGTTGGGATACCGAGCAGGCCGACTCCGACAAGTACGTCCCCGGTCCGTTCTTCACCGCGACGCCCGTCTTCGACGGCGCCAAGGAGGACGAAATCGCCGAGGTCATCCGTCGTGCCAACAAGAACATGCTCAACAAGGCCACCGCTGCCTTTGGCGATCACATGCGCCCCGAGTTCGTCACCCAGCTTGACGAGCGCGGCAAGACCCGCCTGTTCGACGGCCGCACCGGCGAGGAGTTCCGCGAGCCCATTACCGTGGGTACGTCCTACATCCTCAAGCTCGGCCACATGGTCGACGACAAGATCCACGCCCGTTCGACCGGCCCTTACAGCCTGGTTACCCAGCAGCCTCTGGGCGGCAAGGCTCAGTTCGGCGGCCAGCGCTTCGGCGAGATGGAAGTTTGGGCACTGTACGCTTACGGTGCTTCCAACGTCCTGCAGGAGATCCTGACCGTCAAGTCCGACGATACCGTGGGCCGTGTCAAGACCTACGAGTCCATCGTCAAGGGCGAGAACGTCCCGGTTCCGGGTATCCCCGAGTCCTTCAAGGTTCTCGTCAAGGAGATCCGTTCCCTCGCGCTGGACATCGAGCCCATGCACGATGCTGACGAGGACGCCTCCGCCCCTGTGACCGCCGAGGAGACCTCTGCTCTCGACGACCTGGCTGCGCTCGCCGGCGTTGACGCCGACGTCGAGGCCGAGGATGCCGAGACCGCCGAGGCACCCGAGGCTGTCGCCGCCACGACCACTGATAAGGAGTAGTTGACTGTGGCAGATTTCGAAGCTACTGATTTTGACTCGGTAAAGATCTCCCTTGCCTCCGCCGACCAGATCCGTTCCTGGTCGCACGGTGAGGTCAAGAAGCCGGAGACCATCAATTACCGTACCCTCAAGCCCGAGAAGGACGGCCTGTTCTGCGAGAAGATCTTCGGTCCCGCCAAGGACTGGGAGTGCTCCTGCGGCAAGTACAAGGGCATCCGCTTTAAGGGCATCGTCTGCGAGCGCTGCGGCGTCGAGGTCACCTCGGCCAAGGTGCGTCGCGACCGCATGGGTCACATCGAGCTCGCCGCTCCCGTGTCCCACATCTGGTATTTCAAGAGCCCCACGAGCTTCCCGATGAGCCGTATGCTCGACATCAAGTCCAAGGACCTCGAGAAGGTTCTGTACTTTGCCAGCTACATCATTACCGAGGTTGACTACGAGGCTCGCGAGGCCGACGCCGACGACCTGCGTGAGGAGCTCGCCGCCGATCTGGAAGAGATCGATGCCGAGTGCGCCCGCCAGATCGAGTCCCTCAAGGAGCAGGGCGACCCCGAGAACTTTGACGAGTTCTCCGACGAGGAGCCGCTGACCCCCGAGGAGATCGCCTCTGGCATCGTCGACATCGAGGAAGAGTGCAAGGACGAGAAGCAGCTCCGCACGGACGCCTTCAACGCCTTCATGAAGCTCAGCGAGCGCGATCTCATTTCCGATGAGCCGCTGTTCCGCGAGATGACCCGCTACTACTCGATGTACTTCAAGGGTGGCATGGGTGCCGAGGCCGTCCGCGACCTGCTCGCTGCCATCGACCTCCCCTCCGAGGCCGAGAAGCTCAAGGCCATCATTGCCGACGAGGATTCCCAGAAGCAGAAGCGCGAGAAGGCCGTCAAGCGCCTCGAGGTCGTTGACGCCTTCCTGAAGGGCGGCAACAGCCCCGCGAACATGATCCTGGATGTCATCCCGGTCATTCCGCCCGATCTGCGCCCGATGGTCCAGCTCGACGGCGGCCGCTTCGCCGCGTCCGACCTCAACGACCTGTATCGTCGCGTGATCAACCGTAACAACCGACTCAAGCGCCTGCTCGACCTGGACGCCCCTGCGATTATCGTGAACAACGAGAAGCGCATGCTCCAGGAGTCCGTGGACGCCCTGTTCGACAACGGCCGTCGTGGTCGCCCGGTCTCTGGCCGTGGCGGTCGCCCGCTCAAGTCGCTCGCCGAGGCCCTCAAGGGCAAGCAGGGTCGTTTCCGTCAGAACCTGCTGGGCAAGCGTGTCGACTACTCCGGCCGTTCGGTCATCGTTACCGACCCCAAGCTGCTGCTGCACCAGTGCGGTCTGCCCAAGACCATGGCGCTGGAGCTCTTCAAGCCCTTCGTTATGAAGCGCCTGGTCGAGCTTGGCAAGGTCGAGAACATCAAGGGCGCCAAGCGCGCTATCGACCGCGGTGCCACCTTTGTGTGGGATATCCTCGAAGAGGTCATCGACGGCCGCGTCGTGCTGCTCAACCGTGCACCGACCCTGCACCGCCTGTCCATCCAGGCCTTTGAGCCGGTGCTGGTCGAGGGCAAGGCTATCCACCTGCACCCGCTGGTCTGCTCGCCCTTCAACGCCGACTTCGACGGCGACCAGATGTCTGTCCACGTGCCGCTGTCCAGCCAGGCTCAGGCCGAGGCCCGCGTGCTCATGCTTTCTGCGAACAACCTGCGCTCGCCGGCATCCGGCAAGCCGGTCAACATCCCCTCGCAGGACATGATCATCGGTGTGTACTACCTGACCCAGGTCCGCGACGGTCTGCCGGGCGAGAACCACGTGTTCTCGAGCTTCGATGACGCGCTGCACGCCTATGACTGCCGCTCCGAGGTCGACATGCAGGCCAAGATCCAGGTCCGCGTGTCCGCCGAGAACGCCAACGTCATCAACGAGGACGGCACGCGTATCTTCCGCGTCAAGAACGGCAAGAACGAGTTTGTCGACTACGACGTCACCGGCAACAAGACCGCGCGCTTCGAGACCTCCATCGGCCGCATCATCTTCAACCGCCAGTGCCTGCCCGAAGACTACGAGTTCATGAACTACAAGATGGTCAAGGGCGACGTGGCCAAGCTGGTTGCGGACTGCTGCGATCGTTACCCCGAGGCCAAGGTCGGCCCGATCCTCGACGCCATCAAGTACTCTGGCTTCCACTACGCTACCCGCGCCGGCCTCACTATCTCGGTGTGGGATGCTCTCATCCCTGCCGAGAAGCAGGAGCTGCTCGACCGCGCCCAGGCCAACGTCGACCAGATCAACGAGTACTTCGAGGAGGGCTTCATTAACGAGACGGAGCGCCACATCGAAGTCGTTAACGAGTGGACCGCTTGTACCGATAAGGTTGCAGCGCTCATGCTCGACATGTTCGACGAGGAGAACCCGCTGTACATGATGGCCGACTCCGGCGCCCGTGGTTCTAAGACCCAGCTGCGTCAGCTCGGCGGCATGCGTGGCCTGATGGCAGACATGTCCGGCGAGACGATCGACCTTCCCATTAAGGCGAACTTCCGCGAGGGCCTGCTGCCGCTCGAGTACTTCATTTCGACCTACGGCGCCCGTAAGGGCCTGGTCGATACCGCATCCCACACCTCGGACTCTGGTTACCTGACCCGTCGTCTGGTCGACGTGGCCCAGGACGTCATCGTCCGCGAGGAGGACTGCGGTACGCACGAGGGCGTCACCTACAACCTCATCATCCCCGGCACCACCGACCTCAACACCGACCTTGTCGGCCGTTGCTTCATCGAGGACGTCGTGGCTCCCGATGGCACCGTGCTCTTTGAGCAGGACGGTTACATCGAGAAGGTCGCCGACATCCAGAAGATGGTCGATGCCGGCCTCAAGAAGGTCAAGCTCCGCGCGCTGCTCACCTGCCGCTCCAAGTACGGCGTGTGCCAGAAGTGCTACGGTTGGGATCTTTCCACTCGTCGTCCGGTCGCCATCGGTACCGCAGTCGGCATTATTGCCGCCCAGTCCATCGGCGAGCCTGGTACGCAGCTTACGATGCGTACCATTCACTCCGGCGGCGTCGCTGGCGTCGACGATATTACGCAGGGTCTGCCTACGGTCAGCCGTATGTTCGATATCGTCGGCAACGTCAACGAGAAGATCCTGGGTCGCGAGGCCGAGCTGGCTCCGTACTCCGGTCACCTCTCTATTAAGCCCGAGAAGTCCGAGTACGTGCTGACGCTCACCGACTCCGAGGATCACACCCGTGTCCTCGACGAGCGTCGCGTCCCCGCTTCGGTGCGCTTTATGCCCGAGATCGAGGACGGCTGCGAGGTTCGCGCCGGCGATCAGATCACCAAGGGCTTCGTCAACTTCCGCAACCTGCGCAAGCTGACCGACATCGAGTCGACGATGCACACCTTCGTCGAGAGCGTCAAGGACGTCTACACCAGCCAGGGCGTTGACCTGAACGACAAGCACATCGAGGTGCTCGCACGTCAGATGCTGCGTCGCGTTCAGATCACCAACCCCGGTGACTCTAAGTACCTGCTTGGTCAGTACGTCGACCGCTATGAGTTCGCCGACGAGGTCGAGCGCGTTGCCCGTCTGGGCGGTCAGGCTCCCGTGGCCGAGCCCGTCATCCTGGGTACGCTCAAGGTCGCGTCCAACATCGACTCCTGGCTGTCGAGCGCTTCGTTCATCCGTACCGCCGGCGTCCTTACCGAGGCTGCCATCGAGGGCAAGGTCGACCACCTGCTCGACCTTAAGTCCAACGTCATCGTCGGTAAGAAGATCCCGGCTGGTACTGGCCTCAAGCCGTACGCCAACGCCAAGCTGACGTATCGCACGGCCGACGGCTACGTGGACATCGACGGTCCGGCTTCGCCCAACGCCAAGTCGCTGCCCGAGTGGGCTCCGGTGGAGCTCAAGGACCTGGACGAGCAGCTCCCGCAGCAGCTCGACTGGGCCGGTTATGACGAGTTTGGTGGTGCTGACGGTTCGTTCACCCGCAACGGCCACACCATCTCCGCCGAGAAGGCTCGCCTGTACCTGTTCGACGACCTGGGCGTGTCGCAGCGCTGGACCAACAAGTTCAGCGAGGTCGGCATCGAGACGGTCGGCGACCTGGTCGGCAAGTCCGAGGAAGATCTGCTGCGCATTGATGGTATCGGTGCCAAGGCGATCGAGGAGCTCCGTGACGGCCTGGAGGCCCACGACCTGCTCTACATCCTCGAGAACAACGACGACGTTGCCGACGAGGAAGACCTCTCGCAGCTGCTGCAGATGGTCTTTAGCCCCGACGGTCCGGACGACATCCTGCTGGGCACCTCCGCCGCGCCGACGCATCACGCCGACGCCGACGAGGAGCTCCTGGGCGCCCCGATCGACGACAAGAAGGCTCCCGCCAACGGTGCCATCAACGAGGACATGGCTTCCCTCGACGAGCTGCTCAACCAGCTCGTGGACACCGACGACGCCGAAGAGGCCAAGGACAACGACGAGGAGTAATTAGTTCCGCCGTTCTAACGAACGGCGGCGACCTCCGTCGCTGCGCGGCCCCCAGAGCTACAATCTGTCATTCAAAAGGCAGGGCATGACCAAAAGGTCAATGCCCTGCCTTTTTCATGCCACCTTGTACGCTCTGGGGGCCGCTCGCTTGCGTATGCTCAACCTGTTGCGTTCCGTTGATCCCTTGCCAATAAGGGACAGAGTCATTTTGATAGGTTATTCCTGCTTGAATTTGAAACATTCCGTTCGGTCAAAGCGTATCTATGGTGAGGGCCTCATCGAGAACCATTAACGTCACCGGGAGGTGATTATGGAAGAACAAGCATTTAAACAGGCGGTCGAGGATCACCGTGATGTCGTGTTTCGAATCGCATTGACGTACCTGCGCGATCGTGCCGACGCCGACGATGTTGCCCAGGATGTCTTTCTTAAGCTGCTTAAAAGCGATGGACATTTTGAAAGTTGGGAACATCTTCGTCGATGGCTTATCCGGGTCACGATCAATGAATGCAAATCGCTCTTTCGAAAGCCATGGAGGCGTGTGGAGGATATTGAGAACCTGGCCGATTCGCTTTCGGCGGCGCAGGATGAGACCAAGGCGGTCCTGTCAGACGTTATGCGACTTCCGGAGCGATTCCGCGTTCCCATCGTGCTCTATTACTATCTGGGCTTTTCGACCTCAGAGATTGCCGAGTTGTTGCATGTACCAGCCGCGACCGTTCGAACGCGTTTGGCTCGCGGCAGGTCGAAGCTCAAGTTCATCCTAGAGGAGGGCGACCGTGAAATCCAATCAAATCAAGCAGGCCTTCGAGTCCATCCAAGCCGATAGCAATCTTGCAGATCGCGTCCTTAATACTGCTGCGGGTGAGCCGCTTCATCGAAAGGGCCACGCGAAGCCTCTCTATGTTGCCGTAATCGGGTGTCTTGTCGGAGTGTTGGCGACCGGAGGGGTCGCCTACGCAGTTATCAATTCCAGCTATTTTGCCTCAGCTTGGGGAAACCACGGCAACGGGGATTCCATTACCTGGACCAACGGCGGCTCATCGGGAACTAAATATACCTACACCAGAGAGTTTGGCGATGGCATCGCGCCCCAAAGCCTGGAAGGCGCAGTCCAGGAGGTTAATCTGTCCGTCGAGGGCAACGGCTATACGCTTGATATCCATGAGATGGCAATCGACCAAAACGGCTGCGGAGCCGTGACGTTTACGTTGTCCAATCCAAATGGAGTTAACTACTACAAGCCAGCAGCAGAGATTGGCGAACTTGTTCTCTATGGTGAAGAAGAGCAGGGCATCGGCACGCCCGATATGAAGTTCGGCGAGGAATGGCCTGACACACGCAGCACAATTGATAAGGACACATCAAGCGATACTGTCATTAATGGCACGATGTACTTTGCCGCTATGGATCGCGAGCGAGATTTGCAACATGCTGTCACCTGGAATATCCATTGGACCGAGGGTGAAGGTGAGAGTGCGAGGCGGTTTGAGGCGTCGACACCCGAGTTCAATATTGGAGCGTACGTCGATACAAAGGAACTCCGCTCCGGTGACTCGCCTCTTGAGATTAGCCCGTTTTCCATCCAGACGCACATCGATGATTTGGGCTATGAAGCAGTTGATAATAAGCTGACCATCAGCTACAAGGATGGATCGGAGCAGATTATCGAAGATGACGACGCAGGGCTGTTCAACTTATATTTTTCTTATGGGCGCAATAGCGGAGAGAACATCTGGGTGCCAACGAAGTTGATTGATGTCGATCAAGTTGTCTCGGTAACCCTTGAAATTGTGAGGTATACATCAACAGGGGAGACCGAAACGAAAGAGCCCTTTACCATCGTCTATTCGTAAGATTTGGGGTCGCTTCCTACTAGGGGAAGCGGCCTCTTTTGCGTTAAATGGAAACGCCGCCGATTTCCATGCGACAGATGAGAGCAGATTACCGCTGGAGCGCGACGTTTCCCCAGATAAAACCGACCAAAATAAACCTGTCCCTATTTGGAAGGGAACGTTGCCCCGACAAGCACGTCGGATTCCCGGACCGGGCGGCCGCCCCCGCGCACAGAAGGGGATTCCTTTTGTGTAGGCTTTGCGGAAATATACTCATTTTGGGATACGCCCGGCGGCGTGGTCTGTTGACGGCACAGCTAACGCCACGTATCCTATCGAACTGCGTGTTTCGTAGGGGGATGCTGACCCCTCGATTCAAGCCGTTGCACTTTACAGAAAGCTGGAATCATTCGAGAAGGAGTACGCTTTGCCTACTATTAACCAGCTGGTTCGCCAGGGCCGTCGTTCCGTGCCCAAGAAGTCCAAGAACGCTGCTCTGCAGCACAACTCCCAGAAGCGCGGCGTGTGCACCCGTGTCTTCACCACGAGCCCCAAGAAGCCGAACTCGGCTCTTCGTAAGGTTGCCCGTGTTCGCCTTGTCAACGGCATCGAAGTTACTGCCTACATCCCGGGTGAGGGCCACAACCTGCAGGAGCACTCCATCGTGCTCGTCCGCGGCGGTCGTGTCCGTGACCTCCCTGGTGTCCGTTATCACGTCATCCGTGGCGCCTACGACGCTGCTCCGGTCCAGAACCGTATGCAGGCCCGTTCCAAGTACGGTGCTAAGCGCCCCAAGGCTAAATAAGCCAGATAACGTTTTGATACTTTCGCCGTGTGCCGCCTAAGCGCCGCACGGTAGACACTTAAGGAGATTTCACATGCCGCGTCGTGCAGCAGCTAATCGTCGTGAGGTTCAGCCTGACGCCGTTTACAACAACCGCCTGGTGACTCAGCTCATCAACAAGGTCCTTCTTGACGGCAAGAAGGCCACCGCTGAGCGCATCGTTTACACCGCTTTCGAGATCGTTGCCGAGAAGTCCGAGGGTGGCGACGCTCTCGCTACCTTCAAGAAGGCTATGGACAACGTCAAGCCCACGCTCGAGGTTAAGCCCAAGCGTGTCGGTGGCGCTACCTATCAGGTCCCGATGGAGGTCAACTCCCGTCGTTCCACCGCTCTGGGCATCCGCTGGATCGTCAACTTCTCCCGCGCTCGCAAGGAGAAGACCATGGCCGAGCGTCTCGCCAACGAGATCCTCGACGCTTCCAACGGCCTGGGCGCTTCCGTCAAGAAGCGTGAGGACGTCTTCAAGATGGCCGAGGCCAACCGCGCGTTCTCTCACTATCGTTGGTAAGTTAAGGTAAGGAACTAACATGGCTAAGCCTAAGTACAAGCTTTCCGATACCCGTAACATCGGCATCATGGCTCACATCGATGCCGGTAAGACCACCACGACCGAGCGTATTCTTTACTACACCGGCAAGACCCACAAGATCGGTGAGGTCCATGAGGGCGCTGCCACCATGGACTGGATGGTTCAGGAGCAGGAGCGCGGCGTAACCATTACCTCCGCTGCTACCACCTGCTTCTGGAACAAGGACGGTAAGGACTACCGCATCCAGATCATCGACACCCCGGGCCACGTTGACTTCACCGCCGAGGTGGAGCGCTGCCTGCGCGTCCTCGATGGCGCTGTCGCCGTCTTCGACGCCGTTGCCGGCGTTCAGCCCCAGTCTGAGACCGTTTGGCGTCAGGCTTCCACCTTCAACGTCCCCCGCATCGCCTTCATCAACAAGTATGACCGCGTGGGCGCTGACTTCTTCAACGCTATCGAGACCATGAAGGATCGTCTCGACGCTAACGCCGTGGCCGCTCAGGTCCCGATGGGCGCCGAGGACAACTTCTGGGGCGTCATCGACCTGGTCACCATGACTGCATGGGACTTCAAGGCCGACGAGAAGGGCATGACCTACCCCGAGCCGATGGACGAGATCCCGGCTGAGTTTGCCGACATCGCTGCCACCAAGCGCGAGGAGCTCCTCGACGCTGCTGCCAGCTTTGACGACGAGCTCATGGAGAAGATCCTCATGGAGGAGGACTTCACCGTCGAGGAGCTCAAGGCTGCTCTGCGCAAGGGCGTTCTGGCCAACGAGCTCAACCTCGTCTTCGTGGGTTCCGCCTACAAGAACAAGGGCGTTCAGGAGCTGCTCGACGCTGTCGTCGACTACCTGCCCAGCCCGCTCGACGTCGAGGCCGTCACCGGTACCGATCCGGACACCGGCGAGGAGATTCAGCGTCATCCTTCCTTCGACGAGCCCTTCTCCGGCCTGGTCTTCAAGATCATGACCGACCCGTTCGTCGGTAAGCTCACCTATGTCCGCGTTTACTCCGGCCGCGCCGAGTCCGGCTCCTACGTGGTCAACGCTTCCAACGGTCAGCGCGAGCGCCTCGGCCGCATCCTCGAGATGAACGCCGCCGAGCGTATCGACCGTGACGACGCTGCCGCTGGCGACATCGTCGCTTGCGTCGGCTTCAAGAACTCCACCACCGGTGACACCCTGTGCGCCGAGGGCAAGGAGATCGTCCTCGAGAAGATCGAGTTCGCTAAGCCCGTTATCGACGTTGCCATCGAGCCCAAGACCAAGGCCGAGCAGGACAAGATGTCCCTGGCTCTGACCAAGCTCGCCGAGGAGGACCCGACCTTCCAGGTGTCCACCAACCACGAGACCGGCCAGACCATCATCGCCGGCATGGGCGAGCTGCACCTCGAGATCATCGTCGACCGTCTGCTCCGCGAGTTCAAGGTTGACGCTAACGTTGGTAAGCCCCAGGTTGCCTACCGCGAGACCGCTGGTCACGACGTCGAGAAGGCTGAGGGCAAGTTCGTCCGTCAGTCCGGCGGTCGCGGTCAGTACGGCCACGCCGTCATCAAGCTCGAGAAGATGGAGGAGGGCTTCGGCTACGAGTTCGTCAACGCTATCGTCGGCGGCGTCGTGCCCAAGGAGTACATCCCGTCCATCGACAAGGGCATCCAGGAGGCCCTGAACACCGGTGTTATCGCCGGCTTCCCGGTCCTCGACGTTAAGGTCACCCTGTTCGACGGTTCTTACCACGAGGTCGACTCCTCCGAGGCCGCCTTCAAGATCGCCGGTTCCATGGCTATCAAGGACGCCCTCAAGAAGTCCGATCCGCAGCTGCTCGAGCCAATCATGGCTGTCGAGGTTGAGACCCCCGAGCAGTACATGGGCGACGTTATGGGCAACCTCTCCGGTCGCCGCGGCAAGATCGAGGGCATGGAGGATCGCAAGAACAGCAAGCTCATCCGTGCCAAGGTGCCGCTGGGCGAGATGTTCGGTTACGCTACCGACCTTCGCTCCCAGACCCAGGGCCGTGCATCCTACACGATGCAGTTCGACTCTTATGAGCCCGCGCCCAAGTCCATCGTGGACGAGGTCATGAGCAAGAACGCCTAAGTTCGAGCTCCCTGTTACGTAATCCGCGAGAACATCTCTCGCACTCTTTGGAGGTTTAAGTTGGCTACCCAGAAGATCCGCATTCGCCTCAAGGGCTATGATCACGAGGTCGTCGATCAGTCCGCGAAGCTCATCGTCGAGACCGCTCAGAAGACCGGCGCTCGCGTTTCCGGTCCTGTCCCCCTGCCCACCGAGCGCAACCTGTACACGGTTATCCGCTCGCCGCACGTGAACAAGGACTCCCGTGAGCAGTTCGAGATGCGCACCCACAAGCGCCTCATCGACATCCTCGACCCCACCTCGGGCACCGTTGATTCGCTCATGCGTCTCGACCTCCCCGCTGGCGTCGACATCGACATCAAGCTCTAAGCGATATTGCTCATAGCTTATAGAGCCCCGCTGCCATCTTGGTAGCGGGGCTCTTTTGTTTTGAGTTTAGATTTTGGGATAGCGAATTCGTCTGCCGAGCTGATGGCTGCGGCGCCCTATTCGCTCAGGGGGCGCAAGGACGCTTCTTCGAAGTGGAAGACGCACAAGCCGCTCTCGGTCTCAATGCTTGCGCGGCCGCAATCGTCGACCGTTCTAAATATGCCGCGTGCCAGCTCGTCTCCAGCGGGGGAGCGGGCGATAACGTGCTCCCCAATCCAATTGAGGTGTGCGACATATTCGTCGTGGACGGGCGCGAGCGGTCCGGCGTTTTCTTCCATGGCGTTGAGGCGCTCTGCCCAGGTATCTACAGCGTCTATAACTGCGTGATAGACCTCATCGAGGAGCATGTCGACGGCGGGAACGCTCTCGTTGAGGTCCGAGAGGCCAATTGCCGCCAGGCCGCCATCGGGCACCTCTTGGGGCGTGTAGTTTACGTTGACACCAATGCCGCAGACGGCGAAAGGTTTGCCTTCGTTATCGCGTGCGGCCTCGACCAGAATGCCGCCGAGTTTGCGTCCTCGCGCGACCAGGTCGTTGGGCCATTTGAGGCCAATCTCGTTTGCAAGACCTTGCTTTTCGAGTGCTTCGAGCACCACTAGGCCGCTGACGGCGGCAAGACCAGAGTACTTTGCGGGATTAACGCATGGACGCAGGACAATCGAAAGCAATAGGTTGCCGGCGGTTGAATCCCACTTGTGGCCGCGCCGGCCGCGTCCTGCCGTTTGCGCGCGGGCGGCAAGTCCTGTGCCGTGCGGCGCACCCTGTTTTCCTGCCTCGAGCAGGTCATCGTTGGTCGATCCGGTTACGTCGACAATCGTTAATTGGGCATCCATAGCGGCTGCTACCTCCTTATTGAATAAGTGAATGACGCAATGGTGTCGAGAGATAGACACAATGTGAAGCCTTTGTCGCATTTGGACAATTTAATGTTAACACGTCAACAAAGACTGAAATGCGTTATCCTCTCTTGGTCGATGTAAACACGTCAACAACTCAAAGGAGGTTAGTGATGGGTTTCACGATTCTTGGAACAGGCTCGGCGCTTCCTGAACGCAGCGTTTCCAATGACGAGCTGTCTGAGTTCCTCGATACCTCGGATGAGTGGATTTTTACCCGCACGGGTATCAAGAGCCGCCACGTCTGCACCACCGAGTCACTTGACGACCTTGCCGTAGCGGCGAGTGAGCGGGCACTCCAGGTGTCCGGAATCGACGCGAGCCAGCTGGATCTGATCGTCTGTTCGACGACGACGGGTGACCACCTTGTTCCCGCTGAGGCGTGTGCCGTTGCTGAGCGACTAGGCGCGACGTGCCCTGCCTTCGATGTCTCGGCGGCTTGTGCCGGCTTCGTATTTGCGCTCGATGTCGCCGAGGGCTATATCGCCCGCGGTCGCGCCGAGCGCGTGCTTGTCGTTGCTGCCGAGCAGATGACGCGCGCGCTCGACTGGACCGACCGTGCCACCTGCGTGCTCTTTGGCGATGGGGCAGGCGCCGCAGTGATTGAGGCTGGGGGAGACAGTCCCCTTGCCGTTGAGCTTTCGACGGCGCCCGACGTCGAGACGTTGCGCGTTCCCGGTCTGGTCGGTACCTCGCCGTTTAAGGCTTCCGCAGATAGCGCGAGCGTGCTGTCCATGAATGGCCGCCGCGTGTTCAAGTTCGGCGTCAACGCCATCTGCGACACGGTCCATAAGCTTGCGATCGATGCGGGCATTTTGGTCGAAGACATCGATCATTTTGTATTCCATCAGGCTAACGAACGAATCCTGAGCCAGGCGGTCAAGCGCCTGGGCGTGCCGGACGAGCGCGTGGTTCGCACGTTGCGCGAGACCGGCAACATTTCGAGCGCATGCATTCCGCTTGCCCTCGACCGGCTGGCAAACGCCGGTGCACTTCACACAGGCGACACCATCGCCTTGGTTGGATTTGGCGCCGGTCTGGATATAGGTGGCTATCTGCTTCGTTGGAAGTAGTCGCACATAGGAAATAAAAACGCCCTAGGGCACAACCAAAGGAGAACTACCATGGCAGATCAGAAGACCTTCGAGCGCGTTTGCGACGTTATCCGCGAGACCGCCGGTCTTGACGATGTCGAGATGAAGCCCGAGTCCACGCTCGAGGAGATTGGTCTCGACAGCCTGGGCACCGTCGAGATCCTCGTTGCCGTCGAGGACGAGTTTGGCATCCAGCTCGATACCGAGGAGAACCCCAAGACGGTCGGCGAGTTCGCCGATACGGTCGAGGCGGCATTGGAGAAGTAGAGATGCTCAAGACTCCTCTCTGCGATCTGCTCGGCATCGAAAAGCCCGTGTTCCAGGGCGGTATGGCCTGGATTGCCGATGCCTCGCTGGCGTCCGCAGTGTCCGAGGCGGGTGGCTTAGGCATCATCGCGGCCATGAACGCCGACGCCAACTGGCTGCGCGACCAGATTCACGAGCTGCGCGCCAGGACGGATAAACCCTTTGGCGTCAACGTCATGCTCATGAGCCCGTTTGCCGACGAGGTCGCGCAGGTCGTGATTGACGAGCGAGTGCCGGTCGTCGTGACGGGTGCCGGCAATCCCGCCAAGTACATGAAGGCGTGGAACGAGGCGGGCATCAAGGTCATCCCGGTCGTTGCCTCGGTGGCGCTGGCGCGCCTCGTGGCACGTCGTGGAGCCACGGCGGTTGTTGCCGAGGGTACCGAATCGGGCGGCCATATTGGCGAGACCTCGACGATGGCACTGGTGCCGCAGGTCGTCGATGCGGTTGACATTCCCGTCGTGGCCGCCGGCGGTATTGCCGACGGCCGCGGCGTGGCGGCCGCCTTTATGCTGGGCGCCGAAGGCGTGCAAGTGGGTACGCGCTTTCTGGTCGCAGACGAGTGCACCGTCTCGGAGCAGTACAAAGAGATGGTCCTGAGGGCCAACGACACTTCAACGCGTGCGACCGGTCGCTCGACGGGACATCCAGTGCGCGCCCTCAAGAGCCCCTTCACCAACGCCTATGCCAAGAGCGAGGGTTCCGGCGCGAGTGCCGAGGAGCTCGGTGCTATGGGAACCGGTGCGCTGCGTAAGGCCGCCAAGGACGGCAACTACGAAGAGGGTTCGTTTTTGTGTGGACAGATTGCCGGCATGGTCAACGAGCGCCAGAGCGCACGCGAAATCGTTGACGACCTGGTCGATGGCGCCGAGCACGTCCTGAAGGGTGCGTGCGCATGGGTGGCGTAGCGTTTTTGTTTGCCGGCCAGGGTGCCCAGCACCCCGCGATGGGCGTCGACTTGATCGAGACATCGCCGGCGGCCGCCGAGGTGTTCGCCATTGCCGATGAGGTGCGCCCGGGGACGAGCGAGCAGTGCCGGAGCGCCTCCAAGGAGGAGCTCTCGCAGACCGAGAACACGCAGCCTTGCGTGTTCGTTCACGACCTGGCAGCGGCTGCCGCCCTGCGTGAGCGCGGCGTGGTGCCTGTCGCCTGTGCGGGATTTTCGCTGGGCGAGGTCGCCGCGCTCACCTTTGCGGGCGCGTTCGATACGCGAGCGGGCTTTGAGCTCGTGTGCGAGCGCGCGGCGCTGATGGCCGCGGCTGCCGAGCGCCATCCGGGCGGCATGCGCGCCGTCATCAAGCTCGATGCGGAGCAAGTCGAGAACCTGGCAAAACAGGCCGGCGAGGACTGCTGGCCGGTCAACTACAACAGTCCGCAGCAGACGGTTGTTGCCGGAGCGCCCGAGGCGCTGCAGGAGCTCGACGTCCTAGTAAAAGAGGCTGGCGGCCGCGCCATGAAGGTCGCGGTGTCGGGTGCATTCCATAGCCCCTATATGGCAGAGGCGACTGAGGGGCTGGCGACGTATATCCAAGCCGGCCACGCGCCGTCTCCGCTGCTGATTCCGGTCATAGCGAACATGACGGCGGCGCCCTATCCGGAGGACCCGCGAGCGGCATCGGATGTCTTGGCCAACCAGGTGAGCCATGCCGTGCGCTGGGTCGATACGCTGCATGCTTTGCAGGATCAAGGCATCGACACATTTATTGAGGTCGGCCCCGGCAAAACGCTGTCCGGCCTGGTCAAGCGTACGTTGAGCGACGTTCGCGTGTATTCGTGCGAGACGGCCGAGCGGGTCGCAGCTATTGCCGACGAGCTCGCATAGTCCACAGGGCTGTAACCCGAAAGGAATGACATGGGCAACTTGAACAATGGCGCGCTCGAGCGCAACGACTCACGTCGCGTGGCACTGGTTACGGGCGGCTCGCGGGGTATCGGCCGCGCCTGTGCTATCGGTCTGGCGGAGGATGGCTACGATATCGCCGTCGTCTATGCCGGCAGCGTCGATGCGGCGCGCGAGACGTGCGACGCCTGCGCGGCGGCTGGCGCCACGGCGCGCTCATATCAATGTGACGTGGCCGACCCCGCTGCCGTCAACGCGTGCGTGGAAGCGGTCCTCAACGACTTTGGCTCCATTTGGGCGCTCGTCAACAACGCTGGCATCACCCGCGATGGCCTGCTCATGCGCATGGGCGATGACGCCTTCGATCGCGTGCTCGATGTCAACCTTAAAGGAACGTTTAACACGACGCGCGCGCTCACCAAGACCTTTATGCGCCAGCGCGGCGGCTGCATCGTCAACATGAGCTCGGTTGTGGGCCTGATAGGCAATGCCGGGCAGGCCAACTACGCTGCCTCCAAGGCGGGCGTGATCGGTCTGACCAAGGCGGTGGCGCGCGAGCTTGCGCCCCGCGGTGTACGAGTGAACGCGGTCGCCCCCGGGTTTGTCGAGACAGATATGACGGCAAAGCTCTCGGAGAAGGTGCGTACGGTAACCGAGGAGCAGATTCCCCTTAAGCGTATGGCGCAGCCCGAAGAGGTGGCCGGTGTGGTGCGATTTTTAGTGAGCGATGCGGCTGCCTACATTACGGGCGAAGTCATACGCGTCGACGGCGGAATGGCGATGTAGAAAGCAAGCCGGGTAAGCGGCTTGGATGAGGAGACCATGATGGAACAGAGAGTTGCAATCACCGGTATCGGTGCCGTGTCGCCGCTCGGCAACACCGCGCTTGCCACCTGGGCGGCAATGTGTGCTGGCACGTGCGGCATCGGCCCGATCACGCACTTCGATACCGATGCGTTTGCCGTCAAGGTGGCAGCCGAGGTCAAGGGCTTTGACGGCAACGAGTACTTTGGCAAGCGTGACGCCAAGCATCTGGACCCCTGCGTTCAGTTTGCGATGGCGGCTTCGGACGAAGCCATGCACGATGCGGGCTTTGATGTCGAAGGCGCCATCGATCGCGAGCGCCTGGGCGTCTACGTGGGCTCGGGCGTGGGCGGCATGACGACGCTCGTCGACAACGTCCATACGATTGCCGAACGTGGGCCCCGCCGCGCATCGCCCTATATGATCGCGATGATGATCCCCAACATGGCATCGGGCAATATCGCAATCCGCCACAAGGCAAAGGGCCCGACCCTGCCCGTGGTGACCGCGTGCGCAACCTCGGCCCATGCGGTGGGTGAGGCGTTCCGCGCCATAAAGCACGGCTATGCCGACGCGATCCTCGCGGGCGGCGCCGAGGCCGCAATTATCCCCGATGCCGTTGCGGGCTTTACGTCCTGCCGCGCATTGACCACCAACCCTGATCCCGCGACGGCTTGCCGCCCGTTCGACGCAGACCGCGATGGCTTTGTGATGGGCGAGGGCGCCTGCGTGCTCGTGCTCGAGAGCATGGAACATGCGCAGGCGCGCGGTGCGCACATTTATGCCGAGGTCGTGGGCTACGGCAACACCGATGATGCCTATCACATCACGAGCCCTGATCCCGAGGCTGCCGGCATTGCCCGCGCGATATCGCTGGCGGTGACCGAGGGCGACGTCAGGCCTTCCGAGGGCCTCTACATCAATGCCCACGGCACATCGACCAAGCTCAACGATTCGTCCGAGACGGCGGGCATTAAGCGTGCGCTCGGCGAGGACGCGGCGCGCGCCGCGCACGTCTCGTCGACTAAGTCGATGACCGGCCACATGATCGGTGCCACGGGCGCCATCGAGGTCATGGCCTGCGCCATGGCGCTCGAGCAGGGCGTGGTGCCGCCGACCATTAACTACCACACGCCCGATCCCGCCTGCGATCTTGACTACACGCCCAATCGCGCGGTTCGCGCTGACCTTACCTGGGCGCTTTCGACCAACCTGGGCTTTGGCGGACACAACGCCGCCATCGCGCTGCGTAGATATACGAGGAGCTAGAGCATGGATTCCAAAAGACTTGCCGAGATAGCCGATGTTATGGAGGACCGCGGCCTCACGCGCGTACGCGTTGAGGAGCCCGATGGCACCGCGGTCGAACTCGAGCGCGCGAGCGCCGCACAGCCGGTTGCCGTGCCCATGCCCATGCCGAGCGCTATGGCCGCTCCAGTTGCAGCTCCCACAGTCGCGCCTGCCGCACCGGAGCCCGCCGCACAGACACCTGCCGCCGCACCGGAGCCCAAGGGCACCGAGGTGACCGCTCCCATGGTCGGCGTTTTCTATGCTGCCCCGGCGCCGGGCGACGAGCCGTTTGTGCACGTGGGCTCTAAGGTCAAGGCCGGCGAGACGCTCTGCATCATCGAGGCCATGAAGGTTCTCAACGAGGTAACGGCAGAGGCAGACGGCGAGGTGCTCGAGATCTGCGTGGCCGACGGCGACCTCGTGGAGTTTGGCAGCTGCCTCATGAGGATCGGATAGGTGATATCCATGAACAAAGAAGAGCTTAAGGAACTGTTGCCGCATCGCGAACCGATGCTTTTGCTCGACGAGGCCGAGCTGGTGGGCGACGAGGCCCACGGCAAGATCACGATTACGGGCGACGAGTACTTTTTGCAGGGGCATTTTCCGGGAAACCCGGTGGTCCCCGGCGTGATTCAGTGCGAGATGCTCGCCCAAAACTGTTGCGTGCTGCTGATGGGCGATGAGGAAGCGCGCGGCGCGACGCCGTTCTACACGAGTCTGGACAAGGTGCGCTTTAAGCGTCCGGTGCGCCCGGGCGACACGGTTGATCTGGTGTGCACCATCACGCGTGCGCGCGGGCCGTTCCGCTTTGCGACGGGTACTGCGAGCGTCAACGGTGAGGTTTGCTGCCGCGCCGATATGTCTTTTGCACTCATGCACGAAAGTTAAGGAAGGCTTCATGTTCGACAAAGTGCTCATCGCCAACCGCGGCGAAGTCGCGGTCCGTGTTATCCGCGCGTGCCGCGATATGGGCATCAAGACCGTCGCCGTTTATTCCACGGCCGATGCGGACGCGCTGCACGTGCAGCTTGCCGACGAGGCGTATTGCATCGGCGGTCCGCGTCTTGCCGAGAGCTACCTCAACGACGATGCTGTGCTCACCTGTGCCGTAAAGTCGGGAGCTAAGGCAATTCATCCCGGCTATGGCTTTTTCTCCGAGAAGGCGAGCTTCGTGCGCGACTGCGACAAGTATGGCCTGGCGTTTGTTGGTCCTTCGGCCAAGGTGATCGACAGCATGGGCGACAAGGACGCCGCACGTCGAACGGCTGCCGCGGCGGGCGTGCCCATCGTGCCGGGCTGCGATTTGCTCAAAAGTCCCGAGGAGGCAACGGCCGAGGCTGAGCGCATTGGCTGCCCCGTGCTTATTAAGGCGCGTGCGGGCGGCGGCGGTCGCGGTATTCGTAAGGTCGAGCGCGTGGAAGATGCGGCAAAGGCCTTTATTGAAGCACGCGCCGAGGGCGAGGCCGTTTTTGGCGACGGCGAGTGCTACATGGAGAAGTTCGTCGCGCCGGCGCATCACGTTGAGGTGCAGATTATGGCCGATAAGCAGGGCCATGTGTTTTCGCTCGGCGAGCGCGAGTGCTCGGTGCAGCGGCGCAACCAAAAGCTAATCGAGGAGAGCCCCGCGCCGTGCCTCGACGGACACGACGACATTCGTGCTCGCATGCACAAGGCAGCGCGTGACCTGGCTCGTGCCGTCGGCTACGAAGGAGCCGGTACCATCGAGTTCCTGTATTCGGACGACGGCAATTTCTACTTTATGGAAATGAACACGCGCTTGCAGGTGGAGCATCCGGTTACGGAGTTTGTGACCGATACCGACTTGGTCAAGTGGCAGCTGCGCGTGGCAGCCGGCCAGCCTCTGCCCTTTGAGCAGGAGGACATGCCGGTCCGCAACCACGCCATGGAGTGCCGCATCAATGCCGAAACGCCGGACTTTCTGCCGTCATGCGGAACGGTCACCGCGTTGCGTGTGCCGGGTGGTCCGCGCGTGCGCTGGGATTCCGCCATGTTTACCGGTGCGAAAGTTCCGCCGTACTACGACTCCATGCTTGGCAAGCTCATCGTGTGTGCGCCCACGCGTGACGGCGCCATTCGCAAGATGCGCTCGGCCCTGGGCGAGCTCGTGATTGAGGGCGTGAGCGAAAACAGCGAGCTTCAGCTCGACGTGCTGGCAAACGACGAGTTCTTGTCGGGCATGTATCACACCGATCTGATGGGGCATCTCTATGCTGATGAATAGAAAAGCGAAGACGGTCAACGTCCTCGAGGGACCGATGACCGAGTCGTGCGCCGAGTTTCCCGCGCGCCACGTGTTTATCAAGTGCCCGGAGTGCCGCCGCGTGATCGACGAGGCACGCCTGCACGACAACCTCGAGGTCTGCCCTCGTTGCGGCAAACACTTTCGCGTGAGCGGGCGCGACCGCATGCGCATGACGATTGACGAGGGCACGTTTGAGGAATGGGATGCCAGTCTGGCGCCGGAGGACTTCCTCTCGTTTCCCGGCTATGCCGACAAGCTCAAGAGCGTGAGCGAGCGTTCGGGCGAGCACGATGCCGTTGTGTGCGGCAGGGGCAAAATCTGCGGTTGCGATACCGCGCTCTTCTTTATGGACGCCAACTTTATGATGGGCTCGATGGGTTCCGTGGTGGGCGAGAAGATCTGTCGCACATTTGAGCGAGCGACCGAGCTTGGATTGCCAGTTGTCGGCTTTACCGTTTCGGGCGGTGCGCGCATGCAAGAGGGCGTGACATCGCTTATGCAGATGGCCAAGATTTCTGCGGCGGTTAGGCGCCACAGCGAGGCGGGCGGCCTGTATATCACGGTGCTCACCGACCCCACGACCGGAGGCGTAACCGCGAGCTTTGCCATGGAGGGCGACATTATCCTGGCCGAGCCCGATGCCCTGACGGCATTTGCCGGCCCGCGCGTGATCGAGCAGAACATGCACAAGCGCCTGCCCAAGGGATTCCAGCGCTCCGAGTTTTTGCTGGAGCACGGCTTTTGCGATGCCGTTGTTCCGCGTGGCGAGATTGCGCTCACGGTAGGCGAGCTGCTGGCGCTGCACGAAGGGCACGCGCCCGGCCTGGGGGCACCGCATGAGATCGTGCATACGGGTCGCCGCGGCAAAAAGCTGGGACACTTGTTCAAGCGCTCGGCCGCACCAAAAACCGCGCTCGAGATTGTCAAGCAGACCCGCTCGGCAGATCGCGCCACGGCAGGCGAGATGATCTCGCTGGGCCTGGATGGATTTGTGGAGCTGCACGGCGACCGCTACTTTGGCGACGACGCCGCTGTGGTGGCTGGCATTGGCTGGAAAGATGGACGCCCCGTAACGGTCATCGCCATCGAGCGCGGCACCACGACCAAAGAGCGTATGCGCCGCAACTTTGGTATGGCACATCCCGAGGGCTATCGCAAAGCGCGTCGTCTGATGCGCCAGGCCGAAAAGTTTGGTCGACCGGTTCTGTGCCTGGTCGATACTTCGGGCGCGTTTTGCGGCATCGGTGCCGAGGAGCGCGGCCAGGGCGAGGCGATTGCCCAGAATCTCATGGAGATGAGCGGCCTTAAGACGCCGATTGTCTCGGTGGTGACAGGCGAGGGCGGCTCTGGTGGCGCGCTGGCGCTATCCGTGGCCGACCGCATCCTGATGCTCTCGAGCTCGGCCTATTCGGTCGTGAGCCCCGAGGCCTGTGCGTCGATCCTGTGGAAGGATACCGACCGCGCGAATGAGGCTGCCGAGGCGCTGAAGCTCACGGCTCCCGATCTGTTGGCGCTCGGCATCATCGACGGCATTGTTGACGATAGGGGCCTGTCGCATGAGGAGATCGCCGGTGCCGTCATGTCCTCGGCATTTGATGCCTTCGATACGCTTGGGCAGCTCGACGAGGCGACCCTCACAAACCTCCGCTACGAAAAGTACCGCGCAATCGGTCAGTACCGCACGATGTGACAAAGGGGCAGCCCGCATGTCACATTGGGAAAGGCGTTCCATGTCACAAGTTTCTAACACCACGTTTGCAACGACGGTTTCATCAAACGCCATGGCCGTGGTGGACTATCTGTCCAAAAGCATGATGTCGGCGTTGCCGTTTATTGTCTGCGCGGCGTTGTTCCGCACCGTCGCCGTCATTATGGGCGAAGGCATGCTGGGCCTGTGGTCTGCCGATTCCGAAATCTATCGCCTGTTCTACAGTTGGCTCTATAACGCCGGCTACTACTTTTTGCCCATCTATCTTGGTTGGGCGGCCGCCCGCCAGCTCGGTTGCTCGGAGCAGCTGGGTATGATGCTGGGCGGCGTATTGATTGCGCCCGATCTGCTCAAGCTCGTCGATGCCGCATCGACGACGGGGGCATCGATGACTTCCGTGTATGGTCTGCTTCCCGCGCCGGTCAACGATTACACGACGACTGTTATTCCGGTTCTCATCTCGGTGCCCGTGCTATGGCGAGTGGAGTGTTTCTTTAAGCGCGTTATCCCTAAGGCCGTGGCGTTTTCGTTCGTTCCGTTTGCAACCATGCTTGTCATGGTTCCGGTTTCGCTGTGCATTACGGCGCCGGCGGGCAGCTATCTGGGCATGCTGTTGGGCCAGCTTATGTTTATGCTTGGCAATTCCGGTGGCATCGTGTCGCTGCTCACGCTCATGGGGCTTGCCGCGGGCTGGGAGTTCCTAAAGATCGCCGGCGTCAGCAACGTTGTCCTATCGCTCGCCTATGCGCAGTTTATGAGTGTGGGAACGGATTCGTGCATCCTGATCGCCGCGACGATGGCAACGTTCGCCGTTTGGGGCATGCCCTTTGGCGCGTCGCTTCGCGTTGCGGATAAGGACGAGAAGGCGCTCATGCTGGGCTATTCAATCTCGGGTGTTCTTGGCGGCGTAAGCGAGCCGGCGCTGTACGGTTGCGGCTTTAAATATGGCAGGTGCCTGGCGTGCATGGCCATTGGCGGCGCCGTCGGAGGCCTTGTTGCGGCCGTGGGCCACGTTACGGCCTATACCATCGGCATGACGAATGTCCTCATGGTCATTGGCTTTGCCACGGGCGGCATCTCGAACCTGCTGTGGTGCTGCGCTGCCGGCGGTGTGGCATTTGCGGTGTCTGCGGCGCTGAGCTACTGCTTTGGCGTGGTGCCGGCGAAGGGACAGACGATGGGGGACGGAGCCGATTCACCCGAAACCTCGAAGAGCGTGGCCGAAGTAAGCGCGTAAACCTGTGCGACACAAGGACGATTACTTTGCCATGCTCCAAGGCCGTGGCCCGTGTGGGTCGCGGCCTTTTTGTATCTGGGGGACAAAGTGGCTACACTACAATCCGTTTGAGCAATAGATATATAGGCAGTACCGTGGGGGCGGATGTAGATGGTCGAGTGGATTGTTAAGCGCGCGCAGGGCGACCGTGCACGCGTGGGTACGTTGACGGGCATGGTGTGTATTCTCGCCAATGTGGCACTATGCGCTGCGAAGGGCGCAATTGGTGTGTTTTCGGGATCGGTTTCGATCGTGGCGGATGCCATGAACAACCTGTCCGATGCCAGCTCGAATATCGTGAGCGTGCTGGGCTTTAAGCTGGCGGGCAAGCCGGCCGACCCCGAGCATCCTTACGGACATGGCCGCTACGAGTATCTCTCGGGTCTGGTCGTGGCGGCGCTCGTGCTGCTTATTGGCATCGAACTGGTGAAGTCCTCGGTGGAGCGTATTGTCAACCCGGAGCCTGTCGAGTTCTCGCTTGCCCTGGTGGCAGTCCTGGCACTTTCGATGGTCGTAAAGCTGTGGATGGCAGCCCTCAACCAAAAGCTCGGTGACCGCATTGAGTCCGAGACGCTGCATGCGACGGCTCAGGATTCCAAGAACGATGTCCTTGCCACAGGCGCCGTGCTGGCATGTGCGATTGTTTCGCAGGTGACGCACATCAATCTTGACGCATGGGTCGGCCTTGCCGTTGGCGCCTATATTGGCTGGAGCGGTTTTGAACTCATCCAGGATACGGTGAGCCCACTTTTGGGTCAGGCGCCCGATCCTAAGCTGGTCAAGCACATTCGAGACAAGATCATGAGCTACCCCGGCGTTTTGGGCGTTCACGATTTGATGGTTCACGACTACGGCCCGGGCAGGAAGTTTGCAAGTGCGCATGCCGAGATGGCAGCCGAGGCCAGCCCGATGGAAAGTCACGACACGCTCGATAACATCGAGCAGTCGTTTAGGGACGAGGACGGCATGATCGTCACGCTTCACTACGACCCCATCGTGACCGACGATCCAAAGGTGGCGAGCATGCGCTTGCGCATTCACGTCATGGCCCAGGAGATCGATAGCCGCCTCTCGATTCATGACCTGCGCTGTGTGCCGGGTCCTACGCACACCAACGTGATCTTTGACTGCGTGCGTCCCTCGGATCTGCAGATGAGTGCCGAAGACGTAAAGCACGCGCTGGCACAACGGGTCGAATCGGAATATCCCAAGTCGATTGCCAAGATTACGATCGACGAAGACTACGTAGGACATACCCACGAGTAGGGCTGTGCCGGCAAAGCAGGTTATGCAGAAGGGGAGAGCATGAAGAAACTGTATCTACTCCGCCACGGTCAGACGGAGTTCAACGTCAAAAAGCTGGTCCAGGGCCGCTGCGATTCACCGCTCACCGACTTAGGCCGTCAGCAAGCCGGGATGGCAGCCGCATGGCTCAAAGCCCACGGCGTCGTCCCCGACAAAGTGGTCTCTTCGCCCTTAGGCCGAGCCATGGACACAGCTCAGCTCGTCGCATGCGAGCTCCTCGGCCCGGACGCAGCAGCCGAGCCCTGCGAAGGCATTATCGAGCGCTGCTACGGCTCCTTCGAAGAAGGCCCGCACGGCGCGCTACCCACCGACGTCTGGGATCCGGGCGAGGACCTGGTCCCCTTCGGAGGAGAAGGAAGCCAAGCGCTGCAAGAACGCATGTTAGGCACCCTCACCAATCTCATGGGCTCCGAGGGCATCGAGACCCTTCTAGCAGTAAGCCACGGCAGCGCCAGCCGCCAATTCATCAAGGCTGCAGCCCCAGAGGGCTTCGAGCTCCCAGCAAAACTCCCCAACTGCGCCATCATGATCTTCGATTTCGATGAGGAAGATTTGCAAGGAAAGAGCGACAGGCCCCAATGCAAGTTCACTCTCCAGCAAATAGTGGACCCCCAACAAAGTCATTAGCCTGAGCGAGCAGAGTTAAGCAGACATCAACGTGTCGTCTCCCGAGCTTGGCAGAGGGGCGGCGAAATATATTAAGTTTGTCGCGAGTTCCGCACGCAAAGGAAAGCACTTAATGTGCTTTCCGTCTTGCGCAGGACTGTAGAGCAGCAAACTTAATATATTTCGCCGCC
>JAGZGX010000045.1:0-2831 GCA_018367075.1 Collinsella sp.
TCGGCGAACTTCTCGGGCAGCTGGCCCTTGCGGCCCATGGCGAGCATGATGCGGCTCGTTGCGCCGTAGAAGGAGTTCATCGGGCCCATGGGTCCAAGCGTGGCGATGACGAGCATGGCCAGGTACAGGAGCATGTTGATGCCCTTGAGACAGGCAAGCGCGGGAACCGGGCTCTTAACAAACTCATGCCAGTCGAGAATGGTACCGAACGAGTAGATGCAGACCATGTAGAAACCGCCGGCGGCCAGCAGGGCCAGGGAGATGATCTTGCCGAACTTGTTCCAGTTGAGGCCCTCGGCTGCTTCCTCAGCCTGCTGAGGAATGGTGTCGAAGCCGGCGTAGAAGAACGGGGTCAGAACCAGGACCGACACGATGCCGGCAAACAGGCTGGTGCTCTCGGTAGCGGCCTTGCCGCCGCCAGCGCCGGTGACCTGGGAGAACACGGGCATGGCGTTGTCCGGCGAGCCGGTAAACAGCGAGACGCCCATGGCGAGCAGCATGCCGCAGAGCAGGGCCTTGGTCAGGAAGGCCTGGAGCTTGGCGGCCGAGCTGGCGCCGCGGAAGTTGAGGAAGATGACGTAGACTGCAAAGCCGAGCGCGATCAGCGTCGGGAACAGGTAGACGTCGGCCCCCAGGATGGTGTAGAGCTTGACGGCGCGCAGCCACTCAAGACCGGGTAGGCTGCCGAACATCTCGGACACGAGGGTCGAAATGGCGATGGCCTCCCACGGGCACAGGATGCCGTTGCCCAGGGCCAAAAGCCATCCGGTGATGTAGCTCAGTGTACGGCCAAAGCTACGATCGACATACTCGACGATGCCGCCCGAGATGGGGATAGCAGCCGTGAGCTCACCGAAAACAGCTCCGACGGGCACGAGGAAGATTGCACCCAAGAGGAATGCGATCATAGCGGGAACGGGACCGCCGCCCACGACCATCCAGTCGCCGACCTGCAGAACCCAACCGGTACCGATAATGGCACCAAAGCCGATGGTGAAGAAGTTCCAGAGCGAGAGCGTTTTCTTCATGCCGCCGTTATCCTCGACTGCAACTTCTGCGTTCTTGTCCGCCATTGTTCCCCTCCTTTCCTTTTTGACGCCCTTGGCGTCACCCCTTGCGCGGTCCGTTTTGCCGCGCGCTTTTATTCCATGGCTTTAAGATACGGCCTTGGCGCAGCAGCGCCGCTCGCAGCTCGACCGAAGGCAGAACTGCAAAACGAGCGGCACCGTTTTTGGGACGAACGGCACGGTTTGCCGTTCATTGTTGCCGCCCGCCCGACGGGCGTACGCTCATCGGACGCATATAGAGATGTTTTTGAGGCCGTGTGTTTTGCGCCTTTCGTACCGTTTACCGAGCTTTTGACGCGCAGACCCATTTGTTGCACATCTTTTTTGTAGGATGGACAGGTTATACATGAGACAAGGCGGTACGAATGGCATACGGATACAACGACGGTGATCAACGGCGACAAAGCGTTCGCCTTGCTGGCCGTACCACGCCTACGCCCAGAAGTGCCACGAGCAGCAATCCGCAACGCCTCCAAGAGCAACCCAGACCTTCGTCTCGGCAGCAGTCAAGCAGAACACGGCAGAGTGGCCGTCTGAGCACGGGCACAAGCGCGCAGCAAGATAGCCGCTTGGGCGCGCGCACTCGACAGCGTCAGGCCGAGGTTCCGCAACTGCGCCGCAACGGCGCACGTCAGCCCAACATCCATATCAACCGCTTCTTTTCGCATCCCCAAGGCGGACGCGACGGCAAGCCCTACCGCTCGACATCGCACGCGAATGCCACCGCCCTGCCGGCTCGTCGACTTCGCCTCGCACTGTGCTCTATCCTTACCTGTCTGGTCTTTGTGCTTATGAGCTCCTGTATGTCCCACGGGTCGGCCGGTCTCGAGCCCACCGCCGAGGACAAGCTGCTCAAGGCCCCCGTCGCGCCCGGTTATTCTTTCGCCTTTTCGACCCCGCGCTCTCAATGGCAAGCCGGCACGATGCCCCATATCTATCAGATCGACCCTGCGTGGTCGGAGCTGCCTTACGCCGGCGGCACCATCCGCCAAAATGCCTGCGGGCCTACGTGCCTCACCATGGTCTATATCTTTAAGACGGGACGCACCGATATGACCCCCGTCGATATGTGCGCGCTTTCCGAGGTGGGCAATTACGCCCCCACCGGTGCAACCGAATGGTCGTTTATGACGAGCGGCGCGTGGCAGTTGGGACTTAACGGAACGGAGCTCCATAACGATCGCGACTCGATGACTCAGGCGCTGCGTTCGGGAGCGCCCGTCATCGCCGCCGTTCGACCGGGCACCTTTACCAGCGTTGGACACTACATCGTGCTTTACGGTATTGACGACGCCGACCAGATTGGAGTCTTCGATCCCAACTCGGCCAGCCGCAGCGCCCGCCGCTGGGGCGTCGTAGAGGTCCTTAACGAAGTCGAAGCCATGTGGGCCTACTACTAGTCGTTGGGGACAGACTTAAATGAGTGGTCTCTGGCTGCCCGGAACTGCTGGCACGGAAAATGCATCCCGCTTTGAAGTTCGATAGCGGGATGCACTTTCCGCGCACGGCCTGTTTGGGAAACTACGTTCCACTTTCCGGCAACATTCCGGGATGCATTTTCCGGTTGAGGCCCTCAAGGGAAACCATGTCCCATGTTGGACGCTCATTCTGGGATGCGCTTTCCGCAGTTGATTGATGCGGGCTTTAAGGACTGTTCCAAGCTGCCGGCAGAGACGATATGAGCAGGACATAAAAACATTGAGAGCCCCTGCTGCATGAAAGACCGCGGATTAGGCCGACAATGGTGAGTGTCTAATCCAACCG
>JAGZGX010000032.1:0-22519 GCA_018367075.1 Collinsella sp.
AGCGTAGTGGCGGCGGGGAGGCACGGTGGCCATTATTCGGTGACCGGGATTGGTCAAAATAGTTTGACTATTAGCGGCTAAAATCGCCCGGCGCTAACACCGGAACCGAAAACACAGCTGGAACTGTTATAAATAGTTAAATTAGATTAGCTAACAATTGCTGTTACTATCAGCTAAAAAACCAATCAATCTGCGGTAAGATTCTTCTAAATTAACTTTCGGTTCCCAACCAAGCGCGCGAAGTTTGTTCGAGCGCAGCGTCATCTTCGTAGGTGCAGCGTATCCGAACTGTGAGGAGTCTTTTCCTTCGATTACAACGCTATAATGGTCACCTCCGAATCTTTCTGCCACCATCTCTGCCATGCCGCGGATCGTTGAGTGGCATGCCTCATTCGCAATGTTGTAGGTCTCCCCAGAGATGCCCTTGGATAAGAGCAAAAGAATAGCTGAGAGAGCGTCGGTCGAATACACGTAATTGCCTTCGCTCATCCCGTCCGTATGGAGCACGATTGGCTCACCAGCCATGGCACTCGAGGCAAACTGTTTGAAGACGCGACCTTCGGTCGGCAGAATCCCCGCTCCGAAGGTCTGGGCGAGTCGCCCAGCCACGGCGTTGATGCCAAATTGCTTTGCATAAGCAAGACACATCAGTTCTCCGAGCCGCTTGCCCTCGGGATAGCAAGATCGTACCGAGCCCATATCGATAGCGCCCATCGTACCCTCGTATACGTCCACGGCATCGTCAAAGCTACCACAGGCCTCCATGGAGGATAAGAAGAGTACTTTCGACTTCGAATTCATGCATGCACTTTCGAGTGCCCATCTCGTGCCGTTGATCATAATGTTAATTACGTCTGCAGGACGCTCAACCATAACCTTCGAAGTGGTAATGGCGGCAGTGTGGACAAGACAGTCGAAGTCTATGCTGAGAGCCGCACAAGGCTCGGAGAAATCAACTACTGCGACAGTAACATCCTCCCTAGCGGCAATTCCGGGCATGATGACGTCGAGTTTAGCGGCGTTACGAACACACAAGATTAGTCTCGTGCCCAATCCTAGCTTGTCGTTGGCCCAAATAACGAGACGAGCGAGCAGGGACCCCAAGAACCCTGTGGCGCCGGAGACGGCAAGGACTTTACCCGATAAGGTGGCGATCAGCTCACGATCTATTCCTGCGAAGTCTGCCTCAAGGGTGTTGTTTATCCCGTATGCACCCATTATTCATCTTCCCCCTCTGCATATAGCTGGTTGTTCTCGCGTGAATCAAGGATGGAGCGCATCGAATAGTAGTCGTCTTGAGTGGTTATCTTTATGTTCTCATCGGGCCCAACGATTAGGTGTAAGTCATTTCCCTGCGCTTTCATCATTGTTGCAGAGTCGATGCAGCCAGTTTCGCCCGCGTCAAGTGCCATTTTATGTGCGGCCAGGATGTCGCTCAACCAGAATCCCTGCGGGGCACGAGCCAGCAACACGTTCTCACGTGGGACGATCTCTACTCCGTCGTCGGCTTTAACCAAGATAGTCTCCTTCGCCTTAACGCATGTGATGGAGGAGCCAAACTCCTCCACCGAGGCCACGTTGCGCTCGATGGTGCCTGCATCGATGAGAGGACGAACGCCATCGTGAATGAGTACTACCGTCTTCTTCGGGTCGGATAGTTTCGCTGCGGCCAAAAGGCCGTTGTGGATGGAGAGCTGACCCGTCTCGCCACCAGCGACAACGGCTCTTACCTTGTTCAGACTGAACTCGCTAATAATGCTTTGGCAGTAGTCGAGCCAGTTGGCATTGCACACAACAACGACATTGTCGATGCGAGGTGTCTTCTCGAAGACGCCTATAGTCCACGCAATTATCGGCTTGCCATGTATGCGAAGGAACTGCTTCGGAAGGTCCTTCGAATGCATTCTCGTCCCGACACCGCCGGCGAATATTACGGCGGTCACTGAGGTATCTTTATTTTTCAGTATCATTGGTTCTCCATGCCTTAATCTCATGCGTTATGCGCTTGTCCTCGGGTGGCAGCTGCATATAGTCGCCGTAGAGACCCGAAAGATAAGCATCCCAGCAGGAAATCGCGTTAAGCTTCTGTCCCTCAAATTCGAGTTGAACAGTTTCTTCCCAGCCCGAGTAGGAGTATCGCTCGCCCGTTCCGTATAGACCCCATACTGTGCAGCCAACCCAAGGGGTGCTCCCGAAAACGCATCCCCTTCCCAGATCGTCCAGCTTGGAGATCGAGCGGTCGAAAGCCCCTACAGCATTTACAACAGGCACAAATAGTCGCTTAAAAGCGCGTTTCAGCCGTGTCTTTCCTTCCTTAGAGTCTGCTTTGCAGAACATGAGAATCCGTTGGAGCCTACCAGCTCGCTTGTATATGCGAGCAAGCTCTTTCTCGTCGGCGGGAAGCCCCTCGACGGGAGTAACGTCCATCCAGAGAAAGCCTTCCCCGTTCTCGTAATGGGCATCCACAGCGATATTGCGATTAATGTATTTCAGAAAAACCGGATGTCCCCAGTTGCCCGAATAAGGTTCAAGTGAACGGTTTATCGGCAAAGCCCCTGAGCGCGCAAGTGCGACCAGACTATCAAAATCGGGACGTGGCATGGACACATCGATATCATCGTCCCAAGGGATGAATCCTTTATGACGCACCGCACCCAGCAGCGTGCCGCCAGCGAGCGAGTATCTAAGCCCCTCCCTCTTGCAAAGGTCCCCGAACTCGACAAGCATTGCGAGCTCCTCTGCCTTAACTTCGTTTGGGGTCAAATAATTAGGCATTTTTACCTCCTATTAGAACTCCAGCAACTATTCGGGCAGTGTCATCGGCATCGAAGCCTGCCTCACGCACCGACGCAGCGTACGCAGGCCTGTCAACATCCATGTACGACATCTCGACTGCCTTCTCAGCCCATGCTCGCTCACCGGCGGAAAGCGGCAGCAAGGCCTCGGCATCAGATACATGGGCCTCAGGAGGGAGAGCCTCGGAGCACACAATGCGGCATCCCGCGCATTGTGCCTCAATGCACACAATGGCAAGACCTTCGAATAAGGAGGGCATAAGGAAGCAATCGAGGGCTGAGTAAACGGGGGCGGGATCGGGAAGGTAGCCAGGCATGATCACTCTGTCATTGATACCGAGTTCCCGAATCAACGCTTTAACCTGGCCCTTCATATCGCCGTCACCCACCATCAGGTAGTAAGCACCGGGCACGGCGCGTAAGACCTCGGCGAAAGTCCTTATCTGGAAAAGCGGATTTTTCGCCTCTGCGATGCGACCCACGCTGCCGAACAACACCGTGTCTTGTGGAATGCCGAAACGCGAGCGAATCTCGGTGCGAGCAGCAGGGTCGAAGGCAAAGCGCGAAGTGTCGATGCCGTTGTTCACGACCTCGAAGGGGCGGGCACCGAAGAGGTAATGCCCTGCGTCGGCGGAGCAGGCGAGGCGAACAGTGGCGCTACCGCCGAACGCGGCCCTGCCGAAGCTGTGCATGACGGCCTTGACGACAGCCTGCCCTGACCCGAAGGCCGAGTTGTGCGAGTGCACCACTCGCACAGGAACGCCGTGTTTCTGTGCGACCTCAGAATAAAGGAAGCCCATCCCGTTCATGGTGTTAACGTAGACGGCGTCGGGACGAATCTCGTTGATTAACGCACCGAAAGCAGCAGAGCCCTCGCAAAGGCGCTTCACCTGCCCGGGCTTGCTGTCGGGGAAAACTGTGAAACGATCAATCCCCAATGCCTCGAGTTCAGCATCTAGCGCAAGGTTCCAGTCCCAGCAGGAGAAAAGCGTAAAATAGAACCCCTTACCCTGCCAACGTCGAAATATCGACATTAGGAACGTCTCAACACCGCCCTGTCCCCAAGCTTCAGAATAACAAAGGACATGAATTCCATCAGAACGATGGTTTGACGCGAGAATCCGTGAAAGATATTTCATAAATTGCCCCCAAGGCAAGAACGGCCCAAGGCATCTATGTAAAAGAAAATAAGATCCCTACTAAGCATTAAATGGGCCTTTCTGCAGCTCCGGGGCCTTAATCAGATAACGATGTTTTGCAAAGTAATATAAAAGCCCTTTAATATGCTCAAAATTAGTTTTACTAAAAAGCTTTTTGTGCGAAAGGCGTTGATATTCATGCACGATGTAAGCCTCATAGCAACGAACGACCCGAAGCCCTGACTCATGACATCTCAAGCACCAATCGACATCCTCGGGCGCATAGAATATCTTTTCATCAAGAAAGCCTACGACTTCGAGAGTCTCGCGCGGTATAAACCAACAAGCCGAAAGTAAATAGCCAACGTCTTGCAGACCTCGTACAACTGAAGTACTTGGAATCTCTAAATCAGCGGCCTTTTGTGCAAATTCACCGAAGGGAAATGCTTTCGCTAGCTTAATAGGCAAAGTGGGCAAGGCCCTACCGGAGAGCTGTGTCTCGCCGGAGGAGTTAATCATCGTGGGCCCGACAACCCCGACAGAGCTATCAGAAAGCACTGCCGCCAAACACTCAAAGGCCGACTGGTTCACGACGGTATCAGAATCGAGAATGCAAATATAATCGGTATCAACGCTCAACTGCTTCAAAACTAAGTTACGAGACACCGTTGTACCGAGATTTCTACCAGCAGAGATAACGTGTAGCCTTTTATCGTCCTTAGCAAGAGCTGAAAGAATATCGGGCGTGGAGTCACTCGAGCCGTTGTCCACAACCCAGACATCAAGGGTTCGACATCTTAGAGAAAGCGCCGATTCAACGCATGCACCGATGAAATGATCCGAGTTCCAGGCAATAATCACGATGGCTGTTTTTGATTCCTTGAATGAGGGGCGACCCATCTACTTACCCTTCCTCATCGCCTTGAAGGTCTTTACAAACACGCGAGCGTCAAGACCGAACGACTGGTGTCGTACATAGAAGAGCTCGCGTGCCTGACGCTGACCGCTCCCCCACGTTGAGTCGTTACGATCTGTCGCTGCCCACCAGCCAGTAATGCCAGGCTTACATGCAAGCACTTCGTCGCGGGCGTCACCGTACTCGAAGGTCTCCTCGAGTGTCACAGGCCTTGGTCCAATGACGGATAGATCGCCCGTAAGTACGTTGATGAACTGCGGCAGCTCATCGAGCGAAGTGTGCCGAAGAAAGCGGCCCACGTGCGTAATGCGCGGGTCATTGTCGACCTTCTGTTCACGCCGCCATTGTGCCTGCTGCTCAGGGGTCATGTACTTCTCTGGGTGCTCGTGAGCATCAGAAACCATGGTGCGGAGTTTGAAAATATAGATAGGCTTACCGCCTTTACCGACTCTCTTTTGACGGAAAAACGGTTTGCCGGGAGAGTCAATCTCAATGGCAACGCATGCAGCTACAACGGGGACGGCCAACACCGCGCAGACCACAGCAGAAAATACAATGTCGAAGGCTCGCTTGAAGGCAAAGTAGCCTGGCCCACCTTTCCTGGGGGCAGCAGCGTTGGGATCGGCAGCAGGCGCCCTATAGCTTCCTGTCGCAACGAAGCCTTGCGCCGGAGCAGGGTTCTCAACGGGGAGAGGAAACTCCGTAGCAACAGGAGTCTGAGAGTCTGCCCGCCAATCCCTAACTTGATCAATCGGTGCCGCATCCACGGGCGCATCCTTTACATATTCTGTTTTATCCGACACGTTCTCTTCCAACACTTCGTCCCCGGGCCGGGGATCCTCCCTATTCTGTTTAGCGACCGCCCACGGCTAGGCGATCGCCTTTTTAAGGTTTCGCAATACACGCTATTCCGCCGAAAGCACAGCGAGGCCAACGCGCGTAGTTACGCGTCGGCCGCACAAGTCGAGCTCCAAATAAGCAGTGCTCTTGCGTCTGTTAATGGTTTTGATAAGGCCTTCGTGGCCCAGCAGCGGACCTGCCGTAACTACGACTTGGTCGCCGTCTTTTAGGGCCTCGCTTATGGGCACCACGCGGTCTCCCCTATGCGTAAAGCCGCCAATAAGCTGGGTCTCTTCTTTTGCCAGCGGCACAAACTGACCGTCCTGGGATAGCACCCGGGCAAAATCGTCCATGCGCAACAAAGACTGTTGCACGGTGCGGGGATCTGCAGTATCGCAGATAAGATAACCGGGAAAGAGCGGCTTAGTTGTGTTGACCCATTCGCCGTGTACCTTGATTTCGGTTTGAAATTGGGGATAAAAGAGCTCCTGCATGGCGCCAGCCGGCACCACATGCTCGATGCGCTCGCGCATTACGTCTTCGCGACCGTTAATGACCTGGATCACATACCACACGAGCACCACCCCCTTGCTGTCTTACGTGTGGCTCACGGGGTTTGGGTATGGCTTCGCCAGGGCGCTTGTGCGCGAAGGCGCTCCATATTCAAACCCTGAGCCCAGTTAGACAAGCACGTGGCTCTGCCCCACCGTGAACGGTATGTATGAGTGCAGTTGCTAGAGACGCGGACGTGTATCGCAAAATGACCGCGACCCCAGCTGGCTGCGTGCGAACCAGTCAAGCGGGAACAAAACTGGACCGCACGCAAACAGCTGTAGGACTGCTACGATTTGTCATACGAACTTCTAGAATTTGCATCTCATAAATAAATCAACGCAAATTAAAAGAGCCGCATGACCTTCTTATTGGAGCTCGTGGTGTTTCTAGCACCGCCGTTACGGCCGGATGCTGATCGACCCTGCGCTTTGTGGCTTGCTAAAGCCGTGAGCGCAGTTGAACTCATGTAACGTTAGGTATCTTAGCACAAGCTGGTCGCAAAACTGATTTGGCTAATGACGGACAACATATCGTTCATTTAGCGTGTTCAACGGTGTTGTTTTGGGATGTTGTTCACATTGATGCAGCTTATTGAGGTAATGGCGGTGATTAGGGGCGTTCCTGAAGCCCAGACGGAGCAGAGAGATGCACTGTTAATCGCGTTTGTCTAACAAACTATGTACAGACATGTGAAATAAATTGTGCAACTTCTTGTTGGCATAGGAAGGGATTGCGGCGCAAGGTATTTTGGCATGAAAAAAGGCCTTCGGAATACCGAAGGCCTTTGCATTCACGATGGTGGAGACGAGGGGGATCGAACCCCTGACCTCTTGACTGCCAGTCAAGCGCTCTCCCAGCTGAGCTACGCCCCCGTGACGAAGTAGTACTATAAGGGAAGACTTTCTTTGATGCAAGGACTTTTTTGGGTTGAATCTCTTACTTACGGGTTTTCCTGGGACGGGGCAGAAATAATCACTCTTCGAGCGCTTATTTCTATCCACCGTCTCGATAAAACCCTGATGCGATAGACCTTACATGTAGAGGTAAGCTATGGCGGAGCCGGTGCGGACTTTGATCGTGGCTGTTGACCTGACGACGTTGCTGATGCCCGTGTCGGCTAGCAGGCCCAGCGGGGCGTGATCTAGTTCCCACTCTAGGCCGTGTTCGCTTACCGCCGTCCCAGGGGCTATGGCGATGATGGAGAAGGTGCTGCCCTCGTGGCCTTCGATGGTCCACGACTCGCCTGCGCGAAGGATGCGGGCGACCACCTTGTCTTCGGCAATCCAGACAGGGGCATCCTCGTAGCCTGTGAGCAGCCCCAGTACGGATAGCGCCATATCAGGACGGCCGCCGGTGGCGCAGGTCGCAACCACTTCGGCACCCGGCCAGCGACGGCGGACGGAATCGAGCGCCAGCGCCAGATCGGTATAGTCCTTGTACGGGTCGTGGCGCTCAACTTCAAAGTCGGTGGCGGCATCGACCAACTCTCGGCCCGCATCGCTTACCGTGTCGGCATCCCCCACATATACGTCGCAGCCCAGGCCAGCGCCCAGCAGTGCGTCGAGCCCGCGGTCCACGGCGACAACGTGGTCGCACTCCCCTGCTAGCCTTCGCAACAGATCTGTGCTCGCCACCACGGGCGAGCCGCAGACAACTAATACCTTGCAAGCCACAGCCATCGCCTATCCCTCAAACGAAAGCACGCGGGCCAGATCCAGCTCCTCATAGCTGTCGATAAAGATATCGCAGTTGTCGCGAACCTCGTCGCGCTTCATGCGGCCGTGCGGGTCATAGATGCCCACGCGCTTAAAGCCAGCGGTGCCAGAGCTCTTAAGGCCAAAGACAGCGTCCTCAAACACCCATGCGCGCTCAAACTTGCACCCGTGGCGCTCTTCCAGGCGACGCAGCGCCAGCTCGTACACATCGGGGAACTGTTTGGAGCGTCCTGCCTCGCCCGTCGTGGTAACAAACTCCATGTAAGCGTCAAGCCCGGCACCAGCGAGCGCGGACTGTACCAGCTCGGCCGGCGTGGACGTGGCAACGCACATGGCAATGCCCGCCGCCTTTGCCTGCTCCAAAAATGCCAGGAGCCCCTCACGCGGCGGCACCTTGGAGTACCCATCAATCAAAATCTCGCGCAGCTCGCGATACAGCTCTTCGCCATTCGCGCCAATGCCCCACGTGTCGTGGTAGGCCTGGCACTCGTCCTCCAGCGACAGGTGCTCAAATTGGGCAAAGTCATCCACGGTCACGTCAACTCCGTGGCGGTGCAATAACTCGGGCTGGGCATAGGCCCAAACGGGGGTGCTATTAACCAGCGTGCCGTCGCAATCGAAAATAAAAGCGACATTGTGGGCGGCGGTCTGGGACATAAACGAACCTTTCGATATCAAATGGTAAACATCCTGCTAAAAACGTTTTACCAAACGTCAGCCAAACAATTTTGAAACCCAAATTGGTAAAACTGTCAAGAGTTTTACCACGGCAATTCTGCCAGTGGTATAAACATGTCGCTTACCGATTAAACGCTCCAGCAAATCCGCTTTCGTCCATAAAACTAACGCACAGGTGTTATCGTAGTTTCTGCCGAAAGTTCCACCGAGCACGCGAGGTGGAACGAATCACAGAAACTTCGCCGTCCCTTCGATTCGTGCAGCCTTGGACCTTTCGCATCTAGTCACCAAGGCAACACGCTGCCGCGTCATGATGGGATCAAACGTGAGCGATACAAAGCTAAAGCCAGCAACCAAAAAGCCCGCTACCCGTAAAGCCGCCCCGCACGCACCGGAGCTCACCAAAGACGATGTCTATTTGTTTGGCATTGGCACGTGGGAGCGCAGCTGGGAAAAGATGGGCGCGCATCCCGACACGCAGAACCGTACGCGTGGCTGGCGCTTTTGCGTTTGGGCGCCCGATGTAAAAAGCGTCCATGTCATTGGTGAATTTAACGACTGGGATGAGCAAGCCAACCCGCTGGTGCCCGTGCATACGAGCGCTATTTGGGAAGGCTTTATTCCTGGCGCCGAGCAGGGCCAGCTCTATAAATATCTCATCGAGACCAACGAGGGCGAGAAGCTCTACAAAGCCGATCCGTATGCCTTTAAGGCCGAGTGCCCTCCGGGTACTGCCAGCGTGCTGTGGACCCTCGATGGCTACAAGTGGAACGACGCCGCGTGGCTCAAGCGCCGCGCCGACCACAACCACATGTCGCAGCCGCTCAACATCTACGAGGTGCATATTGGCTCGTGGAAGCGCCACGGCGACGCACCGCAGGGCGAGCCGGACGAGTACGGCAACTACCCCGGCCCCATGGACCCCTTCCCCGCGCAGCGCGGCGAGTTCTACACCTACGACGACCTATCGGTCGAGCTCGTGGACTACGTACGCGACATGGGCTACACTCATATCGAGGTCATGCCGCTTATGGAGCATCCCTTCGATGGCTCCTGGGGCTACCAGACGACCGGCTACTTTGCCGCCACGTCGCGCTACGGCAACCCGCAGCAGCTCATGCACTTTATCGATGCGTGCCACGAGGCGGGCATTGGCGTGATCATGGACTGGGTGCCCGGCGGTTTTTGCGCCGACGCCCACGGCCTTGCCACCTTTAACGGCCACATGCTGTTTGAGCACGAGATTCACCCCAACTGGGGCACGCACAAGTTTGACTTCGCCCGCGGCGAGGTCCGCTCCTTCCTGGTCTCCAACGTGCTGTATTGGATCGAAAACTTCCACGTGGACGGCATTCGCATGGACGGCGTGTCTAGCATGCTGTACCTAAACTTTGGCATCGACGATCCCGGCCAAAAGAAGTTCAACAAGTACGGTACTGAGGAGGACCTGGACGCCAGCGCGTTTATCCGCCAGGTCAACTGCGCCGTGGAGGCGCACTGCCCCGACGTGATGATGATGGCCGAGGAGTCCACCGCGTGGCCGCTCGTGACCTATCCGCCGCAGGACGGCGGCCTGGGCTTCCACTACAAGTGGGACATGGGCTGGATGAACGACACCCTGCACTACATGCAGACCGATTTTCCGTGGCGCCCCGGCAACCACGGTCTGCTGACGTTCTCCATCATGTACGCCTTTACCGAGAACTTTATTTGCCCGCTGAGCCACGACGAAGTCGTGCATGGCAAGTGCTCGCTCATCGGCCGCATGCCGGGCGACTGGTGGCGCCAGTTTGCCGGCCTGCGCACGCTGGCCTTCTACCAGATGACGCACCCCGGTGCCAAGCTCAACTTTATGGGCAACGAGATCGGCCAGTTTATTGAATGGCGCTACTACGAGTCCATTCAGTGGTTCTTGACCGAGGAGTACGAGACCCACCGTCATCATCAGGCGTTTATCAAGGCGCTTAACCACCTGTATACCGCCGAGCCCGCCCTGTACGAGCGCGGCTACACCGACGATGGCTTTACCTGGATCGACGCGGACAACTCCAAGCAGTCCATCGTGAGCTTTGTCCGTCAGGGCGAGGACGTCGATGACGACCTGGTGATCCTGATCAACTTTGACCCGGCGAGCTATGAGAGCTTCCGCGTGGGCGTGCCGCGCGAGGGCGATTGGGAGGTCATCTTCGATTCCGACCGTCCCGAGTTTGGCGGCAGCGGCTACGCCGGCGAGGAGCCCTACACCTGCTCGAGCGAGCCCTATCCCTGGAACGGGCAGATGGACTCCATCGAAATTAAGGTGCCCGGCCTGGCAGGCGTGGTGCTTAAGCGCCGCGGTCCCAGCAGCTATAAGCCGCCCGTGGTTAAAGAGCCCAAGAAGGCGACGCGCAAGCGGACGTCCTCGGTAAAGCCCAAGACCGCGGCTGCTAAGAAGGCTCCGGCTAAGACGAAGGCTGCCAAGTCTGCTGCCAAGGCTTCGGCCAAGTCCAGCACGGCCAAAAAGGCATCCACTAAAAAGGCTGCTCCCAAGGCCAAGGCAGCTGCTGTTAAGCCATCTGCCAAGGATGCGTAACAAAAGCGTTACAGCTGTAATTACCCGCCCCGCGGGGGCGTAGGATACAAGTCATAACCGTTCCGGGAGAAACATCCCCGGGGGAAAGGAACGTATGAATAAGATCTTCGACAACAAGCAGGAGTTTACCGAGCTCTATCGCGATGCCGTCATGAGCATCAGCGGCAAGAGCGTCGAGGCTGCCAGCGATCTGGACCGCTTTAACGCCCTGGCCAAGCTCGTGGCCGAGAAGGCACGCACCGTTGCCACCAAGAGCGACGCCCGCGTCACCGCCGAGGGCAAGAAGCGCGTGTACTACTTCTCGATCGAGTTTTTGATCGGCCGCCTGCTTGACAACTACCTGCTCAACTTTGGCGTGCGCGACATGGTCGCCGAGGCGCTCGACGACATGGGCTTCGACCTGTCCGTCATCGAGAACCAGGAGCCCGATCCGGCTCTGGGCAACGGTGGCCTGGGCCGTCTGGCCGCATGCTTCCTGGATTCCATGGCAGCCGAGGGCATTGCCGGCTACGGCAACGGCATGCGCTACCGCTACGGCCTGTTTAAGCAGGAAATCGTCAACGGCAGCCAGGTCGAGGCCACCGACGAATGGCTCACCCACGGCTATCCCTGGGAGGTCCGCCGTCAGGACAAGGCCGTGACCATCAAGTTTGGTGGCCATGTTGAGGGCTTTGAGGAGAACGGCCGCACGTTCTACCGCACGGTGGACACGCAGGATATCCTGGCCGTTCCCTATGACATCCCCGTTGTGGGCTATGCCGGCGAGACCGTCAACAAGCTGCGCGTCTGGGCCGCCGAGCCGGTTGAGGAGCACTTTGACCTTGAGGCCTTCAACCGCGGCGACTATGCCCTGGCCGACGCCGAGCGCGCCGAGGCCGAGGCCATCAGCGCCATCCTCTACCCCAACGACGCCGGCGAGCACGGCCGTCTGCTGCGCCTGAAGCAGGAGTACCTGTTTGTCTCGGCCGGCATCTACAGCCTGCTCGACACCTTTGAGAAGGAGCACGGCGAGAACTGGGACCTGCTGCCGCAGTTTGTAGCCATCCACACCAACGACACGCACCCCGCCATGTGCGGCCCCGAGCTCATGCGCATCCTCATCGACGAGAAGAAGCTCGAGTGGGACGACGCCTGGAACATCGTGACGCAGGTCGTGAGCTACACCAACCACACCATCCTGCCCGAGGCCTTGGAGAAGTGGCCCATCGGCACGTTCTCCAAGCTCCTCCCCCGCGTGTATCAGATCATCGATGAGATCAGCCGTCGTTGGCACGAGTCGTTCGACACCACCCAGGAGGGCTGGCAGGAGCGTTTGCGCCAGACCGCCATTCTATGGGACGGCGAGATTCGCATGGCCAACCTGTCCGTGATCTGCAGCCACAGCGTCAACGGCGTGGCCAAGATTCACTCCGACATCATCAAGAACATCGTGCTCAAGGACTTCTATGCCCTGACGCCCGAAAAGTTCAACAACAAGACCAACGGCATCTCGCACCGTCGCTTCTTTGCCGAGGCCAACCCCACCTACGCCAAGCTTGTGACCGAGGCCATTGGCGACGGCTGGCTCAAGGACGCCTTTGAGCTGGAGAAGCTCAAAGAGTACCAGAACGACACCGAGTTCCTGAAGGCCGTGGGTGCCTCCAAGCGCGCCAACAAGGAGCGCCTGGCCGCCTACGTTAAGGCCGAGACCGGTCTGGTCATTGACCCCAACACCGTCTTCGACGTTCAGGTTAAGCGCTTCCATGCCTATAAGCGCCAGCTCATGAACATCATGAAGGTGATGGACATCTACAACCGTCGCATCGCCGATCCCAACTTTCACGTGACGCCGACGACCTTCATCTTTAGCGGCAAGGCAGCCTCGAGCTACACCTT
Source organism: Collinsella sp. (assembly GCA_018367075.1). Taxonomy (GTDB): domain Bacteria; phylum Actinomycetota; class Coriobacteriia; order Coriobacteriales; family Coriobacteriaceae; genus Collinsella. The sequence continues at coordinate 13,086 of JAGZGX010000032.1, forward strand.
CGCTAAGGAGACCATCCGCCTCATTAATTCCGTGGCCGACGTCATCAACAACGACCCGCGCGTCAACGAGGTCATGAAGGTCTGCTTTATCCCCAACTTCCGCGTGAGTAACGCCCAGCTCATCTACCCCGCCGCCGAGATCTCGGAGCAGATCTCCACGGCCGGCAAGGAGGCTTCGGGTACGTCCAACATGAAGCTCATGATGAACGGCGCCATTACGCTGGGCACCCTCGACGGCGCCAACATCGAGATCGCCGACCTGGCCGGCCGCGAGAACGAGGCCATCTTCGGCCTGACCGCTCCCGAGGTCGAGCAGCTCTGGGCATCCAACAGCTACTTTGCGTGGGATACCCTCAACGGCGACCGCGAGCGCCTGGGTCGCGTGATGGACGAGCTCAAGGACAACACCTTTGCGGGTCTTTCGGGCAACTTCGAGAGCATTTACAACGAGCTCATGAACAACAACGACCCCGACCTGGTTATGGCAGACTTCCGCAGCTACGTGGATGCGTGGGAGAAGCTCACCGGCAGCTACGGCGACCAGGAGACCTGGAACCGCAAGGCGCTGCTCAACACCGCCTCCTCGGGCTGGTTCTCGAGCGACCGCACCATTCGCGAGTACCGCGACGAGATCTGGCACGCTTAAAGGCGCGCGAGTTCCCTTATGCCAGCACGGCATTACTCGACGGGTGCGACGTTGCGCCGCGCCCGTCGCTAATGGGTTTAGGAACATCGATGACAGAAGGAGAAATCGAAGAGTAAGAAAGAATGCATCGCGATGCTCCTCGCAGGAGGACAGGGCAGCCGATTGGGGGCACTCACCCAAAAGATCGCTAAGCCGGCGGTTAGCTTTGGTGGCAAGTTCCGCATTATCGACTTTTCGCTCTCCAACTGCTCCAACTCGGGCATCGACACGGTGGGCGTTCTGACGCAGTATCGCCCCTACCTGCTGCATGCCTATGTGGGCTCCGGCGAGGCGTGGGATCTGGACAGCCGCGACGGCGGCGTGTCGATCCTGCCGCCGTACGAGACGCAGACCGGCGGCGCCTGGTATGCGGGCACGGCAGACGCCATCACGCAGAACCTCGACTACATCAAGGCCAACGACCCCAAGTACGTCCTGATTCTTTCGGGCGATCACCTGTATCGCATGGACTACCGCAAGATGCTCAAGACGCACATTGAGAACAACGCCGACCTCACGGTGAGCGTTATGCCCGTGCCTTGGGAGGAGGCCAGCCGCTTTGGCATCCTGACCACCGACCCCGAGGACGGCCGCATCACCAAGTTCACCGAGAAGCCCGATAAGCCCGATTCGAACCTCGCCTCCATGGGCATCTACATCTTCTCGGCCGACGTCCTGATCGAGGCGCTCGAGGAGGATGCTCTGGACCAGCGTTCGAGCCACGACTTTGGCAAGGACATCATCCCCAAGCTGCTCGGCGAGGGCAAGCGCCTGTACAGCTACGAGTTCCACGGCTTTTGGAAGGACGTCGGCACCATCGCCAGCTTCCACGAGACCTCGATGGACCTGCTGGGCAACAACCCCGAGTTCGATCTGTTTGACAAGCACTTCCCCATCATGTCCAACATCACCACGCGTCCGCCGCACTACATTGGTCCGGATGGTCGCCTGGACGACTGCCTGGTCTCCAACGGCTGCAAGATCTACGGCACCGCTCGCCACTCGATCCTTTCGACCGATGTCATCATTGAGGAGCGCGCCGTGGTCGAGGACTCCGTGCTGCTGCCGGGTGCGCACGTTAAGAGCGGCGCGCACATCTGCCGCGCTATTTTGGGCGAGAACTCCACGGTCGAAGAGGGCGTGAAGCTCGGCTCTGTCGATACCACCAAGGATACGGCCGTCGTTGGAAATGACGTCGTTATCGGGAAGGGGGAATGATCCGATGATCAATCGCAAGGCCATCGGTTATATCACCGCTAACTACTCTTCGACCTACGGCAGCGTTCTGCTCAAGGACCGCCCCATCGCGTCCGTTCCGTTTTTGGGCCGCTACCGCCTGATCGATTTCCCGCTGTCCAACATGATGAATGCCGGCATTAAGACCGTCGGCGTCGTCATGCCGGGCAACTACCGCTCGCTGATCGACCACGTGGGCTCGGGCAAGGACTGGGGCCTGGACCGCAAAAAGGGCGGCCTGTTCATGGTTCCCGGCAACGCGTATGGCACCACCAAGGGCGGCATGCGCTTCCTGCTGCGCGACATCATCTCCAACAAGACGCTGTTCCAGCGCTCGGATAAGCCCTACGTTGTGATGATGGGCACCAACATCATCTTTAACATGGACCTCAACACCATCATCGACGCGCACGAGAACTCCGGTGCCCAGATGACCGTGGTGTACTGCAAGGCCACGCACAACGTCGATGACGAGACCAAGCTCGAGATTAACGAGAACGGCCGCCTGACGGGCGTGAGCGCAGGCGTCGTGTACGGCGACAACGCCTCTATGGACTGCTGCATCGTCAACCGCGAGACGCTGCTCGAGATCATCGACCACTACCAGGCCGCCGACTATCTGGACCTGCTCGAGGCACTCCAGGGCGACTTTGGCAACATCGACGTTTGCAGCTACGAATACAAGGGCGAGGTCGTGGGCGTGTTTAGCGAGAAGTCGCTGTATCGCCGCAGCATGGACCTGCTCGACCAGACCGTGGCCGACCAGCTCTTTGATCCCGAGCGCCCGATCCTAACCAAGGCCCACGACGTACCGCCTTCGCGCTACGCAACCGGCAGCCACGCCTGCAACTCGATTATCTCGGCCGGCTGCATCATCAAGGGAACCGTGCGCAACTCGATCCTGTCGCGCGGCGTTGTGGTTGAGGAAGGCGCCTCGGTGACCAACTCGATCATCAACCAGAGCTGCATCATCAAGAGCGGCGCCCGCGTTGAGAACGCCATCCTGGACAAGAACAACGTGGTTCCCACCAACACCGAGCTTCGCGGCACGCCCGAGAACATCCTGGTGCTGGGCAAGGCCCCGTTAACTTCCGATACCACCATCGTGCGTTAACGTTGGCACCGCAACATCGCTCGTAACATGTAGAATAGCCGCCCGGTTAGCGCCAGGCGGCTATTCTCGAATTGCAACAGGGAGACAATATGGCTGATTCCAGCAAAAAGATGCAGATCGTGTTTGCCTCGGCCGAGTGCGCACCGTTTGTGAAGACCGGTGGCCTGGGTGACGTAGCGGGCTCGCTGCCTGCGGCGCTCGTGCGCGCCGGCGCCGAGGTTATCGTGATGGTGCCCAAATACGCCACCATCAAGGACGAGTACAAGGCGCAGATGGAGCACTTCTCCGATTTTTACGTGAGCCTGGGCTGGCGCAATGAGTACTGCGGACTTGAGAAGCTCGAGCACGATGGCGTCACCTATATGTTCATTGACAACGAGCGCTACTTTGCGCGCGACTATCCGTATGGCTTCTTTGACGACGGCGAGCGTTTTGCGTTCTTCTCCAAGGCCATCACCGAAAGCCTGCAGCACCTGCCGGCCGGCTTTGAGTGCGACATCCTGCACTGCAACGACTGGCAGACGGCACTGGCGCCCGTGTTTTTGCGCGAGTTCTACCAGGGCCTGCCGCTGTACGACCGAGTCAAGACCGTGTTCTCGATCCACAACGTGGCGTTCCAGGGCCAGTTTAGCGACACCGTAATGGAGGATATCCTGGGTGTGGCACATATTCCGGCGGCCGCCTCGCAGCTGCGTTGCGACGCTTGCAGCATCAACTACATGCTGGGCGCGCTGCGCTATGCCGACGCCATCACTACGGTAAGTCCTACCTATGCCAACGAGATCCAGACGCCCGAATTTGGCGAGGGCCTGGACGGCGTTCTGCGCGAGCGTTCGTACGCGCTGCAGGGCATTTTGAATGGCATTGACGTCGCGGGCTTTGACCCGGCGACCGACAAGCGCATTGCCGCCAACTACACCGTCGAGGACCGTTCCGGCAAGGCCGTGTGCAAGGCCAAGCTGCAGGAAGAGCTGGGGCTCGAGGTTCGCGACGACCGTCCGCTTATGGTCATGGTCACGCGTCTGACGCGCCAGAAAGGCATGGACCTGGTCATGTACGCGCTCGACCGCATCCTGGCCGGCGGCGTGCAGGTGGCGGTGCTGGGCACCGGCGACCGCGACTACGAGGACGGACTGCGCTACTTCCAGGACAAGTACCCCGGCACCATGGCCGCGCGCATCGAGTTTGATCCGGCGCTGTCACAGCGCATGTATGCTGCCGCCGACATGTTCCTGATGCCTTCGAAGTTTGAGCCCTGCGGCCTGTCGCAGATTATCGCCATGCGCTACGGCACCCTGCCGATTGTTCGCGAGACCGGTGGTCTGAAGGACACTGTGATCCCGTACAACGAGTTTACCGGCGAGGGCACGGGCTTCTCGTTTAGCAACTTTAACGGCGACGAGATGGGCGACGCCGTGTTCCGCGCGGCACGCCTGTTCTGGGATAACCGCGACGCCTGGAACCAGCTGGTCACGCAGGCCATGAGCCAGGACTTTAGCTGGACGCGCTCGGCCGACAAGTATCTGGACCTGTACTTCTTTATGCATCCGGAGATTGAGAGGCCGGCGGCTGTTGTCGACGAGCCTGAGACTGTTGCTGAACCGGTGGCCGCTGAGGAGCCCAAGGCCGAGGAGAAGCCGGTTGAGGCTGAGCCCGCAAAGGACGAGCCTGAGGTGAAGGCTGAGGTTGCTCCTGAGGCAGAGGCCGAGGTCAAGCCCGCTGCAAAGCCCGCAGTTAAGAAGACCACGACCCGCAAGACGACCGCCAAGAAGGCTACGACGACCAAAGCTGCTGCCACCAAGACCGCCGCAGCAAAGACGACCGCTACCAAGGCAACGACCACGCGCAAGCGCACGACCGCCGCTGCCAAGAAGGCCGCCGAAGCCGAAGCTGCTCCCGAGGTAAAGGCCGAGGTCGCTGAGGCCCAGCCGGCCGCCAAGGTTCCGGCAAAGACCGCTGCTAAGAAGGCGATCGCGACCAAGACCACGACCGCCAAGAAGGCAACGGCAGCCAAGAAGACCACGGCAACGAAGTCGACGACCACGAAGGCTGCCGCGACGAAGGCCGCTGCGAAGACGACCTCGAAGGCCGCCGCAAAGTCTGCTGTCAAGGTCGAGGAAACCCCCGTCGAGCCCAAGACCGAGGCGGCTGTCGAGACGAAGCCGGCCGCCAAGACCACCACGCGCAAGCGCACCACGACGACGGCCAAAAAGACCACGACCAAGGCCGCAGCTACCAAGACAGAGCCCAAGTCCGCTGCCACCAAAGAGGAGCCCAAGGCCGAGGTAAAGGCCAAGCCGGCGCCGAAGGCCGCTGAGGTTAAGGCTGCCCCGAAGGTGGAGGCAAAGCCCGAGCCCGCCAAGGAGACCCCGGTCTCCCCCGCCGCTCCGGCAGAGAAAAAGGCTCCGTCCAAGAAGACGTCCGTCCGCAAGGCCACGGCCACCCGCAAGCGCCGCTAGTCCACAAACGATCCAAAACCTCATTAAACCCTATGTAAGGGGCGCTCCAACCGGGCGCCCCTTCTCTGTAGGTAGTTGGTAAAACGATTTTCTAGGACAACCGTTCGCCGATGGTAAACGAATGTTGTTTATACAGCCTGTGTACAACAGATATACTTATATCCTGTGCGTAAAGCCCATGGCCCGCAGGCCGTGATTCTATTGAACTGGACCGTATTATGAGATTGATTCACAACAGCCGTCTGCCGCAGTTTCGTACTCCGTTTGGCGCTGTGACCACTGGAACTTCCGTTTCGCTATCGGTGATTTTGGAGGATGCCGACCCCAACCAGGCAACGCTCACCCTGCGTACCTGGGTCGATGAAGTCGGTGAGTCTCTGTACCCCATGACGCACGAGGGCGACGGCATATTTACCGTAGAGCTTGAGTGCACTGAGCCCTGTCTTATCTGGTACAGCTTTATCTGCAATATCGAGGGCCAGCCCGAGGTCCGCTTGGGTGCACCGCAGGGCCGCACCGGCGGCGAGGGTGTGACCTACGACTACGCCGAGGTCCCGTCGTTCCAGATTACCGTCTACAAGCACCGCGAGAACCGTCCCACCTGGTACGAGCGGGGCATGGTCTACCAGATCTTCCCCGACCGCTATGCCCGCGACGAGCATTGGCGCGAGCGTACGCTGGCCGAGATCGAAAAACCGCGCAACGGAATCCAGCGCCGCATGGTCGAGGACTGGAACGAGCCGCCCGAGTACGAGCGTGCCGAAGACGGCTCCATCAAGACCTGGGATTTTTACGGCGGCTCGCTCAAGGGTATCCAAAATGACCTGCCCCGCATTGCCGAGCTAGGCTTTACGGCCATCTACCTCAACCCCATCTTTGAGGCCGCGAGCAACCACCGCTACGACACGGCCGATTACACCAAGATCGACCCGATTCTGGGCACCGAGCAGGACTTTACCGAGCTGTGCAAGGCGGCCGAGAAGCTGGACATTTCCATCATCCTGGACGGCGTCTTCAACCACACGGGCGACGATTCGATCTACTTTAACCGCTACGGCAATTATCCCGGCGTCGGTGCTTGGCAGAGCGAGGACTCGCCGTGGCGCGATGCGTTTTACTTCCATGAAGACGGTTCGTATGACTGCTGGTGGGGCGTGGGCAACATGCCCGCCATCAATGAGAGCTCCGAGCTGGTGCGCGAGAAGCTCCTGGGCAAGGACGGCGTGATTCGCAAATGGCTGCGCGCCGGTGCCCACGGCTGGCGATTGGACGTGGCCGACGAGCTTTCCGACGACTTCCTGGCCGAGATCAAAAAGGCCGTGCTCGCCGAAAAGCCCGATGCGCTGCTGCTCGGCGAAGTCTGGGAAGACGCCTCCAACAAGATCAGCTATGGCCATCTACGCCGCTATCTGCAGGGTTCTGAGCTCGACTCTGCCATGGACTACCCCTTCCGCGACATGGTCATCGGCTTTTTGATGGGCTACAAGAACGCATATCAGGCAGCCGAGGATATCGAAACCCTGCGTGAGAACTATCCACGCGAAGCCCTGTCCTGCGCGCTCAATCTGCTCTCGAGTCACGACCGTCCGCGCATCATCTCGGTGCTCGGCGGCGGCCCCGACGAGTCGCAGCTGCCCGAGAGCGAGCGCAGCAAGTGGCGCCTGGACGAGAACTCCATGGGCCTGGCCAAGAGTCGTTTTTGGCTCGCGACGCTCATGCAGATGACGTTCCCGGGTGTGCCTTCGATTTACTATGGCGACGAGTACGGCCTTGAGGGACTCACCGATCCGGGCAATCGTCGCACCATGCCGACCAAGGAAAACCTGCACGACTTCGATACGTTTGCGATCGTCAAGAACGCATCTGCTGTGCGCCGCGCGTTGCCGTTTATGATCGACGGTGGAATCAAGGCCTTTGCGCTCAATGACGAAGTACTCGCTTATACGCGCACCGGTAAGGACGGCGAGTCCGCGACCGTCATCATCAACCGCAGCCTGCGCAATTCACACCGCGTGACGATTCCGGCGCTCGGCGAATGTGCAAGTGACGTGATCAGCGGTCACGAGTGCGAGATCCACAACGGCACGGTCACACTCGATCTGTATCCGCTGGGCTCGTCGATCATTTATCACCATGCCGAGCAGCGCCTGCAGGAGCCGCTCGATCACGGTGCGGGTGTTGTGTGCCATATCACATCGGTGCCGACCGACGACGGCAAGCCCGGTACGATCGGCGCACCCACGCGTCGCTTTATCGACCATCTGGCCGCCATGGGTATGCGCTACTGGCAGGTTCTCCCCGTCAACCCCACGGACTTCTTCCGCTCCCCTTACGCCGGTCCTTCGGCCTTTGCAGGCAATATCGACCTGCTACCCGAGAGCCACGAGGAGCTGGCAGCCGACTTTGAGACCTGGAAGGCCCGCGGAGGCGAGGATGCCGATCCGCTGTACACCGCCTTTAAACATCGCAATGCCGATTGGCTCGAGAAATACTGCGTCTATATGGCCGTCAAAAAGAACTTTGAGGGCGAGTCGCGCCACGATTGGCCGGCAGATGTCGCGCGCTACAACGAGCATCTGATTGACGACAAGCGTTTCCACGACGAGGCAGAGCTGCAGGCTTACATGCAGTACCGCTTTGACCTGGCTTGGTGCGAGCTCATGAACTATGCGCACAAGAAAGGCATCGAGGTCATCGGCGATATTCCTATGTACGTGTCCGACGATTCGGCAGACGCGTGGAGCGAACCTGAGAACTTCTGGCTGTCCGATACCGGCAAAGCAATCGAAATTTCTGGCGCGCCGCCCGACAACTTTGCGCCCGAAGGCCAGGTGTGGGGCAACCCGACGTTCCGCTGGGACCACATGAAGCAGAACGGCTATAGCTGGTGGATGGATCGCCTGTGTCGCGCGTTTTCGCTCTACGACCGCGTGCGCCTGGATCACTTCCTGGGCTTCCACAGCTACTTTAGTATCCCCGCGGGCAAGGCTTGCGCCGACGGCCGCTGGCTGGCGGGCCCGGGCAAGGACCTGTTCCAGACTGCCTACGATGAGCTGGGTCCGCTCAACTTTATCGCTGAGGACTTGGGCTATTTGACGCCCGGTGTTCGCGCCATGGCTTCGACCTGCGGTTTCCCCGGCATGGACGTGCTGGAGTTTAGCGATTACGACGTCCGTTGCGGCGTGCACCCCACGCCAGGAAAGATCCTGTACACCTCAACGCACGATACGTCGACGCTGGCCGGTTGGTGCACGCGTTCCTTTGCGGGCGGCGACGAGCCGAGCGGTGTTGAGGTGGCGGCCAAGCTGATGAGCGACGCGCTGGCAAGCGACGCTCCCCTAGTGATGATGCCACTACAGGATATCCTGGGGCTTGGCGACGACGCGCGCATGAACGTTCCGGGCGTTGCCACGGGCAACTGGACCTGGCAGGCTGACGAGGCGGACATTGCAGCCGCCGAGAACAAAACCGCACAGCTCCTGCGCAACAACCATAGATTCTGGGGCGAAGCGTGATAAAACCCCCGATATAGGGTACAGTTACAGACGTTTGAATTTTTGCGGGCAGAGTAATCTGCCCGCTTTGTGCTGAAAAGGAAGTATTATGGCGCGCTACGATTACAAGTGCTCGAGCTGCGGCAACGTGTTTGAGGTTGAGCATCCCATGTCCGAGACTCCCGAGGTCGTGTGCCCCAGCTGCGGTGCCCCGGCGGCCAAGACGTTCTCGGCCAGCGGCATTAAATTTGAGGGTAGCGGTTTCTACAACACCGACCAGCGAAGCGGTGGCGCCAGCACCAGCGCCACCAGCGGCTGCTGCGCCAACTGCCCGCATAACCACTAGGAATCAGAACCACCCTTAAAAAGGGTGGTTTGCTCTTAGGGTATAACCCACGGGCCCCGGGCTCGCGTCTAAAGGCGCGGGCCCGGACTTCGTCCAGGCC
>JAGZGX010000033.1:0-22395 GCA_018367075.1 Collinsella sp.
CGAGCGGTTAAAAGCGGGCACGGAATTTAAACGGCTGAAAAAGGGGCATCGACCTGCGCCGATGCCCCCAACGTGGACACACATTTTGTCCTATAAGCCGTTGATGCAGACGGCGCGCCTTCTTTGTTGGACTATGTTGAGGCTGGGAGCTGAGGCTTGTGGTCCCTTAAGAGCGGGCGGCTCCGTCGACGGGGAGCACGGCGCCCGTGACATAGGAGGACATGTCGCTCGCTAGGAAAACGAAGGCGTTGGCGACGTCCTCGGGCTCGCCCATGCGGCCGAGCGGAATGGTGGCGATGATGGGCTTGATGACCTCTTCGGGAAGGTTGGCGACCATATCGGTCTTGGTCACGCCGGGAGCGACAGCGTTGACGCGAATGCCCATGGGGGCGAGCTCGCGCGAGAGCGACTGGACCATACCGTTGACGGCGAACTTGGACGTGGGATAGCCAACGCCGGAGGGCTGACCGTACTTGGCGACCATCGAGCTCGTGGTGGTGATGGTGCCGCCGTGGCCTGCCTCGGCCATAATCTTGGCAGCGGCTTGGTGGCCGTTAAAGACGGCGACGACGTTGAGGTCCATGACCTTGGCGAACTCTTCGGCCGTGTACTCCAGAAGCGGCGAGCGCTGGGAGATGCCGGCGTTGTTAACGACCGTGTCCAGGCCACCCATGTCGGCGGCTGCCTCGGTAAAGGCCTCGGTTACGGCCTCGAGCGAGGTGAGGTCGCAGGTGCGGCCCCAGACCTTGGCCTCGGGATAGGCTGCGGCCAGCTTTTCAACGGCGGCGTCGGCAGTCTCCTGACGCGAGCCAAAGACCGTGACGGCGGCGCCCTCCTCGATAAAGCGACAGGCGATGGCATAGCCGATACCGCGCGTGCCTCCGGTGATGATTGCTTTCTTGCCCTCGAGCAACATGGTGCTTCCTCTCATCGCGGGCGGACATTCGCAGCACAGCGTAGCGGTAGCCGGAATCGGTCGCGTCTGCATATCGGTGAACGGTAGCCCGCGTTACCGATGAGCGGTTCGCGCAAATGTACTCTGCCGTTGTGCTTGGGGCAGGAGACAAAAGGGCTCCCGTCCCACATCGGACGGGAGCCCTCAAAGCGTGTATTGCTAGGCAAGCGTTGGATTAGTTGGCCATAACACCTTCGGTCCAGGCCTCGACGTCCTCGATACGCAGGACGTTGGCGACCTCGGCCACGCAGTCGACACTGGCAAGCTCGGCGGCGGCAGCCTGGACGTCCTTCTCGAGTGCGCGGTGCGTCAGGAAGATGACCGAGCAGGCATCGCTGACGCCCGACTTGCCGTCCTCGACCTGGTTGATGAGCGAGATCGAGATGTTGTGCTTGGCAAAGATGTCGACCGTCTCGGACAGGGCGCCCACGCGGTCGGCGACCTTCAGACGCACATAGTACTTGGTCTGGAGTTCGTCCATGGGCTTAAAGGCGAGGTTGTGACCATAGGGCTCAATCTCGGGAAGCGGAGCCACGCCGCGGCTGATCTGCTCGGAGAGCGACAGGATATCGCCCACGACGGCGCTTGCGGTGGGGAAGGAGCCTGCGCCGGCACCGTAGAACATGGTTTCGCCCACGGCGTCACCCACCACGTAGACGGCGTTCATGGCGCCGTTGACCTTGGCGAGCATGTGGTCGGCGGGGATCAGCGTGGGATGCACGCGGACGTCGACGCCGGCGTCGGTGTTGCGGGCGATGCCGAGCAGCTTAATGGTGTAGCCGAGTTCGCGTGCCTGGGCGATGTCCTCGGCGCCGATGGTACGGATGCCCTGCTGGTATACGTCGTCGGTGGTCACACGGGTGCCAAAGCCGATGGAGGCGAGGATCGCCGTTTTGCTGGCGGCGTCGAAGCCGTCGACGTCGGCGGACGGGTCGGCCTCGGCATAGCCCTTGGCCTGCGCGTCGGCGAGCACGTCGGCGTAATCGGCACCCTCGGCGTCCATGCGCGACAGGATGTAGTTGGTGGTACCGTTGAGAATACCGGCGATGGTCAGGATCTTGTTGCCCACCAGGTCGTGCTCAAGCGTGCTCACGATGGGGATGCCGCCGCCGCAGCTGGCCTCGCACTTAATCTGCACGCCGCACGCGCGTGCCTTCTCGGCAAGCGTCTCGACGTGACGGCCCAGTAGGGCTTTGTTGGCAGAGACGACGTGCTTGCCGTGCTCAAAGGCAGTGGTGAAGATCTCGGTTGCGGGATGCTCACCGCCGATCAGCTCGACGACGATGTCGACGGCGGGGTCGCTGACGACGTCGTGCCAGTCACTCGTAAAGGCCTCGCGCTCAATGCCTGCCGCCTCGGCCTGCTCCCAAGCAAGCGCGCAGGCGCGGGTCAGCTTAAGGTCGATGCCGTAGGCTGCCAGGTACTCATCGTGGTGGCTCTTGATCAGACGGGCCACGCCGCCGCCGACGGTTCCCAGACCGATCAGACCGACGTTCACGGTGCGCAGGGGTTCGCTCATAGATAGCTCCTTCGTGCATCTTATGGATGGATTAACCGCTTAAAGGTTGAGTGCATTCTAGCGTGAACCGAGGGCGCGTGCTCGCCAGGCAACAGGAGTCGCACAAAACGGCACCCCCGAAACGCTGCGGAAACATTGGAAACATGCTCGCTACAAACGGAACTCCGTAACAAACTGTCAACGTTTGCACCATGAGGTTTGCCCCGTACCGCAAGACGGCCGCACTGCGGCCAGCGAAGAGGGGGGCACCATGCTTAGCATCAACAACGTACTTAACCGCAGGAGTTTCCTTGTCGGAGCCACGCTTATTTTTGCCCCGATCTATTTCACCCCAGCGTCCGTTTTGCTCAAGAACGCCAAGGACATGAGCTACGACATGACACTAATGGGTGCCGACGGCATGGACAGCCTATGTAATCCAGGACGGCAAGTACATCTCCGCCTAAGTGCATATAACGAGACCGGTGAGGCCGTTTTATTCAGGGCAAGGGCGCTTGTAACAGAACAGAAACATTACTTTCACATAATAAAGTGACTAAACTGCATAAACTGATAGAAATACGCATAAAAATGGATAAATGGACAAAGCAAAAGAAAAGTTGAAATAATCGCCACTTTTCTCAACTAAAGCGTCTACTATTTTGCGAACGCCGAACACGGCGAAGGATGGCCTGTCGGGTAACCGAAACCCGACGAGATTTGAGAGGAGAGCCGCATGTCGAGCCTCACCGGTAAGTCATTGAACCCTGTTATGAATCGCAGGAGCGTTATCGCGAGCGCAGCAGGTCTGGGGGCGATGTCCATTCTAGCTGGCTGCTCCTCCAACGGCGGCGACAGCGGTTCCGCTTCGAGCGACGCTTCGTTTAAGATCGGCACCATCGGCCCGCTGACCGGCGCCAACGCGTCCTACGGCAAGTCCGTTACCCAGGGTGTCGAGCTTGGCTGCAAGGATTTTTCGACCAAGGAGCTGCCGCTTGCCAGCAAGGCCGAGGATGACCAGGCCGATGGCGAGAAGGCCGTCAACGCCTTCAACACCCTGCTCGACTGGGGCATGCAGGCCCTCGTCGGCCCGACTACCACGGGTGCGTCGGTTGCCGTTGCCGCAGAGTGTGGTAACGACCCCAAGACGTTCATGATCACCCCGTCCGCGTCCTCCGAGGACGTCACCGACGGCAAGGATTGCGTCTTCCAGGTTTGCTTCACCGACCCCAACCAGGGTGTCAACGCTGCCAAGTTCCTGGCGCAGAAGTATGCGGACGAGAAGTTCGTGCTGTTCTATAACTCCGGCGACGCCTATTCTTCGGGCATCGCAGATTCCTTTAAGGCCCAGGCCGCTGAGTCCAAGCTCGAGATTGTTGACGAGGAGACCTTTAAGGACGACTCCGCCACGAGCTTTACGAACCAGCTGACCAAGGCCAAGCAGGCCGGCGCCACCATGATCTTTGCGCCGATCTACTACACGCCGGCGTCCGTCCTGCTCAAGAACGCCAAGGACATGGGCTACGACGTCAAGATGATGGGCTGCGACGGCATGGACGGCATCCTGGGCGTTGAGGGCTTCGATACCTCTCTTGCCGAGGGTCTGCTGCTCATGACCCCGTTCTCCGCCGACGACGAGAAGAACGCCGACTTCGTCAACGCTTACAAGGATAAGTACGGCGATACCCCCGACCAGTTTGCCGCCGACGCCTACGACGGCGTGCACGCGGTGGCCGAGGCCCTCAAGGAGGCCGGTCTTGGTGTCGACGCCGACCCGACCGAGGCCGCCGAGAAGCTGTCCAAGGCTATGCTCAAGATTACCGTTGACGGTCTGACCGGCAAGCTCACCTGGAACGATAAGGGCCAGGTCCAGAAGGAGCCCACGGCGTACGTCATCACCGACGGCAAGTACGTACAGGCCTAATTGGCCGCCTTACATAGAGCGGTTTTGATCCCAAGCAGGGGAGGTTTTGGCCTTCCCTGCTTGCTTGGTATCTAGGGACGATGTAACGTCCCTGTTTCATACATCAACTGGAAACCTATTCGAAAGGGGGATGTGGAACATGACGGTCTTTATCCAATACCTGGTCAACGGCCTGTCCATGGGCAGCGTCTACGCCATCATCGCGTTGGGCTACACCATGGTCTACGGTATCGCCAAGATGCTGAACTTCGCTCACGGCGACGTTATCATGGTCGGTGCCTATGTCTCGTTCTGCGCCACGTCGTATCTCGGCCTCCCGGGCTGGGCATCTGTAGTTCTCTCTTGTGTGGTCTGTACCGTTCTCGGTGTTCTCATCGAGGGTCTGGCATACAAGCCGCTGCGTCAGGCGGGCCCGCTGGCCGTTCTGATCACGGCTATCGGCGTGTCTTACTTCCTGCAGAACGCCGCGCAGCTTCTGTGGGGCGCCACGCCCAAGAACTTCACTTCGCTCGTCACCTTCCAGGTGCCGGAGTTCTTGGCCAAGTTCAACGTAAGCGCCGTCTCGCTCGTCACCATCGTCGCCTGCCTGGTTATCATGGCCGGCCTGATGTTCTTTACAGGTAAGACCAAGATGGGTAAGGCCATGCGTGCCGTGTCCGAGGACAAGGCCGCCGCTCAGCTCATGGGCATCAACGTCAACCGCACCATCTCGATGACGTTTGCCATCGGCTCTGCCCTTGCCGCCATCGCCGGCGTGCTGCTGTGCTCCTACTCGCCGGTGCTGCAGCCTACGACGGGCGCCATGCCTGGCATCAAGGCCTTCGACGCCGCCGTCTTCGGTGGCATCGGTTCCATCCCCGGCGCCTTTGTCGGTGGCATTCTCATCGGCATCATCGAGGCGATGGCGCAGGCCTACATTTCCACGAGCCTTGCCAACTCCATCGTCTTTGGTGTTTTGATCATCGTCCTGCTCGTCAAGCCTGCCGGCCTCTTGGGCAAGTACGTCCCCGAGAAGGTGTAGGTGAGCGTTATGAAGTTTCTTAAAGATAAGCAGACGCGTCACGACTTTGTTACGTATGCCATGTGCATCGTGGCCTTCGCCATCGTGTTCTTTATGCAGTCGAACCACATGATTCCGCGCATGATCGCCGGTCAGTTGGTTCCCATTACGGCCTACATCGTCATGGCCATTTCCCTCAACCTTGTCGTCGGCATCGCGGGCGACCTGTCGCTGGGCCATGCGGGCTTTATGAGCGTCGGCGCCTATACGGGAATCGTCACCGCGGTCGCCCTCGAGAGCGCCGTTCCCTCCGATCCGGTGCGCCTTGTCATCAGCATCGTGGTCGGCGCTATCGCCGCTGCCGTCTTGGGCTTCTTGATCGGTATCCCGGTCCTGCGCCTGAGCGGCGACTATCTGGCCATCGTGACCCTGGCTTTTGGCGAGATCATCAAAGAGATCGTCACTTGCCTTATCGTGGGTGTCGACTCGCGCGGCCTGCACGTGATCTTTAACATCACGGGCAACTCTACGATCGACGACCTGCACCTGCTCGAGGACGGCACCGCCATCATCAAGGGCGCCCAGGGCGCCTCGGGCGTGTCGACGTACTCGACCTTCCTCGCCGGTGCCATCCTGGTCATGGTCGCACTCGTGATCGTGCTCAACCTGGTTCGCAGCCGTACCGGCCGTGCCATTATGGCCGTGCGCGATAACAAGATTGCAGCCGAGTCCGTAGGCATCTCCGTCACCGAGTACCGCATGATCGCCTTCGTGGTTTCCGCTGCCCTCGCCGGTGCTGCCGGAGCCCTCTTCGGCGGTAACTTCTCGCAGCTCTCCGCCACCAAGTTCGACTTCAACACGTCCATCCTCATTCTGGTGTTCGTGGTCCTGGGCGGTCTGGGCAATATGCGCGGCTCCGTCATCGCGGCGGCGCTGCTCACGGTGCTTCCCGAGCTGCTCCGTCAGTTCTCGGACTACCGTATGCTCATTTACGCTATCGTGCTGATCCTGGTCATGATCTTTACCAACAACCCGCAGCTCAAGGCGTTCTTCGCACGCATTAAGGATCGCTTTGCTTCCAAGAAGGAGGTGGCAGCCGATGCCCAGTAAATTTGAGTTCAAGAAGGGCAAGATGGTCCCGTATCCTTCTGGCGCCATCGTTCCCGATCGTGACCTGGGCGAGCGCCCTGCACTCGAGTGCATCCACCTGGGCATTGAGTTCGGTGGCCTTAAGGCAGTCGACGACTTTAGCCTGACTATCGGCAAGACCGAGATCGCCGGTCTGATCGGCCCCAACGGTGCCGGTAAGACCACGGTCTTCAACCTGCTCACCAAGGTGTATCAGCCCACGCACGGCACCATCCTGCTCGACGGAGAGGATACCTCGGGCAAGTCGGTCTATCAGGTCAACCGCATGGGTATTGCCCGTACCTTCCAGAACATTCGCCTGTTCAACACCATGACGGTGGAGGATAACGTTAAGGTCGGTCTGCATAACCAGGAGCGTTACTCCGGCTTTGAGGGCGTGCTGCGCCTGCCGACGTATTGGAAGCACGAGAAGGCCGCCCACGAGCGCGCCATGGAGCTGCTGTCCATCTTTGATATGGAGCATCTGGCAAACGAGCAGGCCGGATCGCTGCCTTACGGCGCTCAGCGTCGTCTGGAGATCGTCCGCGCGCTTGCCACCAACCCCAAACTGCTGCTGCTCGACGAGCCTGCCGCCGGCATGAACCCGTCCGAGACCGCGGAACTCATGGAGAACATCGTTAAGATTCGCGACACCTTTGGTATCGCCATCATGCTTATCGAGCACGACATGTCGCTCGTCATGAATATTTGCGAGGGTATCTGCGTGCTCAACTTTGGTAAGGTCATCGCCAAGGGCACGGCAGAGGAAATCCAGAACAACGACGCCGTTATCGAGGCATATCTGGGCAAGCAGGATAAGGGGGAGAACTAAATGGCAGAGCCGATGCTTTCCGTCTACAACATCAACGTCTGGTACGGCGCCATCCACGCCATCAAGGACATCTCCTTTAACGTCAACGAGGGCGAGATCGTGGCTCTGATCGGTGCGAACGGTGCCGGCAAGTCCACAACGCTCAAGACCGTCTCGGGCCTGCTGCGCTCCAAGACCGGCTCCATCAAGTTTATGGGCGAGGACATTACTCATACGCCCGCCGATAAGCTGGTTGGTAAGGGCCTGGCCCAGGTGCCCGAGGGCCGTCGCGCCTTTTTGCAGATGACGGTCGAGGAGAACCTGGAGATGGGCGCCTACACGCAGCCCAAGTCCACGGTTGCTCCGGGCCTTGAGCGCGTCTACGAGCAGTTCCCGCGCCTGAAGGAGCGCCGTCGCCAGGTCGCCGGCACCCTTTCGGGCGGCGAGCAGCAGATGCTCGTTATGGGCCGCGCCCTTATGAGTAATCCCAAGCTGCTCATGCTCGACGAACCTTCCATGGGTCTGGCACCGATTCTGATCGAACAGATCTTCCAGATTGTCGAGGACCTGCACAAGGCCGGCACCACGGTGCTTCTGGTCGAGCAAAACGCGCAGATGGCGCTTTCCATCGCCACACGCGGTTACGTGCTCGAGACCGGCAAGATCACCATGACCGGCACCGGCCAAGAGCTCCTGCATGACGACAACGTCCGCAAAGCCTACCTCGGAGGCTAACCCACCTAACAAAAGGGGCGCTGACTATCTCAGTCAGCGCCCCTTTTTAAGTTGCGGTGAAATAGGGACTGAATACGGGCTCCAGAGGCCAAAAGAGTCCCTATTCCACCGCAACTTCATGGGGATGTGTGACAATGCCCGTCGGAAAACATCTGCTGTCTTTGGGGGTCTATCTATGCTGTACGAGTTTTGTGCCGAGAACTTTGAGCGGGTGCCGGCGGCTATCGATGCCGGTGCAAGGCGTATCGAGCTGTGCGACAACCTTGCCGTTGGTGGCACCACGCCTTCGGCCGGCGTTATCAGCGCTACGACCAACTATGTCCACGAGCACGATGCACGGGTGATGTGCATGATTCGCCCGCGTGGCGGCGACTTTCACTACGACCAGGACGAGCTGCGTATGATGGAGATGGACCTGGGCCTTGCCGTAAGCGCCGGCGTTGACGGCTTGGTCTTTGGCTGCTGCAAGCCCTGCGCTGGCGGATGGGCGCTCGACGAACTTACGCTTGGCGCCCTCGTGATGGCTGCGGGCTGCGCGACCGAGGAATGTAAGCGTGAGCCCATCGACATCACCTTCCACATGGCATTTGACCAGCTCTCGCCCGAGGCTCAGCTCGATGCGATTGATACACTTGCCGACTGCGGCGTTACGCGCATCCTCACGCATGGCGGCGCTGCCGGTACGTCGATCGAGGATAATTTCGATCACCTGGCTCGTTTAATCGAGTATGCGGGTGATCGTTTGACCATCCTTCCCGGCGGCGGCATCACTACGGCAAATCGCGACGCGGTCGCGGCGGCGCTAGACGTCTCCGAGCTCCATGGCACCAAGATCGTGCCGCTGGAGGTATAACCCGTGGCGCTGGTATTCGATGTTCAGCAGGCGAGCGGCAAGCCCGACGACAACCGTCGCCCCGGTACCGCGTGTCCCTTTTGCAACACGGAGGGGCTCACCAACATCATCCAGCGCGACGGTGACTGCATCTGGCTCGAGAATAAGTTCAAGACCCTGCGCGCCACCCGTCAAACCGTGCTGATCGAGTCGGCCGATCACGATGCCGACCTGGTGACCTATAAGCCGGATGAACTCCACCATGTGATGAGGTTTGCTCTGGATTGCTGGCAGCAGATGATCGATTCGCAGCAGTATCGAAGCGTGCTCATGTACAAGAACAAGGGTCCGCTTTCGGGCGGCAGCCTCGTCCATCCACACATGCAGATTGTGGGCTTGGAACAGGAGGACGGCTATGCGGCGCTGACCTCAGCCAACTTTGAAGGCATCGATGTTTGGCAGAGGGGAAGGGTTGCGGTCAACATCTCAACCGAACCGATTATGGGGTTCTTTGAGGTCAATGTTTCAGCCCCGCAGGGAATCGCCGCCAGCGATGGCGCGCGAGACCAAGCCGAGACGGACCTCTTCGCCGATGCGATTCAGGTAGCTCTGCGCTATATCCTGAACGAGCACCATGGTGGTCGCGCAGAGTCGTACAACTTGTTCTTCTACCACATGGACGGCCGGACCATTGCCAAGGCGCTTCCGCGCTGGGTGGTTTCACCCTACTTTGTCGGGTATCGGCTGGCTCAGGTCAATGCTGAGACCACGCTCGATGTCGATGCGGAGCGATTCCGCGCACATCTGGAGGCGCTCACATCGTAAAGTGAGCGCCCGCACACTGCGGACGGTTTAGCGCGCCATTGCATCGCGGCCGGCCTCGACCCGCTTGCGCTGGGCGGCGCGCTCCTCGCCGGTCAGACGCTCAAAGAAGTGTCCGATAAGCGAGGCGAGCACCTGCTGAAACAACGTTCCACACATGACGGGAAACACAACTTCGCCCGGAAAGTATTGCGTGGCGATGACGGCGCCCGAAGAGATATTGCGCATGCCGCAGGTAAAGCACATGGTGGTCGTTTCGCTATATGGCAGATGCAGCGCGCGGGCGACCAGAATGCCGACGACAAAGCCGCTGATGGCGAAGACCAAAATAAAGAGGGCGACTTCCAAGCGCACCGCGTTCATGTGCAGCACGTACTCGCTCATGGCGGTGGAGTTGGAGGCGATAACGCCCATCATCATGAACTTGCAGGCGGGCGAGAGCGCGGGGGAGAGTTTCTCGTGCCCCCAGCCGCGCGTGAGCTCGTTGATCACGATGCCGAGCACAGCGGGGATGGCGATCATAAAGGCCATGTTCTGCATCATGCTCGGCACGTCGATCGAGACGGTGGCGCCCAGCAGGAGCTTGAGCGTAAGCGGAATCGTCACAGGGGAGATGACCGAGGACGTCAGGATGATGGTGAGCGCGAGCGGGCCGTTGCCGCCGAACATGCTGATCCACATAAAAGCGGTGACTGCCACGGGCACACTGTATTCGAGCACGATGCCGCAGACAAGGTTGGGGTTGGAACCAAAGAACAACGATCCCATGGCATAGGCCGCGATGGGAATAAGCGCCGCCGAGACCAACAACGCCAGAATCAGGTGCAGCGGACGGTGGAACACCTCGGCTACCTGGTGAAAGGTGTTGCTGAGCGCACCCTGAAACGTCATAAAGGCGAAGAGGGCGGGAACAATGGGCTTGAGAACGCCGATCTGTTGAGGAAAGAGCACGCCGAGCGCCACACAAATCGGAACGATGATCTGCATGTGCCCCGCGAGGAACTTCCCCAGTCCAGCCCATTGCTTCATATGCCCCGCGACTCCCTTTATCCGCGAACTTGTTTGTATGGATATGCTAGACGCTCGTATGTGTCCGTGCGGCTGAAACGCTCGATTGTTTCGAGGGCATTACCGCCATCGTTTGCCGAAACCGCGGCGCACCGCGGCGTTTTGCGTCCGCGCTGCACGGTATAATAAATCCGTTCAACAGATCTGCCTGCCGAAGCGGGCATACACAGAGGACTCATCGCTATGAACCGTGAGAGGTATCGCGGCGACCTGCCCCTATCGGGGGTGGGTGCCTATGTCATCGCTTAAGACGACGCATCGCTGGGCGGTCGCTCAGCAAAATCCCGAGCTCGAAAAGGAACTTTCGGCTGGTCTGGGCATTCCTGGGCTGGTGGCGCGCATTATGGTCGCGCACGGCATTGGCTCCATCAAAGAGGGCCAATTGTTTTTGACGCCTTCGCTCGATCGCGACTGGGCCGACCCACTCATTATCCCGGGCATGTCGGTCGTTGCCGACCGCGTTGAGCGCGCTATTCGCAACCACGAGCACATTGCAGTCTTTGGCGATTTTGACGTTGACGGCATTACGTCGACCTGCCTGTTGACCGAGGCGCTGCGCACGTTTGGCGCCGATGTCACGCCGTTTATTCCGCATCGCTTTGATGAGGGCTACGGTCTTTCGCGCGCGGCACTCGACCGCGTTAACGAGCTCGCTCGCCCCCAGCTGATCGTGACCGTCGATAACGGCATTGCCGCCAAGGAAGAGGTTTCCTATCTGGAGAGCCTGGGGATCGAATTGGTGGTCACGGACCATCACGAGCCGTCCGACCAGGTGCCGCAGGGCGTGCCCCTGACCGACCCAAAGCTCGAGGACGAGGGTCCCTCGCGCGAGCTTGCCGGTGCCGGTGTGGCGCTCAAGCTGGTGCAGGTCCTGGGCGAGCGTCTGGGCAAGCCGTCGTATTGGCGTTCGCTGATCGAGGTCGCGGCGCTGGGTACCGTGTCCGACATGATGCCGCTGACGCCCGAGAACCGCGCGCTGGTCGCCGAGGGCATCCAGCAGATGCGCGTGACCGCCCGCCCCGGCTATATCGCGCTGGCCGCGCTCGCCAAGGCCGACCTCTCTAGTATTACGGCCGATGGCCTGTCGTTTTCGCTCATTCCCCGCTTGAACGCCGCCGGCCGCATGGCCGATCCCAAGCTGGCGCTCGACCTGCTGCTTGCCCGCGATCCCATCGAGGCAAGCGCGCTGGCGGCCGAGCTCGAGGAGATTAACCGTCAGCGTCGCGAGATCGAGGCGGAGCTCACGCGCGATGCCATGGCAAAGGTCGAGGAGACCTATGATGGCGGTCGCGCAATCGTCGTGGGTGGCGAGGGCTGGCACGAGGGCGTCAAGGGTATCGTAGCGAGCCGCCTGACCAACCGTTATCACGTGCCGGCGCTGCTGTTCTCGATCGAAGACGGTATCGCTCGCGGTTCGGGTCGCTCGGTGGGCAAGGTCAACCTGTTCGACGCTGTCGAGCGCTGCTCGGATCTGCTGATTCGTCGCGGCGGGCATGCGGGTGCGGTGGGCGTGACCATCGAGGCGTCCAAGCTCGACGAGTTCCGCCGTCGCCTTTCCGCCGTGCTGTCCGAGCTTCCCGCCGAGGACTTTGAGGACACCGACGAGGTTGCCGCCACCGTTGACCTCTCCGAGCTAAATATCGAGACCATCGAGCAAATCTCCCGTCTTGAGCCGTTTGGCCAGGGCAACAAGGTGCCGCTGTTGGCGGCCGAGGGCGTGACAATGTGCGATCGCGCCGTGGTGGGCAAAACCGGCGAGCACATGCGCTTCGTGGCGACCGATGGCGCTGCGAGTGTGCCGGCCATTATGTTCCGCGTGCCGCAGATCGATAAGCTCATCAATTGCGATAGCGCCGTCGACCTGGTGTTCGAGGCAGTGGCCGAGCATTGGCAGGGACGTGTGAAGCCCAAGCTCATGATCAAAGATGTCTTGGTGCGCGATACCGCGGCGCCCAATATCGACGATCCGGCATGTGAGCTTCGCCGCGGCGTGCAGCCGGCGGATTCTGGCCTGCGTCTGGAGTCGCGTAAACGCGAGACGCTCGCCCAGCTTTCTTATACCGAGCTCACGCGCTCGCTTATCCATAGCTTTATCGGCTCGAACCAGCCACATCGCGCGCAGGTCGAGGCACTCGACGCCCTCGCCGACCACCAGAGCGTTTTGGCTGTTATGGGGACGGGGCGTGGCAAGTCGCTCATCTTCCATGTGCACGCCGCGCGCGAGGCGGTCCTTCGTGGGCGTGCGAGCATCTTTGTCTATCCGCTGCGTGCGCTCGTTGCTGACCAGGCCTATCACCTCTCGTCGACGATGGCTGCGCTCGGCATTGGCGTGGGCGTGTTGACCGGCGAGACCGTGGAGGCGGCGCGCGATGACGTGTTTGCCGGCTTGGCTTCGGGCCGCACCGGCATCGTGCTCACGACGCCTGAGTTCCTGTCTATTCACCGTGATCGCTTTGCGCGCTCGGGGCGTATCGGGTTTGTCGTTATCGATGAGGCGCATCATGCCGGTCTTGCCAAGGGCGGCGACCGCAGTGCCTATCTCGACATGCCCGATATCCTCAAGGCCCTGGGTGACCCGGTCGTTCTGGCCGCGACTGCCACCGCAACGGCTCCGGTTGTGGCCGAGCTCGCCCGCGTGCTACCGATTACCCGTACAGTGGTCGACGAGACGGTGCGCGAGAACTTGCGGCTCGAGGATGACCGGGACCTTGCGAGCCGCGAGAACCGCCTGGTGTCAATCGTGGCTACGGGGGAGAAAACCGTCATCTACGTCAACTCGCGCGACCAGTCCGTGGCGCTTGCTAAGACGCTGCGCAAGCGGGTACCCGATTGCGCGACCCGCATCGCATTCTATAACGCGGGGCTTGCGCGCTCCGATCGTCGCCGCGTGGAGGAAGCGTTTCGTGACGGAAGCCTCAGTTGCATCGTTTCGACCTCTGCCTTTGGTGAGGGCGTGAACCTGCCCGATATCCGCCATGTCGTGCTCTATCACATGCCGTTTGGCAGCATTGAGTTCAACCAGATGAGCGGACGCGCCGGTCGCGACGGGCAACCTGCCGTGATTCACCTGCTCTATTCGTCGCGTGACGCTCGCATTAACGAGCGCCTGCTCGACTGCTACGCGCCCGAGCGCGACGAGCTCGTCACGCTCTATCGCGCGCTGCAGACTATGTGGCGCTCCAACCGCGGCAAGACCGGAGCCGACTCATTTAGTGCGAGCGATATCGACATCGCGCAGATGTGCCTTGCCATCGATGCCCGCACGCCGGTTGACGAGCGCTCGGTGGCAAGCGGTCTGGGAATCTTCGAAGAGCTTGGCTTCTGTCGCGTTTCGGGGTTTGATGACACCCGTCGCATTGCGATGGCCGAAAACCCCGGCCGTGTGCAATTGAGCAGGTCAATCCGCTATTTGGAGGGCTTGCGCTCGCGCATGGAGTTCTCGGCTTTCCGGAGTTGGGCGCTTGATTCGTGCGCTTCTGATATGCTAGCCAAAGTTAACCGCCCGATCGTACCGCGGGCCTAGGGGAAGGGGACCTCGATGGATGCCGCAGCCCGTACCGCCCATGATTCCACCCTCCAACCGTTCTCGGAGATGGAGCACTATAAGCATGCCGATGAGCTGCCGCCCGAGATTATGGCGGACAGCTACGACAAGCTGGAGCGCCTGTGCCTCAAATATATGAATGAGGACGACTTCTCCAAGGTGGAGCAGGCCTATTGCTTTGCTGCCGAGAAGCACTGCAACCAAAAGCGCCGTTCGGGTGAGATGTACATCAACCATCCCGTCGAGGTGGCCATCATTTTGGCCGATCTCAAGATGGACTGCGATGTGGTGTGCGCCGCGCTGCTGCACGATACCGTCGAGGATACCGAGACCTCGCTCGCCGATGTGTCCGGCCTGTTTGGCGATACGGTTGCCGAGCTCGTCGATGGCGTGACCAAGCTCACCAACATCGAAGTCGATAGCATGGACGAGAAGCAGGCGCTTACGCTGCGCAAGATGTTCCTCGCCATGTCCAAGGACATCCGCGTCATTATCGTCAAACTTGCCGACCGTCTGCACAACATGCGCACCCTTGCAGCCCTGCGTGAGGACCGTCGCCTGTTTAAGGCTCGCGAGACCATGGACGTGTATGCGCCCCTGGCCGACCGTCTGGGCATGAGCTCTATTAAGTGGGAGCTCGAGGACCTGTCCTTCTTCTACCTTGAGCCCGACGCCTACCAGCGCATCGCGCGCATGGTGGCGGAGTCTCGTGAGGTCCGTGAGCGCTATCTGGCCGAGACCATCAAGACGCTCACCGACGAGCTCAACCGCATCGGCCTGGAGGGCTTCCAGATCAATGGCCGCTCCAAGCACTATTGGTCCATCTACCAAAAGATGAAGCGCAAGGGCAAGGAGTTCTCCGAGATCTACGACCTGGTGGCACTGCGCGTCATCACGCATTCGGTGCGCGATTGCTACTCCACGCTCGGCGCGGTGCATACACTGTGGCACCCCATGCCCGGTCGCTTTAAAGACTATATCGCCATGCCCAAGGTTAATAACTACCAGTCGCTCCACACGACGGTTATCGGCCCCACGGCCCGCCCGCTCGAGATTCAGATTCGAACCTATGAGATGCATGAGCAGGCCGAGTACGGCATTGCCGCCCACTGGCTCTATAAGAAGTCGGGCGGATCGTCTGCGTCTAAGACCAATGATGCCCAGCGTCTGGACGACCAGATTAACTGGCTCAAACATTCGCTCGATTGGGCAGCGTCTGATGAGATTACGGACGCCAAGGAATACCTGCACTCGCTGAAGGTTGATCTGTTCGATCAGGAGATCTTTGTCTTTACACCCAAGGGCGAGGTCATGGCGCTTCGTGCCGGCTCCACGCCGCTCGACTTTGCCTACGCCGTTCACACCGAGGTGGGCAACCACTGCGTCGGCGCTAAGATCAACGGTGCGGTGGCCCCGCTCACGCACGAAATCAAGACGGGCGACCGCGTTGAAATCCTGACCAACAAGAGTTCCAAGCCGTCGCGTGATTGGCTCAAGATCGTTAAGACTCCTTCGGCCAAGTCAAAGATTCGCCGTTATTTCGCCGCCGCGACCAAAGACGATGACGCTGCTGCCGGCCGCGATATACTGGCCAAGGACCTGCGCAAGCGCGGGTATGGCATCTCTACGCCGCGATCCACGCGTGCGCTCAACGCCGTGGCGGAGCAGTTTAACTACAAGCAGCTTGAGGACCTGTTTGCCGCCGTCGGCGCCGGCAAGGTTGCCCCGCGCGCTGTGGGTAACAAGGTCGAGCAAATCTTGGACCCCAAGCCCGAGGAACAGGTCACCAAGGCCGAGGCTATCGCCGAGGTCGTGAAACAGCCGGCCCGCGGCTCCAACCGCAAGCCGCAAAAGCGTGGCAAGAGCGCCAGCAACGGCATTATCGTCAAGGGCGAGAGCAACAGCGGACTGCTGGTCCGTCTGGCGCATTGCTGTAATCCGGTGACGGGCGACGATATCGTCGGCTTCATCACGCGCGGTCGTGGCGTTTCGGTGCATCGCGCCAACTGCCCCAACGTCAAGGGTCTTATGGAGCATCCCGAGCGCATGATCGAAGTGGAGTGGGACGGCGCTGCCGACACCCTCTTCCAGGTCGAGATCGTGGTCGAGTGCCTGGACCGCATGGGCCTGCTCAAGGATGTCACCATTGCCATTGGCGATGCGGGCGGCAATATCCTTTCTGCCGCCACGTCGACCAACCGCGAGGGTATTGCAACCCTACGCTTTATGGTCGAGATCTCGGACGCGAGTGGGCTGGATCCGCTGCTAGCCTCCATCAGCAGCGTTGACTCGGTCTACGACGCGCGCCGCCTGATGCCCGGCGAGGGTGGAGCCCAGCTTAAGCGCCGCGTTTAGTCGCGACGAACGTGCCACATTATCGATATTCGCTACACTCGAGGCATCGTTTGATGCCTCGAGTTCTATAGAGAGGAGAGGGACATGAGTGGTGTGTCCTTGGATGTAACTCCCAAGGGATCGGTCGAGATCGAGACGCTCGTAAACGGTCCCATTCAGACCAATAGCTATGCTGTTATTTCGGACAATGAGTGTGTGATTATCGACCCCGCATGGGAAGGCGAGCGCTTGGTAGAGCATATTCGAGCCAAGCATCCCGGCGTACGCATGCTTGGCGCCGTATGCACTCATGGCCATGCCGATCATGTTGGTGGTGTTGCCGGCGTGCGAACCACCGTTGGCGAGGGCTGTCAGTATGAGCTGTGTGCTAAGGATGTGGCGGTGCCGCATGCGAACATCGAGGAACAGCGAGCTATGTGGGGCATTGAGACGCCCGACCCTGGGGAGCCGACGCGCCTGCTCGCCCAGGGCGATGCTCTCGAGGTGGGCGATATCTGCCTGCAGGTGATCGAGACACCAGGGCATACGCCGGGCGGGATCGTCTTGTTTGCTGCCACCGAGCAGGGGAACATCGCCTTTGTGGGCGACACCCTGTTTCCGGGTGGGCACGGCCGCACCGATCTTTCCGGCGGAGACGAGGCGGCGATTCTGCGCTCGCTCTCCAAGCTCGCCCGGCTTCTTCCGCCCGACACCGTTTGCTTAACCGGCCATGGCGATTCGACCACCATGGCACGCGAGCTCATGCAGAACACTTTCATGCAGGTGTAGCTTTATAGTCAGCTTCTAAAGCACGAGAAGCGTCTAAACGTCAAGCTATTTTTCCCCAACGGGTCGATTCCGTAGGGCAAACGGTCAAAAAAAGTCTGTTTGGACGATATTCGTGAACAAACGAACGTTTATGCTCGGGTACGCCGTGGTAAAATCTCAGGCGTTATCGGAGCAACCTTACAGGAGGTTTCTTTTATGCTCGTCAACGCAGCAGACATGCTCAAGAAGGCCGAGGCCGGCAAGTACGCTCTCGGTGCCTTCAACACCAACAACCTCGAGTGGACCCTGGCTATTCTCCAGGCCGCCGAGGAGGCCAAGTCTCCGCTGATCCTTCAGTGCACCGCTGGTGCCGCTAAGTGGATGGGCGGTTTCAAGGTCTGCGCCGACATGGTCAAGGCTGCCGTCGAGGCCACGGGCGTTACCGTTCCCGTCGCCCTTCACCTCGATCACGGTTCTTACGAGGACTGCTTCAAGTGCATCGAGGCCGGCTTCACGTCCATCATGTATGACGGCTCTCACGAGGAGACCTTCCAGCTTAACCTCGACCGCACCAAGGAGCTCGTTGAGCTTGCCCACTCCAAGGGCATGTCCATCGAGGCCGAGGTCGGCGGCATCGGCGGCACCGAGGACGGCGTGACCTCCAACGGCGAGCTCGCTGACCCCGCTGAGTGCAAGCAGATTGCTGACCTGGGCGTCGACTTCCTCGCCTGCGGCATCGGCAACATCCACGGCGTGTATCCCGCCGACTGGGCTGGCCTTTCCTTCGAGCGTCTGGGCGAGATCAAGGCTCAGACCGGCGACCTGCCCCTCGTTCTGCACGGTGGTACCGGCATCCCCGAGGATCAGATCAAGAAGGCCATCTCCCTGGGCATCTCCAAGATCAACGTCAACACCGACCTGCAGCTCGTCTTCGCCAAGGGCGTCCGCGAGTACATCGAGGCTGGCAAGGATCAGCAGGGCAAGGGCTTTGACCCCCGCAAGCTCCTCAAGCCTGGTCGCGACAACATCGTTGCTCGCACCAAGGAGCTCATGGAGGAGTTTGGCTCCGTCAACAAGGCGTAAGCGTCGCTAAACTTCCCGCCGGAAGCCCCGTCCCCCTACACTGTTTCCTTTGCGCTCACCTGGCTTCGCCAGAAGTCGCGCCAAGGAAACAGTTCCGGGGGATGGGGCTTCCTTTGTTTAACGCCGCAGGGTTACTGGGCTGAATTTATTTATTGACTACCGTTCGGCGGCGTTGATGGCTCCCTTGTTGGGGCTTTCTTTTTATCTCGCTACAATGGGCTTCAAGCGTTCTAGTGACTTGGAGTTTTGGTATGGCTGTTATTGATGTGCTGCCTTCGGATGGGAAGGTTATTGGCGAGGGTCCTGTTGGTTGCTCTGTTGATGTTTGCTGTGATGACTTTCGTCATCTCGATATTGGACTGCCGCCTGAGATTCTTCGTCTCAAGGATGCCGGGTATTTGACGCAGGCTGTTGCTGCTTGCGATCGCCTTCTGGAGCAGAACCCTGAGCCTTCGCTGGCTGCTTGTGTTCGTGCCGAACGGTATCGCATGCTCGAGACGCCGCTTCATTTTTCGGTGTCGCGCGATCAGGCTATTGCGATGATTCGCGAGGAGTGGCCAGAGTTTACCGAAGAGCAGCTTGACGACCTGATCAATCGTAAGCGTATTGACTGGCGCTTTATCGATGGCGAGCTGTTCGTTCTCGACAACTTCCTCGATTCGCTTCGCGTGTACCCCAAGGAGGTTCCGGGCCTGCGTCCCGATTCTGCGGACGGCATCGCGCTGCGTAACCAGATGCTCAGGGAGATGGAGTCGCAAAACGGGTTGGCTCGCGTCATCACGCTTAAGGCATCCGTGTCTGTCCCTGGAGCTCTGGAGGGAGAGGCTGTTCGCGCGTGGCTACCCGTTGCTGCCGCCTGTCGTCAACAGTCTCAAATCGAGGTTCTCGATATGACGTCGGGGGGTACCGTTGCCCCTGAAAACGTTTCGGCTCGCGCTGCCTCTTGGACATCTTCGACTGAACATTCATTCTCGGTGACCTATCGCTATCACGTCGATGCCGCCTATTGCGATATCTATGGTGGCGCGCTCCCATCGCATCCCTGTATGGACGCGCCACTGCCCGAGGACACCTCCGAGGACCGTCCGCACATTGCGTTCACGCCGTACATGCGACAGTTGACGGAGCGTGTTATTGACGGTCTCGAGAATCCGCTCGATCGCGCTCGTGCTATCTATGATTACCTGACACAGCATATTGACTATCGCTATCAGCCACCGTACCTGCTTTTGGGCTCCATCGCCGATGACTGTGCACACTCGCTCCGCGGCGATTGCGGCGTTATGGCGCTCACGTTTATCACCATGTGCCGCATCGCGGGCGTGCCCGCCCGCTGGCAGAGTGGCCTGTATGTTGCGCCTGATTCGGTGGGGCCGCACGACTGGGCAGAGTTCTATACGCCGCAAACCGGGTGGCTCAACGCCGACGTGTCATTTGGATCTTCTGCTCGCAGGATGGGCGAGGAGTGGCGCCGCCGTCACTACTTTGGCAATCTCGATCCGTGGCGTATGGTGGCCAACAATCGATTCCAGGCTGAGTTTGTGCCTGCTTTCGACGGCATGCGTGAGGACCCCTATGACAACCAGATGGGCGAGGCCTCGGTTGACGGACGTGGATGTCGTAAGCGGGAGATGTTGCGCAAGGTTGAGCTTATCAAAATGCTCGAAGTTCCATTTTCGGACTAATCAACAGAAAGCTGTGATAAACTAACTCACGCATTACGTGCCCGAGTGGCGGAATTGGCAGACGCTGTGGACTCAAAATCCACCGTTGGCAACAACGTGCGAGTTCGAGTCTCGCCTCGGGCACCATACATGCAAGTGAGCGTTCAAGGGGGTCAAGGCCCCCTTTTTCGTGCCGAACTCGCGTGAGCGCGCGGAGCGTTAAGCAAACAGGCCTGTGGCCTGTTTGTAGCGGAGCGTGGCGAGGGCGCCATGCGCCCGAAGCCCGGGGCTTCGCGAAGCGAAGGCCCTTCGAGTCTCGCCTCGGGCACCATACATGCACCTGCGCTTCAAGGGGGTCAAGGCCCCCTTTTTCGTGTACGTAATGTGATAGCGCGTTGTACGTGTTATTATTCGCAAGGCGTTGTTCCCGCAATGCCCTAAAGAGGAACCCGAGGGCTCCCACCTTTTGGCGCCAATGAGCAGCTGACTGGTCATACAACCTAGATTCCCTTCCTCATACCGAGGATGTCTATGTGTACGACCTGGTTGCTGAAAAGCGCCGGGTTATTTTTTTATGAATGGAGGTAGGGAAAATAGCTAAGTCTGATGACACCCGCATCAACGACGAGATCACTGCATCTTCGTGCCGTTTGATTGGCGTCGATGGCTCTCAGCTCGGCCTGTTCGCCATCCGCGATGCCCAGCGCGTTGCTGACGATCAGGGTCTCGACCTGGTCGAGATCGCTCCCAACGCGGAGCCGCCGGTCTGCAAGGTCATGGACTACGGTAAGTTCAAGTACCAGCAGGCCATGAAGGCTAAGGCCGCTCGTAAGAACCAGTCCAAGGTCGAGGTCAAGGAAATGAAGTTCCGACCCAAGATCGACGTTGGTGATTACGAGACCAAGAAGGGCCACGTTCTGCGTTTCCTCAAGAAGGGCGCACGCGTTAAGATTACCATCATGTTCCGCGGCCGTGAGATGGCTCACCCGGAGCAGGGTCTTAACGTTCTCGAGCGTCTCGCCGAGGATCTCAAGCCTTACGCTACGGTCGAGTCCAAGCCTAAGATGGAAGGCCGTAACATGCTTATGCTGCTCGCCCCGATTAAGGGCGCCTTCGATGAGGATAAAGCGGCAAGCGATACCAAGTAACTAGTGTTCTGTAACCGATTAAGGAGTATTTCATGCCTAAGATGAAGTCCCACAGCGGCACCAAGAAGCGTTTCCGCAAGACTGGTACCGGCAAGCTTATGCGCGCCAAGGCTTTCAAGAGCCACATCCTGAGCAAGAAGTCCACCAAGCGTAAGCGTGGCTTCCGTCAGGAGACCGAGATCGCCGCTGCCGACCGCAAGGTCATCAAGTCGCGTCTCGCCTAAGTTCGCGTTCCCGTTTTTCGTTTTACCGTCTAGGAGTTGATAGAACATGGCACGTATTAAGCGCGCTGTTGCCGCCAAGAAGAAGCGCCGTACCGTTATGCACCGTGCGAAGGGTTACTACGGTGCCGCTTCGCGTACTTACAAGCATGCTAAAGAGCAGGTCCAGCACTCCCTGCAGTATCAGTATCGTGATCGCCGCAACAAGAAGCGCGAGATCCGCTCTCTCTGGATCACCCGCATCAACGCTGCCGCTCGCCTGAACGACATCTCTTACTCTCAGTTCATGCACGGCCTGAAGGTTGCCGGCATCGAGCTCGACCGTAAGGTCCTGGCTCAGATGGCTTACGAGGACATCGAGTCCTTCAACGAGCTGGCTGCCATTGCCAAGAAGGCTCTCGAGGCCTAATAGATTCTGTTGAATCGCTAGGGGAGTGTCGCACTGTGCGCGGCACTCCCTCTTTTTATCTAGAGCGCTGGTTTATATAGCAAAAGCGCGGGTAGATATACACTTACAGGTGACCGATCTTTATATATCTCTTAACCGAAGGGTCATCATCTGATACGCGCAGTATTTCTGCACCAGCCTTTCTATTACTTATATAGGAAGCGATAAGTTGTGTAGGACTTGTGAAGAGTGGAATTGACGTCCCACATCGCTTCGCGGTCTGGCAATATATCTCCTTGCCGCGCGGCCCGGTGCAACCGGGAACCAGCGCAGGCGTGCACCTTGAGAACCGGATACTGCGAGGATGGACACATTCAGTGTCGCATCCGGGCAGACATCGAACCATTTGAAATGGTCTAACTTGGATTTGTTTTTCGCAAGGCCGCCGAGAGGCGGCCCCGAGAAATTCCTT
>JAGZGX010000004.1:0-94874 GCA_018367075.1 Collinsella sp.
TCCGGACATGCCGTCCTCCGATCTCCCGGGGCCGGCCGGTCCGGCCCTCAGGGTATCGGGTTCCCACATTCATCCGCACATGTGCGGATGAATGTGGGAGGTGTTCGGATAAAGTCGATAATCAAGGCTTTTGAGTTTTCAAAATGTCCCGAATCGGCTGGGCGATTCGGGATACAATATCAATAGAAAACGACGCACCCCGCGTAAATGTTTGGGAGCGCGGGCGGCCTAGTTTTCAGCTTTTGTTAAATGCCCGGGATCCGACCCCCGGGCATTCTTATTTGCGCTTGTTGCGGCGCAAATGCCTTCTACCGTCCGCACCGCGCGTGCGCCTACGGACCTTAAACCGAACCTCATACGAGTCAAGAAACGCGATGACGGATGAGTCCGCATCGGACGGTGGAGGCTGCCTGTGTTGTCCAAAAAGAACGGGGCAAACTCCAGCGCGGAGTCTGCCCCGAAAAGAGAATGGCAAAGCAAGAACGTCGATGGACGAGAAAAGTGTCCGCAAGTCTCATGGCCATCACATCCCACCTGCCAAAGGGATGGGTGAGTGAGCGTTACTCCTGCTCGGACTCCTCAGCCTGCTTACGGCTGCGGATGAGGTGAGCCACGCCGATGCACAGCACCGCGCCACCAGCGATCCAAGTGAAGGTCACGCCGTTAAGACCGGTGAGCGGGAGGTTGGAGCCCTTCTTGTTCTTGACGGTGAGGGTGACGGTGCCATGATCAAAGGTCGGAGCAACGACAAGTTCGGGGCCTTCCTTGGACGCAGTAACCGTCAGGGTATTATTTCCCTCGTTTTGATTAAGGCCATCGGCTTTAATGGTGAAGGTGAAGGCGCCCAGCGTGTTGTAGCCTCCAAGGGTGTCGGTCTCCTTGACCGTGTAGGTACCAGCATCAAGGCCCTTGATATTAATCTCGCCGTTTCCATCGGTCGTGAAATTCCAGGGATCTTTGCCGAGGGAACCGTTCTCCTGGACATACTGAGTGCCAGCGCCCTCGTCGGCACCCGTGGCCTGGATGGTGAACTTTACGCCCTCGAGCTTGGTGGCCTCGTTAGCAGAGTCCTCCTTAACGAGCTTGAGCGCGTAAGTGTAGTCACGGACGGTATCGGGCACGGACTCGCCCTTGCCGTTGCTCATGGGATTGTTGAAGTAGATGAGCTTGACGCTGTTGGGATTACCCTCGCCGCCAACCACGACATTCGTCGCCTTCTCGTGGTCAAGCTTGGCGGTGTAGGTGACGACGACATGGGAATCCTTGGTAAGCGTCTTGCCCACGGACCGAGCAGCAGCCTTAAGATCCGTAAAGGAAACAGTCAGCACCTGCCCAGTTACAGCCCCGGACTCGTCCGTAGTATTCGTGACACTCGCGGTGTAGTTGTTGACCGCCGTCACGGTTTCGTCATCAATCTTAACGGTAATAGAATTCTCATCCGCGGTCAGACCAGCGGAGAGCTCGTCGTGGAACTCATAGTAGTAGGTGTTGAACGTATCGATGTTCGCAGCCACAGTACCGGTCAGCTGGTAGTACACGGGCTGATCCATCTGGGAGTCGCCCTTG
Organism: Collinsella sp.; assembly: GCA_018367075.1. GTDB lineage: Bacteria > Actinomycetota > Coriobacteriia > Coriobacteriales > Coriobacteriaceae > Collinsella. Next base: position 1,567 of record JAGZGX010000004.1, read on the forward strand.
TCAGCCCAGTCGCTGCGGAGCTTGTCATCCTTGACCTTCTTCGTAACCGTGGGAATGCCAGTCTTCTCGGTCACGGTTACTCCAGTACCACCTACGACGGCGAAAATCGGCGAGGTGCCCGTCTGTTTCTTGTTGGAATAGTCTTTATTCGTACCGATGGAGTTATCATCTGTCAGGAAGAGATAGTAGCCAGCGCTCTCAGGCGTAAAAGAATCACCAGCATTGAACGCCGTACCTGACGGCTGCTCATTTTTCTTTACAATGGCGGCTATTTTATTAAGCAAGTCTCCGTTCTTAACAACGAGTTCCCTGCCGCTTTCGGACACATAGGTGCCCAACCAATCAGCAACGTCCTGAGCAGAAGGAGTTCCGGAAAGCTTCTTACCATTACTAGCATCGCTACGGATATCAGTAATAATCTGGTCCTTGGTGGTTTGCGTTATGGTATCAGCCCAATCAACATCAGATGTGACTTTACCATTTTCGCCGTCGTGAACTTTTGCCTTGAAGATTTGGTACGGAACGAAACGCGTCTTAGCGGTGCCCTTGTTGTTCTCGCTCTGCTCGATGATGATGCCATTTGCCGGAGCCGTCACCGGATCATCAGCAAACGCCATACTCACCGGCGCCATGACGCCGCCGAAGCTCAGCGCTGCTGTGAGGCCGGCGGTTACTGCCAGGCGTGCGATGTTCTTGCTCATGCTCATCTTCTTTTCCTCTGCTTTCTGCTCGAATTCCATTTGATCTAAATCTGTCTGTCTGTGTCTTAGCATCTACTTCGCTACGTCTCGCCCCGCTCTCTGTGGGGCTGCCAGCTACTCTTTATGGCTGCCACCTCCCCGCTTGACCAGGAGCGCGACCACGATGAGCGCGGCTCCGGCGACCGCTGCGGCGGCCGCGGCGTACATTGCCATATCGCCAGTCGAGGGCATAAAGCCTCCGGTGGTAATGCTAGGGGGTGTGCCAGTGGGCGTGTTGATGAGCGACGCCTCCAGGCTGCCCGTCAACCCATCCGCGCTGTCGGCGCGCAGGGGCGACTCGGCCGTGATGGTGAGCTTGGGCTTGGCGGCGGCCACCTGGTCGACGTCCAGGCCCTCGGCCTTGACCGTCACGGAGCGCGTGCCCTCGAAGGCGTTGTAGCCCTTGGGCGCCTTGAGCTCGCGGACCTCCAGCTTGCCCGAGTCCACGCCCGAGACGGTCACGCGGCCGTCCTCGCCCGTGGTGACGGTGGCCTTGCCCTCTGCATCCCACGTGCCGTCGGCCGCCAGTGTGCGACCGTGGTCGTCGGCGATGCTCAGGACCGCCCCAGCAAGCGGCTTGTCGCCGTCGCTGCCGCGCTTGGTGAGCGCGAGATCCCAGGTGTAGGCGCACGCATCGTCGCTCGGCGTGCGGGCAAAGCCCGCGTCGCCGGACTGGTCGGTAAAGGGAGAGCGCGGGTAGCGCAGGTAGACCTCGTTGGGGTTGCCCTTCGCGATGCCGTGGTTGCACGCGCTGTTGAGCGGCGCGTTGTACACGGCGACCACGCGGGCGCCCGCGGCGAAGGCGTCGGCCCCGCCGAGCGCGGCGATCAGGTCGCCGGTGCGCACGGTGAAGGTCTTACCGTCGACCGAGACCCCGCACTGGGCCGTGATGTCGGTCCAGCCCTTCGCGGGCTCGGTGCCGGCGCGGCCGTCCTTGCCGGTCGAGACGGCGTCAAAGCCGCCGTCCGCGCCCGCCGCCACGTACACGCGCACGCTCGCGGCGACCTTGGAGGGGTCGAGCCCCGCGCTCATGGTGTCGACGAACCGCACCGTATAGGTGTCGTAGGCCGTGAGCCCCGCCGGGACCGTGGCCGAGAGGCGCCAGTACAGGTCGTCGGCGACCGTGGCATCGGCGGCCTTCTGCCAGGCGGCGGTGCCGTCCTCCAGCACGTGCTTGGCCACCTTGGGCGTCGCGGCCTTGGGCTTGACACTGACGGCGCTGCCGCCCACCAGAACCATGATCGGAGCGGTGCCGACCTCGTCCTGGCCGATGGCGTCGTCGTCGGCGACGATGAGCCAGTAGCCGCTGGGCAGCTGGGTCGTCGTGCCCGCGTTAAGGGCCACGGACGCGGCGCCAGAGCGCTGAAGGGAACGAGCGAGCTGTGCGCTCAGCGCGCTCGTAAGGTGGGAATCGGTGTTGAGCCACTCGGCAGCTTCCTGCGCGGTGGTCTGGGAATTGGGCATGCCGGCGCTGTGCAGCACAGGCAGTGCGGCGTCGCGCGCGGCGTCGCTTGCCCAGGTGAGGTCGGTGGCGATCTTGGCGTCGCTGTCGCCGTCGACGACGTTGGCGCTAAAGATCTGGTAGGCGTCGTAGCTGCTCGCCACGGTGCCGCTCACCGTGATGGAACCGGTCGAGGTCGGCGCGGCCTGCGCGGAAGCGGGGAACACAACCGCGCAGGTGCCGACCACGAGGGCAAGCAGCGCAAACAAGATCGGGAAGGAGCAAACTTTCTTATTCACGACGCTCACCTCCCTTCGCATTCGCCTTGCGACGAATGTGCATCCAGGCTGCAGCAGCGCAAAGCACCGCCGCGCCGGCAAGGTACGTCAGAGTGACGCCCGACATACCAGAAAGGGGCAAAGAGGTGGAGTAGGTGTTGGTGAAGGTGGAGGCGGGAATGGCGTCGGGCGCGGCGGCGGAGGGTTCAACCACGACGCCCTGCCCGTTCTCGCCAAGGGTGTTGCCCATGTCGTCCTTCATCTGCGTAACGGTGGTAGAGGTGGTAAGACCGGTGTACTTGCCAGTGGTCTCATTCATGACGGCCTTCACCGTGACGGCAACCTGGTACTCGGCCTTGGAGTAGCGGAGCTTATCGATGGCACCGGTGGTAGGCGCGACCTCCTTCACCGTGTAGGTGTAGGTCCTGGCGTAGTCATCCGCCGTACCGGGGGTATCGGACAGGTGCGACTTGTTGAACGTCATGGCGCCAAAGGTCGCCGTGATGTTGTTGGGCTTGGCGGCGTCGGTCTCCCCTGCTGCGGGTGCAATGGAGAGGTCTGCCGGGTTAGGAATGGGCACGTTGGTTGCGTAATCCCCCGTAGCCTCGATGTTGAAGTCGAACGCAACGTATTTCCCGCTGGAATCCTTCGGCCAGTCCGTATTACGGACGGACTTAGTCACCGGGATTTCCACGGACGTGGTGGTGAGAGAATCGGAGATGTACGTAGTGCCCTCAACAATGCTCGGTTTCTTTCCCTCGGTCCACGCAATGGAACCGTCCGCCTTGGACACCGTGAACTCGTAGGTTGTCTGGTTCAGCTCGTAGCCAAACGGCGCCTGGGTCTCCGTGAGCGTGTACGTGCCCGGCAGCAGACCCTCGAGCTTGAACTTGCCATCGGCGGGATCAGAATCTGCCCACTTGTTGCTGACAGCTTCCGCATTCGTATCGTTATCAATCACAGTCAGGGATGCAGCGTCCGGAATTTCGGCACCATCGGCATCCTTTACCTTGGTAAGCGCCCACTCGGAACCAGCCAAAGGAGTGTGTCCCGTGTCGCTCTCCTCAACCTTGGTCCAAGACACCGTACCGGTGATCTTGGTGTTGGAGATGGCGCCCGTGGTGTTGGAATCATCGAATGAAACGAGCTTATTTCCGTTCACCGTGTCCACATGACCCTGAACATAGTTCACCTGCTCGCCGGTGTTGTTCATGGTTGCGTAGTAGATGGTGTCCGACTTCTGATAACCAGCCGGCGCCTTGACCTCGCGAATGTAGTACGTGAAGTAGTCTTTATCGTTGGGATCGCCAATTTTGGCCTTCTGATTCAAATAGTTGAACTGAAGCTCGCCATCATCCGAAGAGTAATCATTGGCACCGCCATCCGTTACCGTAACGATGGGATACGTTTCATTCTTGGCATCATCGACAGTGCCGTATATCGTCCACGAGGAACCAGAAAGCGGCGTCATGCCGTCCGCAGCGTCGACCTTGCTCCACGCAATGGCAGAGCCGTCCGGTGTATACGACCCAGACCACGGGAAGTTGTGACGCTCCTGATCCATATCGATGACGGAAGCCGAGTTACCCTCGAGATTTGTGAAGTTGTACGCGATCTTAGGGTTGTTCATCATGAAATCTTCGCCCACGTACACACGACCGTTGGTGGTCACATGGTCGTCGAAGCTTCCGTTGGGAACGAGAATCGATCCGAGCATAGCAGCGGCGGGGTCATCGTCGGTCCACTTGCCGTCCCCGCCGCCATTGCCCCAGTCGCTTCTACCCTCGCCCGCAATGCCACCACGGATGGTGAGGCTCGTGGTATCGACAAAATTCCACATGATGGACTGGGAGGCCAGCGAGTATTTCGCGCGAAGGTCTTTATCGGCGTTACTCTCATAACCGCGAGATATTTCTGTATCGCCCCACCAGAAGCGCCAGCCATTGTGGAACTCGACAGGACCAGCACCTGTAACGTTCACGACAATGGATGCGCCTTCGGGGACATTGGTGAACTTAAAGTCGACGCCGCGGTAGTAGACGCCATCCTTCAAGTTGGAGAGCTCGGAACCGGCAATGGTGAAGACCTGTTGCATAGAAGTTCCATCGCCGGTAAAGGTGATAAGTCGCTCGGTGTTGCAAATCTTATAGTTCGGGATTCTGGTATCAAGCGCACCGGAAACAGACTTCTCACTACCATCGAAAGTGAGTGTATAGCTTGTTCCCTTGTTATCGTACTTGTTGATTGCGTAGCTGTTGTCGCTAATTGCGGAACCATCCGTAACTGTGCCGGTATTTGCAAACGAGGCGAGCTGTTTCGATAGCTTCGAGAGGTATCCATCTGCACCGTTGTAGCTCGAATAATCGTTACCGTTAACATTAGTCAAATCAACATTTTGATTGAACAGGTCGCTCTTCAGAGCATCCGAGCCCTCGAACCAATTACCTTGCTTTTTCACGACAGACTGGCGCCCGTTGTTAGCATTCGAATCCCAATAGGAATAGGTAATGGGACCGGCGATCTGCGCGGTATAGTCATAGCCAGGGTGGGAGTCAGTCTTTGTCGCCTTGCCGACCCAAGCACCCTTGGTCCAAGCACCAACCGTCGCAGCATCTGAGGTCGTTCCCTGACCGGTATTCATGTTCTCAATCAAGCTGTTTATGCCGGCGACCGCAAGCACCGTGCTTCCCTCCCTGGGACGAAACTGCGATCCAAAACCAACGGTGCCGAAACGGAAGCCCTGGCCGCCCCAACTCTCCTTGATAGGATTCATGGCCAGTTTGCCGTGGACCACGGTAAGGCCCTCCGCCTCAGCGGCATATGAGCCGGTGGGGGCGTTATTCGCATCAAGAGTGCTAATTTTGTTCGGCTTACCACCGATGTACATGTCGCGGCCGACGTAGGTGGCCACGCCGGGATCGGGGGTGGAGATATCGATATTCGTACCGATACCGATAGACGTGGGAACATAAATTCCCTTCTCCACGGTGGCCGTCGCTCTCGCTGAAGCCGCATTCGCACTCTGAGCCTGCTCAACACTATTTGAAGAGCCAGCCTCGCCGCCATCGGTCTCGTTGCTATTCTGGTTTTCGGCATCCTCGCTGGTGTTATCTACAGCAGCGGACTCACTTGAGGAACCCCCCCCCCGTTACAGTTTCCTCGGTAGAAACTGTCTGGGTGTCGTTGGCGATGGCCTGCGAGATCGGGGGCATAACGAGCGACAGTACCAGGCTCAAAACGGAAGCTCCGCACAAAACACCTGCTAGTACACGATGTGCCGTTTTATTGTTCTGCTTAGATTTATCTGAATTTGCTGTCATCGATGTCTCCTCCCCAAGAGACCGCGATCTTGCTCTTTCACGAATTAACCTTGAGCGCGCAACCTATAATTGCTCGCTCTCGATATGCATATTATTACTTATTGTTTAAACAATGAAAAACCAGATTCTATCAATTTCTTTTCTCAGAGTCTTTGTTCTTGACATTTATTCAAATTATGCAGTGTTATTTGATTTTTCAGTTTTAGAAACCAGCAGGTAGAATCGTTGGCAAATATAGATACATGACACTCTGTTGTTATTTGTACAACATTTTGTTTTAACCCACTCAATCTGTGAACGGTCGACATTTGGCTGTGAGTGGTCGTTTGTTCTCCGCGTCGATTCGCCTCGGGACAAAAAAGCGTCCCGGCAATCGGTTGCCGGGACGCCTGATCGAACCACCACAAAGGTGCCTGTCCCCTTCGTGGTGGTTTTTGTCCAGCGCGCAGTGCTACAGCAGGTGCTCCTGGATAAAGATCGCGATACCGTCTTCGTCGTTGCTCGCGGTTACAAAGTCGGCCGCGGCACGGGTGGCGTCGCTGCCGTTTGCCATGGCCACGCCCACGCCGGCGTCGGCCACCATGCCGGCATCGTTGTCCGCATCGCCGAACACGCAAATGTTCTGGAGCCCCATGTCATTGAGCTCCGCGACGCGCAGCAGGCCGCGCGTCTTGGACACGCGCGGATCCATGAACTCGTAGAGCCGCTGCGTGGTCTGCAGGGCTGCCGCCTTAACAGTGTTATCGGCAAACGTCGACGCCCGCTCAATCACCCGCGGCATTACCTCGGGCGCCATGGTAAACATCACCTTGGGCTGCGGCTCGCGTAAGAACTCGGCAAAGTCGACCACCTGGTAGGGCACGCCATCGACGCGCGACAGGTGCTCGACGCACGCGTTGCTCTCGGGCACGTAGAACACGCCGTCTCGGGGGCAGACGGGCGTTGCCGGAAGGTCCGCCATGTGCTTGCAGATGCGCGCGATGGTCTCGCCCGGCAGCGGATAGCTCAGCTCGTTGATGTCGTGCGCGCGGTCGATGACCTCGGCGCCACCGCAGCCCACGAGCACGTCCACCAGGCCTTCGATGCCCCAGAGCTCGTACATGGCCTCGGTCGCGTGGGCGTCACGCCCGGTGCACAGGCCAAACAGCACGCCGCGCTCGCGCAGGGCGCGAATCGTCGCCACGGTGCGCGGGGACACCGTGTGCCGGCTCGTGAGCAGCGTACCGTCGATATCGCAAAACACGGCTTTGGTGTGGCTGAAGGTTGTGTCCATGGGGGCCTTTCTGGGTTGTGCGGCGGTGTGGGGTGTATTTGCAAACGGCGTACATGGTATACCAAGGCACAGGCGCGGCCCGTCAAAGCAAAAACCACCACAAAGGTGCCTGGCCCCTTTGCGGTGATCGCGGCGTCTACGGGCCAAACCATCACAACATTCGACGTTTTTCGGCAAAATCGCGATTTTCATCGAATGTTGTGGTAGCGCGCAGAGATGTGGTGTAAGAGGCGGGGCATGCCCCGCCTCTTCTCTTTCTTGAAAGGGAGGGGACACCGCCTAGAATTCGTCGTTGGAGTAATGAAGGTGACGAATGGAAGGAAAGGCGATGCCCCAAGAAGAGAGTGTACTGCGCCTCGGCCGCGACGAGGCCCTCGAGGCGGCGAGGCTTTGGCAGGAGTGCGGCGACGCGCGCGAGTTCGCGTGCAGGGTGCTGGGCGGCGTGATGAACGCGCTGATGGACTCCGAGGCCCAGCAGATGTGCGGCGCGAGCCGCAACGAGCGCAGCGACGGCAGGGAGAACAGCCGCAACGGCTACCGCCCCAGGTCGCTCAAGACCGCCGTGGGCGACGTGGAGCTCGAGATACCCAAGCTCAGGCACGGCACCTACTACCCCGAGGGCATGCTCGCGCGATGGTCGCGCGTCGACACCTCGGTAGCCGCCATCGTGCAGGAGATGTACGTGTGCGGCGTGTCCACCCGCAAGGTCGAGCGCGTGGCGTCCAAGCTGGGCATATCCTCGCTGTCGAGCTCGGAGGTCTCGAGCCCCTGCTCCGACCTCGACGCCGAGGTGGCGGAGTTCCGCAGCCGCGACCTTTCGGGCACGCCGTGCTGCTACCTGTGGCTCGACGCCACCTACATGAGCTGCAGGGTCGGCTCGTCGGTCGTCTCGCAGGGCGTCGTGACCGCGATCGGGCTGGGCGCCGACGGGCGCAAGCACTTCCTGGGCTGCGACGTGGTCGACACCGAGAGCGAGGACTCCTGGGCGGCATTCCTCGGCGGGCTGCGCGAGCGCGGGCTGGCCGGCGTTCGCCTCGTGGTCTCCGACAGCCACGCCGGGCTCGTGGCCGCCGTCTCGCGCCTGTTCCAGGGCTGCGCCTGGCAGCGCTGCGTGACGCACCTGCAGCGCAACCTCCAGAGCGCCTGCTCGGGCAGGCCCGAGGACTCCAAGGCGGCCGTCAGGGACCTCGTGCACGCCGCGGTCTACCAGGACGACCCCGACCTCGCGCGCTGCGTGTGGGCCGAGGCGGCGCCCTGGGTGGCGTCGGTGTCCGCCAGGGCCGGCGAGGTCTTCGAGCGGGCCGAGGACTCCGCGCTGGCGTTCACGGCCTTCCCCAGGGCGCACTGGGCCAAGCTCCGCACCAACAACGTCCAGGAGCGCGCCAACCGCGAGATCAAGCGCCGCTACAGGGTCGTGCAGTCCTTCCCCTCGAGGGAGTCGATGCTGCGCCTGACGTGCGCGAGCCTCATGGAGACCGAGGGGCAGTGGTCCCAGCAGCGCGTGTTCTCCGAGGCCTCGGCCGCCGAGGGCTTCGCCGAGCCCGCGGACAGGCCGGCCCCGACGGAGGGGAGGCGCCGCGCGCTCGGGCGGCGCGCCAGGGAGATAGTGGACGAGATAGTCGAGAAGCGCGGTCTCAAGAAGGAGTAACATCGGGACTTGCAGCGACGGACCTCAGGACACTCTTACACCACGTCTGCGCGCGCGACCAATGTTGTGATGGTTTTTTACCGCTTTACGGCACGATCCAAGTGATTGCGTCCAAACAGCAGCAATGCAGCGGGAACCGCCGTCACGGCCATGCCCGCCCCCACGAGTGTCTGTTGTACGCCAAATTTTGCCGCCAGCCACGGTGCAACCGCCAGAGGGGCCACGCCGGCGAACATATTGCCAAAGCCCATGACCGAATTGACGCGGCCAAGCTGCTCGAGCGGAGCCGTCGTTTGCACGATGGTGTTGTGGAGCGGGTTGACGACACCCCAAGCTATGCCCAGGGCGATCTGGCCGACGAGGGCCACGCCCACGTACGGCGTCCCCACATAGAGCAGGCTTCCCAGGCCCACGGACATAAGCGCCACGAGCAGCGTTTTAAGGTTGACCAGGTGCGGCGGCAAGCGGAGCGCGAGCACGGCACCCAGCACCGCGCCCACGCCCGAAGCCGACGAGAGCCAGCCCATCCACTCAACGCCGACGCGTAGGACATCGCGATAGAAAAACGACTCGAGCGGATCGAAGGCTCCGTAGCCAAAGTTCGAGAGAAAAATAATGCAGAAAAGTAGCGCGAGGACGCTGTTGGTGAAGACTGTCTTGATGCTGGCTGCGAAGGTGGCGCGGGCGGACGTGCTGGGGTTGGAGCTTTGTCCCGCACGCTCCCCTTCCTCTGTCGAATCGGCATCCGCATGCCCGGCGACATGGCTGGTCTGCGGCCTAAAGCCCCAACCGACGACGAACGCCAGCACGGTAAAGAGCATCATAAGCACGAACACCGCACGCGACGACGCAGCCGCCGCGACAAAGCCGCCCAGCGTGGGACCAACGATGATACTCACGTTTGAAAACATGGCGATGGCGGAGTTGATGTCTTTGAGCTCGACAGGATCGTCGGTGAGGTAAGCCGGATAGGATGTGGCGATGGGCTGGGCGAATCCCATCGTAAAGCCCAGAAACACCGCGCCGAGCAGGACGACGCCGGTCGCGCTACCAAAGGCGATGATTGCCGTGCCAGTTGCGAGCGTGCCGACGATGCTCAGCAAGAAATGGCGGCGCGGACCCCATGCGTCGAGCGCAGCGCCGCCCGCAAAGGATCCCAGGATCACGAAAACGTTCATGAACAGGACGGCCAGCGATGTCGCGACGACCGAGGCATCGTCCGCATAGGTAAGCGTTCCGATGACGCCGATAAAGTAGCTGGTCTGAAACCCGGTGTAGATGAGAAAGCGCATCGCTACCAGGCGCTTGGCCTGCATGGACAGCGAAGGTTGAGGTTTTGAGAGAAGAGATGCGAGCATGGAGACTCCTTGTTTCATACGAATACGGGCGGTGGGTATTCGCCACCGTCTGTCAAATCAATCTATCCGCATGAAACATTAAGGACCCATCGAGCCCCTTCTCTCCGTTTTTCGCTCAGCGTGAACTACTTGGTAGATTGTAAGGCATGCCCCACACATCTACTAAAACAAAAACCACCATAAAGGTGCCTGGCCCCTTTGTGGTGGAAATGACGTTTGCCCAGATAAAACCTGCCAAAATAAACCTGTCCCTTTTTGGCAGGTTTTAGGACAAGTGGTCTTGGATGAGGTCGCAGATGGCTCGGGCGTCGTTGATGTTGATGGCTCGGGTCGCGAAGCCGGCGTCGAAGGCCTGACGCGCCAGGGCTTCGTTGCAGGCAAGGGCCAGCGTGTGGCCATCGACCAGGTCGAGCGAGCTCTTGCCGCGCAGACGGTCGACACCCGATCGCGCGACCACGATGTTGTCGAAGCCCTCGGTCTTGTAGCCCTCGATAATCACCACGTCGACATCGTTGTAGCGCGACAGCAGCTCGCGCGCGGGCATCTCGTCCTCCTCGCGCGTATCGGCATACTCCGCCCAGCGTGTGGCGCAGATAAGGCCCACGTGCTTGGATCCGGCCTGGTGATGGCGCCAGGTGTCCTTAGCGGGCACATCGATATCAAAGCCGTGGTGCCCGTGATGCTTGAGTGAGCCCACGCGCAGGCCGCGGCGGGTGAGCTCGGCGATAACCTTCTCGACGAGCGTGGTCTTGCCCGAGTTTTGGTAGCCGATAAACGCGATCGCGGGGACGGATGGTGTCGGAGCTACGGGCGCGGGGGCAGCAACAGGCCCGTTCGCGGGCGCGGCGCCGTCGGCAGCGGCGGCTTCGGCAGCAGCAACCTGGCGCTCTGCACGATCCCACACGCCCGATCGGCCGCCCTCCTTGTGCAGCAGGCGCACGTCGACAATCTCCATACCGCGATCGACGGCCTTGCACATGTCATAGATCGTTAGACACGCGGCACTCGCGCCGGTCAACGCCTCCATCTCGATACCCGTCTTGCCCGTCACGCCCGCCGTGACCAGTACGTGAAAGCCAACCTGCCCGTCCGCGCGCGCCGGCGCCCAGCCCTCGGGCACGTTCTCGACAGGCGTCCCCGCCGGAGCGATGGGCTTGATATCGCACTTACTCTTGGTAATGAGCAACGGATGGCACATGGGGATGATGTCACTCGTGCGCTTGATGGCCATAATGCCCGCCACGCGCGCGCAGGCAAGCACGTCGCCCTTCTTGGCGCGGTCCTGCAGCACCATGGCCTGCGTCTCGGGATGCATGAGGATAGTGCCCTCGGCGATAGCAATGCGATGGGTCTCGGCCTTGTCGGACACGTCGACCATGCGCACCTCGCCCTTGGCGTCCACGTGCGTCAGCTCGTCGCGACGGGCGTCGCGGGCGGGCTCGGTAGCAGCACTGGCAGTCGGCTGTGCGGACGCGTCGGCGTTACCAGCATTCGCCGCAGCCGTGCCTTTGTGGGCAGACATCGCGGCCCTGCGAGCGGCCTTGGTGGCATCGGCGTACCTGCTCTTGGCCATATGATCATCCTCCGATTTGGGACATAAATCGTTGCGTGCCCTCAATTATCGCGTGTTCCTGCGGTTTGTGGGCCACGGCATCGCGCCAAATCGAAAGTACCTGCATATCATCACCACGGCGCAGGGCGTCGCGCACCGAATACTCGGCATCACTGAACAGGCACGGACGCACGTTGCCATCGGCCGTCAGGCGCAGACGGTTGCAATTCGCACAAAAATGGTTGGACATGGCGCTAATGAAACCGACCGTTCCCGTCGCGCCAGGAAAGTGCCAATAGCGCGCAGGGCCCGCGCCGGCAGGAGCGTCGTTGATGCCGAGCGGCTCGAGCTCGCCCAGCCCCGCCGCGGCTGCCCCGGCATTGATGCGCGCCCGCAACTCGTCACTCGGCACGGTGTCGCTCGCGTCCCACAGCTCGGGATTGAGCGCGGGCGCGTGAGGGTCTACAGCACAATGTGAGCTCGTACGTTCGTCGCCAATGGGCATGTATTCGATAAAGCGCAGGTGGATGGGGCGGTCGACGGTCAGCCGTGCAAGGGCCGCCACATCCTGGTTGAGTCGGCGCACCACAACGCAGTTGACCTTAACGGGTTCAAAGCCCCAAGCCAGCGCCGCGTCGATGCCAGCCATGGTCTGCTCGAGCCGACCCAGGCGCGTGATTTTTCCAAACAGCGTAGGGTCGAGTGTATCGAGCGAAATGTTGACGCGGTTAAGACCGGCGTCTTTGAGCTGCGGCGCCAACTTGGGCAGCAGGGCACCGTTGGTGGTGAGCGAGATGTCCTCGATCTGCGGAATCGCGCGGATGTCACGAATGAGCGGAATGATACGGCGGCTGACCAGCGGCTCGCCGCCCGTCAGGCGCACGCGGCGAATGCCCTCCCCCGCCACCAAGCGCACAAAGCGGGCGATTTCCTCGGCACTGAGCAGCTCGTCGTGTGCACGGGGCGCCACGCCATCGGCCGGCATGCAATAGATGCAGCGGAAATTGCACTTGTCGGTAACGGCAATGCGCAGGTAGTTGATGTCGCGGCCAAAGCCGTCATGTTGCACGTGCCCGTCCACGCGGCCCTCCCCTCACGCGGCGTTTTATTCTTCGGAAAACATAATACCCCACGAGAGAATTATGCCGACACCCGTACGACAGGACAGGTCGCTTCGAGCAAGACCGGCTTCCCAAGCCCATCCTCAGCATACAAACCATCACAACATTCGATGCTTTTCCCGTTTTTGGCGATAAACGTCGAATGTTGTGATGGCTTGCCTGCCCACGGCACCCCGTAGAAGGACCAAAACGCCCCTAAAGGCCGCCGTCCCAGTGTCGAATCACGAATTCTCGCAGGTCGTTTTGACGTTTCTGGAACGCTTCGCTTCGGTCGCACTTAAGGCCCATAGCGAGCGCGATAGCGTTCATCGCCCGGTGCAATTGCAGCTGGTGGGCAAACTGAGTCCCGGTGAGGACGATCATCCTAAAGCCCAGCGCGCTCAGCACGGCCATACGCTCCGCATCCGACGCGCTGCGCTGTTTATCAAGATGGTCCGAGCCGTTGTATTCAATCCCTGTACCGCTCGCAGGCGCATATACGTCGATCTCGAAATACCCGGCCTTTGCGAGATACTTGAACTCGTTGGGAACATCGACCCGATGGTTGAGCTCGATCTTGGCATATCCCAGCCCTCCCTGGGAACGTTTCGCGACGACCATGATTGCGGTGGCCGTCTCCATGGGCGATCGCGCGCCATCGTGCACGCGCTTGAGCACGGCGGCCGCGCGTTTCACGCCTCGACGCGAAGGATTCTGCTCGCAAAAAGCACGCAGGTCGGCGACGGCATATCGCTGCGAGGCCTCGACATAATCATCGCTCGACAGATGGTTAAGGTGATACCGAGCACACACTTCAAATCCGTACTCAAGCTGCTCGAGCTCGCTCATCCACGAGCCCGCCTGGACAAGGCATATGGCCTCATCAACCACCAGAAGACCCTCTGCCACCTCGATAAGATGATCCGAAGGTATGGGCGCCCCAAACACATGGCGTCGGAGACCCGCCGGCCGAGAGCGTTCAAAATCGAAGCTAACCAGCGTATCAATACGGCCGAGTTCCTCTTGAGGAATACCAAGTGAGACCAGATAGTCGGCGACAATCTCGACCGCTGCAGATATCCTCAATCCCTTGGCATCGAGCCCCAATTTGGGGAGGCTCGCAGTCGGCTCCACCTCGCCAGCAAATGAGCCTTCGTCGTATAGGCTGCTTGCCCGTGAGAGCGGCTCTAACGGGCGCGCCGCGTTGTGGTACAGCCAGGCAGTCTTATGGGACAGGACGATCGGCAAGTCCATGAGCTCTCCAATGGGTCGGATAACCAACCTTATTCCCCTGCTCACGGATTCGCACACTTCCACGTACAAGAAAGCATTCCACCCGTACGAGCGACAGAAAAACCGTCCCAAAAATCGATGCTTTTCTTCAATATCGAGAAAAACATCGATAATTGGGACGGTTTAGGGCGAGGTGAGAGGTCGGAGGGCCAGAGCAAGCCGCACTCCGACGGGTTAATCCAGCTCTTTTAAGCCATGCGCTAGCTGCCAGTACTCGCCGCGCTGGGCGAGCAATTCCTCGTGGGTGCCGCGCTCGATGATGCGGCCATGTTCGAGGACCATGATGGCGTCGGCGTCGCGGACGGTGGACAGGCGGTGCGCAATCATAAATGTGGTGCGGCCGCGCATGATGCGGTCCATGCCGCGCTCGATGAGCTTTTCGGTGCGCGTGTCGATGGAGCTTGTTGCCTCGTCCAGGATAAGCACCGGCGGGTCGGCCACGGCCACGCGCGCGATGGCGAGCAGCTGGCGCTGGCCCTGAGACAAGTTGGCGCCATCGGCCGTGACCGGTGTGTCGTAGCCTTGCGGCAGGCGACGGATAAACGAGTCGGCGCAGGCGGCCTCGGCGGCGGCACGCACCTCCTCGTCGGTCGCGTCGAGCTTGCCAAAGCGGATGTTCTGCGCAATGGTGCCGCTAAACAGGTGCGTATCCTGCAGCACAATGCCGAGCGACCCGCGCAAGCTGGCCTTGGCGATATGCTTGACGTCGATGCCGTCGTACGTAATCTCGCCGTCATCGACCTCATAGAAGCGGTTGATGAGGTTAGTGATGGTCGTCTTTCCGGCGCCCGTCGAGCCAACAAAGGCGATCTTTTGCCCCGGCTTGGCGAACAGGTTGAGATCCGTGAGCACGCGGGTGCCCGGCACGTAAGAAAAGTCCACGGCATGGAAGCGCACGTCGCCGGCGAGCGGGACCAGACCGGTAACAAGCTCGGTACCGTCGGCTGCCACCGCACGACCCGATTCACCAACGGCGGCCACATCGTGCAGATGTCCATACGTGCCCACACCCTGGCCCTCGGGAATCTTCCACGCCCACGCGGCGTCGCCCGTCTGCACCAGCTCCACGCAGCCCTCGTCCACCTCGGGCTTAAGGTCCATGGCGGCAAACAGGCGCTCGGCACCGGCCAGCGCGTTGAGTAAGAAGTTGCCCAGCTGCGTAAACTGGTTGATGGGCATGGCCGCCTGGCGCACAAAGACCAGGTAGCTCGCGAGTGCACCCACGTCGACAAGTCCCTTGATGCAGAGCATGCCGCCCGCCACGGCGACGATGGCGTAGTTGACGTAGCCGATCACCACGGTCATGGGCACCATCGAGTTGGCGTAGGCCTGCGCGGCGCCACCGGTGCGGCGCAGCTCCTGGTTGCGCGCGTCAAAACCTGCCACGTTGGCCTGCTCGTGGTTGAAGACCTTGATGACCTTTTGGCCCGAGACCATCTCCTCGACATATCCATCCAAGTCGCCGAGCGATGCCTGCTGGGCGGCAAAAAAGCGCTTGGAGCGGATACCCGAGTAGCGCGCGTACAGCACGATGGCCGCGTCGCACACGAGCGTGATAATCGTGAGCTGCCAGTTGAGGATGATGAGCATGGCCGTGGTGCCGATCACCTGAATGCTCGCCTGAATCACGTTGGCAAAGCTGTTGTTGAGCGCCTCGGAGACGGTGTCGACGTCGTTGGTGAAAAAGCTCATGATGTCGCCCAAGCGCGTACTGTCGAAATAGCTGAGCGGCAGCGTCTGAATGTGCGCGAACAGGTCGCGACGGATGTCGGACACCACGCGTTGGGCCGCGCGCACCATGATCTGCGAGTAGCCTAGGGCCGAGAGCACGCCCGCGGCGTAGATGATCGCCGTTACGATGACCTGCTTGGTGAGCAGCTCCTCACCGCCCGTGGCCAGGCCGTTGACGATGGGGCGCACCATGTAGGTGCCGGCGAGGCTCGCGATGGCCGCGACGGAGGCAAGCATACCCACCGCCAGCAGCGAGAACTTGGCATGGCCCATGTAAGAGAGCAAACGGCGCACAGTGCGCTTGAGGTCGGCCGGGCGCGCTTGGGCTGCGGTCTTAGGCATGGCGCTCGCCCCCTTCCAAGGGTAATCTGCTGGGGACGGAGGAAAACGGATTATTCGCGCAGCCATCGTCGCTGCCGTCGCCGGCGTCTACGTTCCCCGCAAACTCCATCTGCGAGGCGTAAATCTCCTGGTAGATGTTGTCGCCCGCTAGCAGTTCCTCGTGCGTGCCCACGCCGTGGACACGACCGTCGTCCAGCACCACAATGCGATCGGCATCCATAACGCTCGCGATGCGCTGGGCGATGATGAGCACGGTCGTATCGGGGATCCGAGCGATGTGCTCGCGAATCTTAGCGTCGGTCGCCATATCGACCGCGCTGGTGGAGTCATCAAAAATGAGCACGCGCGGATGCTTGAGCAGCGTGCGCGCGATGCACAGACGTTGCTTCTGACCACCCGAGACACCGGCGCCGCCTTGGCCCAACTCGCCGTCCAGCCCGCCGATGCGATCAAGGAACTCGTCCACGCACGCTGCGCGGCAAGCCGCGAGGAGCTCATCGTCCGACGCCTGCGGATTGCCCCACTGCAGGTTCTCGCGCACGGTGCCCGTGAACAACACGTTCTTTTGCAGCACAATGCCCACGGCGTCGCGCAAGGCGACCAGGTCGTAGTCGCGCACGTCGTGTCCGCCCACAAGTACGACGCCCTCGGTGGCGTCGTACAGACGCGCAATCAGCTGCACAATCGAGCTCTTACCCGAGCCCGTGCCGCCGAGGATGCCCACCGTCGAGCCGCTCTCGACGCGAAGGTCGATATGCTCGAGCACATCCTCGGCTGCATCCGCGCGGTATTTAAAGGAAACGTCGCGAAACTCGACACTGCCGTCCGCTGGCGCCGCAGTCGCGAGGTCTCCCGCAGGGTTGGCGATAAAGGGCTCCTCATCGAGCACCCCTGCGATACGGCCCACACTCGTGAGAGCGCGCGTGAGCAGCAAAAACACGTTGGAAATCATCATGAGCGAGTTCATGATCAGCAGCACGTAGCTCATAAAGCCCGTGAGAGAGCCCACGCCCAGCTTGCCGGCGAGAATCATGCGGCCGCCAATCCACAGGATGGAGAGCGCAGCCACGTACATCGACAGCTGAAACACCGGCAGGTTGAGCACGGCGGTGCCGAAGGTCTTGGTCGCCGTGCCGGCGAGCTCGGTATTGACGGTGTCAAACTTGTCGCACTCGTGCTCGGCGCGCACGTAAGCCTTCACGGCGCGCACGGCGGTAAGGTCCTCTTGCACCACGCCGTTAAGGTGGTCCATCGAGGTCTGGAGTTGGCGGTAGAGCGGACTGACGCGATAGGTGATGACACCCAGCACGATTGCCAGCACGGGCAAGATGATCGCAAAGACGGTGGCGAGCGGGCGCGACAGCATCAGCGCGTAGATAAGGCCGACGATAAGCGTCACCGGGCCGCGCACCATAGGGCGAAAGCCGTTGCTCACAGCATTTTGGATAACGGTGATGTCCGTGGTCATGCGAGTGACGAGCGAGCTGGCGTCGTAGTTGTCCAGGTTACCAAAAGCGAGCGTCTGAATCTTTTTGTACTCGGCCTCGCGCAGGTTAGCGCCTAGGCCCGAGGCAACGCGGGCGGACGTGTGTGCATAACCCAAGCCCAGTACCAGCGAAAGCGCAGCGCACACCAACATGTACGCGCCCTGCAGCAGCATGTAGTTGATATCACCCGCAGGCACGCCCACATCGATGATGTTGGCCATGATGACCGGGATAAACAGCTCGAGCACCGTCTCGACCGACACAAAGAACACGCCGAGAATGGCATCGCGACGGTATGCCCCTAGATAAGAAAACAGTATTTTGAGATTGCGCACGCAGGTTCAACCCCCATCAAACGTTGTTCGCAAACGCACGTATTATTGCGCGCCGAATAATGGTGTCAAGTATTCCGAAATCGTTTTCTGCAAGGTTAACGCCGGCGGCGAGTTCTCGTGACGTGTGTCCATATTCACTCGGAATAATGGTGCGCGTGACTTTTTTCGCCCGGCACCCAACACAAACCTTGACTCTACAATCGTTGTAGGGTTTTCACTACACTGGTACATAAACAAACCCAGTCAGAAAGTGCCCCCGCTCATGGAACACGACCTCACACGCGGCAATGTCCTTAAGACCATCGCGGTCTTTGCCCTGCCCTATATGCTCTCGTACTTTTTGCAGATGCTCTACGGCATGGCCGACCTGTATATGATGGGGCAGTTTAGCGGCGCCGCCGGCATCACCGCTGTGGGCAATGGCGCGCAGACGCTCTATATCATTACCGTGACGCTCGTGGGCCTGGCCATGGGAACGACGGTCATCGTCGGCCACGCCGTGGGCTCGCGCCGCTTCGACCGCGCCGAGACCGCCATCGGCAATACCATCACGCTGTTTATGGGCGTCTCGGTAGTACTGGCCGTCATCTTGTTTGCACTTTGCCCGCAGGTTGTGGCGCTCATTGGCACGCCGCCCGAGGCGGTCGAAGGCACCGCCGCCTACCTGCGTATCTGCTTTGTCGGCATTCCGTTTATCGCCGCATACAACATTCTCTCGGCCATCTTTCGCGGGCTGGGCGATTCGCGCTCGCCTATGTACGTGATTGGCGTGGCATGCATCATCAACATCGCGCTCGACTTTCTATTTATCGGCCACATGGGGCTCGGCCCCGTGGGCGCGGCGCTCGGCACAGTGACCGCCCAGACGGCCAGCGTTGCCCTCGCGCTCGTGTGGCTCAAGAGCCGCCGCACGAACATCCACGTTAAGCGCAGCGACCTGCGCCCCCAGCCCGAGGTGCTCGGCAGCATTCTTAAGATCGGCGTGCCTGTGGCTGTACAGGACGGCTGCATCCAGGTGGCGTTTATGTTTATCACCGTCATCGCCAACCACCGAGGGCTCGTCGACGCCGCCGCCGTAGGCCTGGTCGAGAAGATGATCAGCTTTTTGTTCATTGTTCCGAGTTCCATGGGCGCCACCGTCAGCGCGCTCACGGCGCAAAACGCCGGTGCAGGAAAGGGCGGTCGTGCGCGTCAGGTACTCAAGGATGCCATGACGATCTCGGTGGTGTACGGCTGTCTGATCACGATGCTGATGTGGCTGGTGGCGCCGGCGTTTATCGGCTTTTTTGCCAAGGACCCCGCGGTGGTCGCGGCCGGTACCGGCTATATGCACAGTTATATTTTCGACGCAATCTTTGCCGGCATCCACATTTGCTTTAGCGGCTTTTTCGCTGCATACGGCAAGAGCTACATCGGCTTTGCGCACAACGTGCTGGCCGTGGCGCTCATTCGCGTACCCGGCGCGTGGCTGCTGTCGAACGCCTATTCCGACACGCTGTTTCCCATGGGCATCGCTTCGCCGTGCGGATCGATTTTGTCGGCAGTCATCTGTGTTGTCGCGTTTACCGTGCTTAACCGGCGCGGAGCTTTTGACAAGTTGGTAGCGTAGCGGATCGTTTGTGTCATACGACGGCCGCGCCGCACGACCTCGGCGCCCCTTCCCCGCCCATTGAAAGGAGCAGTCCCATGACCGACTCGCCAACCGAACATACCGAAGGCCTGCTCCGTATTGGCGAGGTGGCGCGCCTGTTTAACCTGAGCGTGGGCACGCTGCGCCATTACGAGCAGATGGGCTTGCTGGACCCGGCGCACATCGATCCGGCGAGTGGATACCGCTACTACGGATCGCGGCAGCTCTCCACCCTCAACACCATCAGTCACCTGCGTGTTCTCGACCTGCCGCTAGCGCAGATCCGTGAGTTTGTGACCACGCGCGATGTAGACCTCATGCAGCGGCAGCTGGCTCAGCAGCAGGAGCTCATCGAGCGCAAGCGCCGCGAGTTGGAGCGCGTGTCGCGCAAGATTGATAACCGGCTTGCTCTACTGCATGATGCCTTGAACACCGAGCTCGATACCATTTGCACAATCGATGCGCCCGAGCTTCGCTGCGCCGTGTTGCGCGAACGCGTCAACCCTACCGACGCCTATGCGTTGGAGTGGCAAATTCGTCAACTGCAGAAGGGCCAGCATGAGACCTTTGTCTTCCTGGGCAACTTGGGCATTGGGATTAGCGCCGAGCGCCTTGACGCCGGTGACTTTGACGGCTACGACGAGGTCTTCCTGCTGCTCGATGACACCGATGAGTACTTGGGCGACGTCGAGGTACGCCCCGCCGCACGCTGTTTGACCATTAGCTTCCGCGGCACGCACGGGCAGGCGGGCTCGCGCTATGAGCAGCTACTCGGCTATATGCACGAACACAACCTGGCACCCGCCGGGCCCTCGCGCGAGATCGCCCTCATCGACGACATCATCAGCGACGACCCCACAACCTACGTGACACAGATCACGGTGCCCGTTACTGTGCTCGATTAAGAACCTCCCGGACAGGCATGCAGTGCAGCTCAACTAACGAGCGTCAGCTACAGGAGAACCGCCATGTCGAGGACAATCCCCGATATGGCGGTTTTACTCCTCCGGAATCGGAAACGCACGGATGAACTCTGCAGGCGAGAAGGTCTTGATGGTCGAGCGCACAAAAGCGGCGCGGTCACGCGTGATGATAAAGTCCACGCCGGCACGCTCGGCCATCGCACGGATACAGCCGTCCTCAAAGTCCGGCTCATCGGAATAGGCGGAGGTAAAACAAGCTTCTTGGTCGAGAGGCTCTACCGAGTAGCTCTTAAGACAGTCGCGCACTACCTCGCGGGCGCGCGCCTCGCCTGCCTGTTTAGTGAGAATGTAGTACGCGTCCTTGAGAGAGCAGGCCGAAACAACACCCTCGATAAGTCCCACGTCAACGAGCCCCTTGGTCGTTTGCGCCGCCCCATGCTCCGGCCGGCCCGGCAGCACGCAATCGAGCAGAAAATTGGTATCGAGAAATGCCCTCATAGGTAGCGCTCCCTCGCGACGCGCTTTTCATCTTCAACCGTCATCGTATCGAGCGGCGTTCCCTTTGGCATGTTAGCCACGATATCGAGATACTCCTGGTAGTCCTCATTCTCCGCGAGCATCTCACGGATCTCCTTCCAGGTGATCTTGGGATGCCACATCGTACCCACGTCGCGCTTGGGCTTGCCCGTGCCGCACGTCGGTTTTGCGCCCCCACGCTCCTGGGCAGCGTCATATTCCACCGTAACTGGACCTTCATAGTCGAGCGGCACGATCTTGAACAACGGCTTGCTCCGCTTGAAGACCACAACCTCCTCGCCCTCATTGGCAACCTTTTCGGCCACCTGCGTAAGGTTTTGGCGCAGTTCCGAAAACGCGACGGTAACCATAACTGCTCCTCTCAACATATATCTTCACTGCTAAGTATACACGTTAATATTAATGTTAAAGTGTATAAAACTCATCACAATGGGGCAGCCCCGTTGTGAGACCTCACTGCGGGGCCCCTTTGCTTTGAATGAATCTTCTATCGCTCCGGAACGACACCGCTCCGCAGGGTCACCCTCAGCAACCTACATGACGCAGATCATGCTGCCCGCCACCACGCCCAAATAAAAACCTCCCGGAAAGTATCAACCTTTCCGGGAGGTTTTCTAATTTGGTTATCGATGTACTAAGCCTGGGGCACCTCACCAGTCGCCAAGATCTGCTCGAGTGCATCCTCGTCCAGTACGGGTACGCCCAGCTGCTCAGCCTTGGTGAGCTTGGAGCCCGCTTTGGGGCCGGCGACCAGATAGCTCGTCTTCTTTGACACGCTGCCCGAAACCTTGGCGCCGAGCACCTTGAGCGCCGCGCCCGCCTCGTCGCGCGTGCGGTTGACGAGCGTGCCGGTGAGCACGAAGGTCAGACCCGCAAGCGGCTGTGCGTCGGCGAGCTCGCCCGCCACGCCAGCGTCGGCTGCGGCTTGCGCGTGCGCAGCGCCCAAGTCGACCTCGAGCGAAAGGCCCGCCTGACGCAGACGTTCCAGCACGGCAAGGTTCTCGGGCACGGCCAGGAACTGCTTAACGCTCGCCGCAATCTTGGGGCCGATGCCCTCGCACTCGGCAATATCCTCTTCGCTCGCCAAGATGAGCTTGTCAATCGACAGGAATCGCTCGGCGATGACCTCACCCACACTCTTGCCCACGTGGCGGATACCCAGGGCAAACAGCACGCGACCGAGCGGCTGGCTCTTGGACTTGTTGAGCTCGGCGATGATTTTCTCAGCCGTCTTGAGGCCTACCGGGATGGGGTCGCCCTTCTTGACGCCCTTTTTGCTGTTGGAGCTGGCATAGGTACGCCCCGTGTCCAGGCCGGCGATATCGTCGACCGTGAGCTGGTAGAAGTCCGCGACGTCGTGAATCAGGCCAGCAGCGATCATCTTGTCGACGATCTCGTCGCCCAGGCCGTCGACGTCCATGCAGCCGCGGCTCACCCAGTGGAGCAGGCGCTCCTTGAGCTGCGCAGGGCAATCGATGGAGACGCAGCGGTAAGCGACCTCGCCATCCTCGTGGACCACGGGGCTGCCGCACACGGGGCAGACCTCGGGCATGTGCCAGTCGACCGAATCGGCCGGGCGCTTGTCGAGCACCGGACCCACGACCTCGGGAATCACGTCGCCCGCCTTGTGCACGATAATCGTGTCGCCCTCGCGCACGTTTTTGCGACGAATCTCGTCGATGTTGTGCAGCGTGGCGCGCGCGATGGTGGAGCCGGCAACCGTCACCGGGTCGAACTCGGCGACCGGCGTGAGCACACCGGTGCGACCCACCTGGATGCGAATCTCGCGCAGGACGGTCTGCTTTTCCTCGGGCGGAAACTTAAAGGCAATGGCCCAGCGCGGTGCGCGGGCGGTAAAGCCCAGGTCGAGCTGCTGCTGAAAGCTGTCGACCTTTACGACCACGCCGTCGATGTCGTAGTCCAGGTCGCCGCGATGCTCGAGCGCCTGGGCGCAGAACTCGTGGACCTCGGCCGGCGTGGCACAGCGAGCCACGTTGGGGTTGACGCTAAAGCCGGCGCTACGCAGCCAATCGAGGAACTCGCGCTGGCTGTGGACGTGCAGTGGATCGGTATCGGCGATGGCATAGATAAAGGTGGCCAGGTCGCGCCGCGCCGTAACCTTGGGATCCTTCTGACGCAGGCTGCCAGCAGCGGCGTTGCGCGGGTTGGCGAAGGGGTCGCGGCCCTCGGCATCGGCCTCTTCATTCAGACGTACAAAGCTGCCTTTGGGCATATAGACCTCGCCGCGCACCTCGATGGTGCGCTCGCGGTCGGCACCCATGTGAGCGAGCGCCGGCTCGGACAGGTGCATAGGCACGTCCTTGATGGTACGGACGTTGAGCGACACGTCCTCGCCCGTGGTACCATCGCCGCGCGTGGCGGCGCGCACAAAGGTGCCGTTTTGGTAGGTAAGTGCCACGCCCAGACCGTCGATCTTAAGCTCGCAGGTATAGGTGACGCTGCCGGCACCGAGCGCATCCTCGGTGCGCTGGAGCCATGCGTCGAGCTCGTCCAGGTCCATGGCATCGTCCATGGAATACATGCGCGCCATGTGCGTGACTGGCGTAAACTGCTCGCTCACGTAGCCGCCAACGCGCTGGGTATAGCTGTCGGGCGTCACCAGGTCGGGGTAGGTCGCCTCGATTTCTTGCAGCTCAACGAGCATTTTGTCAAAGGCGGCGTCCGTGATCTCGGGCGCGTCGAGCATGTAGTAGCGATAGGCGTGGTAATCGAGCTCGTGGCGCAGCTCGGCCGCACGCGCTGCCGCCTGGGCACGGGCATCGGTCGGCGCAACGGTATCCGTGCTCGTGGGCGTTTCGGTATCGATGTCCACGCCGTCACTAAACAGGCTCGATTGCTCCATAGCGGCACTCCTTCGCTCGATTTCAAACGGATACTAGAGTACCACCGGTCACCATGGCGCCGAATAACCCTTTCGAACCGCATCGAATCGGCAGTCGACGCACCGGGATGGATTGCGCGATTAAACCATGCTCTTATCAACTCTAAATGATCCATTTTCCTCCGTCCCCAACGGATCAATAAGAAAAGAGGGGACTGCCCCACGTTGATGGGACAGCCCCCTCTGGCCTCGATATACGCGATACGGCTCGCTAGTAGCCCTGACCGTAGCCTTGACCCTGGCCCTGCTGGCCCAACAGCTCCTCCAGATACTGGCGCAGCTGCTCGTCGGTAATACCGCCGTTGCCGGTGTCGGTCGCGCTGTCATCCTGCTGCTGGTTCTGCAGCTCCTCATCGGAGCCCAGCTCGACGGTGACCTTCTTCTCTTCCTTGCCGCGCATGAGCGTGATCTCGACCTTCTCGCCCACCTCGTGGCTGCGCAGGGCGATGATCAGGCCATCGGCACTCGTAATCTCGTCGTCGCCCAGCTTGGTAATGACATCGCCCTCCTGGATGCCGGCCTTGGCAGCAGGGCCATCCTCAACGACGCTCGCCACATACGCGCCGCTATCGGTGCTCAGCTTGTTGGTGCGGGCGTTGAGCGCGTTGACGCTCGAAAGCGTGGCGCCCAGGTACGGGTGCACCGGCGTCTTACCGTCGATGATCTGGTCGGCAATGTTCTTGGCGTAGTTAACCGGAATGGCAAAGCCCACGCCCGAGCTGGAGCCCGAGTAGCTCTCGATGAGCGAGTTGATGCCCACCAGCTCACCATTGTCGTTGACGAGCGCGCCGCCGGAGTTGCCCGGGTTGATGGCGGCATCGGTCTGGATCATGTTGGCATAGATGGTGTTACCGTTGGTAGAGCTCATGGCCGTGGAGCGATAGAGCGCCGACACAATACCCGTGGAGACAGACTGCTCGTTGCCGAACGGCGAGCCGATCGCCATGACCCACTCGCCCACGTTGAGCTTGGAGGAGTCACCGATCTCGATCGGCGTGAGCTTTGAGGCGTCAGCATCCTTGAGTTTGATGACGGCCAGGTCGCTCGAGGCATCGTTGCCCACGAACTCGGCCTCGTACGTGGTTCCGTCGTCCATGGTAACCACGTACTGGTCATAGCCATCGACCACGTGGTTGTTGGTGAGGATGTGGCCCTCGGTATCGAGCACCACGCCCGAGCCGACGCTGCCCGAGCTGTCCGACTCGTCGGCAGACTGCGAAAGCGAGCCATTCTGGCTACCGCTCGAAGTGGCGGTGATGGAAACGACGGAGGGCAACGCCTTGGCAGAGACGGCCTCGGCCAGCGTGGTATCCTCGGAGTCGATGGTGATCTTTTGCGCCGATGAACCCGAAGCACCCGCCGTCACGGCGTTCCTGCCGCCGCCGATATCGAGCGTGCCGCTCATAATGAGCGCGATGACCAGCAGAGCGCCACAGGCACAGCCGGCAAGCGCCGTAATAAAGATCGGCAGTTTTTTGGTCTTGGTCTTGACCACCGTGTGCTTGTTTACAACCTGCTGGCCGCCCAGCGGCTTGCCGGTCTGCGTGTCGTAGGCCTGCACGTAGGGAATGTTGCCGTCGGCAGGCGTCGACTCCACCTGTACGCGCGGTTGCTGCTGAGTCTCGCCGGCGTGGCCCGCATCCTGGGGACGCTGGGAATCGTTCTCGCTCATAGCTGCAATCCTTTCGTCAAATAACCAAAGGCCCGCCAAACACGTGGCGGGCCATCATTGTTCACGATGAGTTGTACCCCAATATGCGGGTGCACGTGTATGAGAACGCAATCTTTTAGGAAGGCTTAAGTTCTACTGCAAACTCGAAAGGAACCCGCACCTGCGGCAAAACCACCGCAAAGGCGCCTGTCCCCCTTGCGGTGGAAATCTAGTCCTTAAACAGATAGCCCACGCCGCGGACGGTGGTGATGTGTGCCGCGATCTGCGGGCCCACCTTGGAACGGATGCGTCGAATGTGCACGTCGACGGTGCGCGTGCCGCCGCAGTACTCAAAGCCCCACACGCGGTGCAGCAGCACTTCGCGGCTGTAGGCGCGGTTGGGGTGCGTCGCCAAAAAGCTCAGCAGCGAGTACTCCATCAGCGTCAGGTCAATGGGCTCGTTATCGAGTGTCACCTGGTAGGTAGCCAGGTTAATCTCGAGGTTATCGATGTTGAGCACATCGTCGGCGGTGACGGTCTCCTCCTCGCCCATCAGGCGCTGCGCACGAGCCTTAAGTTCGTTGGGCGTCGCCGTGGGGCATACAAAGTCGGCATGCGCGTGATTCGGCAGACGCAGGGTGCCGAGCGCCTCGTCGTCGACGATCACCAGCATGGGAACGCCACCGCGGTCGTCGAGCCATTTGGCAATCTGATCGATGCGGTCGCTGCGGATGCCGTCGGAGTCGAGGATCAGCAGGTCGAAGTCGTGCGCCGCAGTCGGCGAATCGGGTGTGGCAAGGCTCACCTCGACACCCAGGGTGGTCGTCAAGCTGCGGGCAAACTCGTGGAAGCGCGTCGTGCGCGCCATGAACAGGGCACTCTTTTCGGACATATCGGCCTCCAAGGAAATGAGCTCAATCGTACTGGAACAAGTCAGCGCGATTAGGAGTTCGCCAGGTAGTGCTTGATCTCCCACTCGGTGATCGTAGACTCAAACTTATGCCACTCGTCGCGCTTCTTTTTGAGGAAGAAGCTGTGGATGTGCTCGCCGAGGGCATCCTTCATAAACTGCGAGTCCTCAAACACGTCGAGCGCCTCTTTAAGCGAGCGCGGCAGCGGCGTGTAGCCGGCCTCGACCATCTGACGGTCGGTAAGCTTGAGTGTCTCGGCCGTGGCCTCGGGCGGGAGCTCCAGCTTGCGCTCGATGCCGTCCAGACCAGCCGCCAGCGTGACGGCGTTGACCAGGTACGGATTGGCCATGGGATCGGGACTGCGCAGCTCGATGCGCGTGGACAGCTGCTTGCCGGGCTTGTAGACCGGGATGCGAACCATGCTCGCGCGGTTGCGCAGGCCCCACGTGGCGTACTGCGGCACGGAGTCGCCACCCGTGGTGATGCGCTTGTACGAGTTGACCGTGGGGTTGGTGATGGCGCTGATCTCGCGGGCATGCGCCAGGATGCCGGCCATATAGTGCTTGGCAACGTCGGAGAGATGGTACTTCTCGTCGTCCTCGCCCCAAAAGACGTTGTTGCCGTCGTGGTCGAATAGCGACTGGCACAGGAACATAGCGCTGCCGTCCTCGCCTGCCAACGGCTTGGGCATAAAGGAGGCGTGGCAGCCGCTCTCGTAGGCCTGCTGCTTAATGATGAGTTTAGCCGTGGTGATGGCGTCGGACATGCTCAGGGCCTCGGCGTGGCGCAGGCTCATGCCGTGCTGCGAGCGACCGGCGGCGTGGAAGGTGTACTCCACGGGCACGGACATCTTCTCGAGCGTGAGGACCGTGTTGCGGCGCAGGTCGCGAGCGGCATCGCTCACCGAAAGATCGAAGTAGCCCACGTTGTCGAGCGGCTCGGGGGTGTGCTCGTCGGGGAAGTAGTAATACTCCAGCTCGGCGCCCACGTTGAGCAGATAGCCAGCCTTCTCGGCCTTGCGGAACATGCGGCGCAGGGCATCGCGCGGGTCGCCGGCAAAGGGCTTGCAATCGGGAGTGCACACGTCGCAGAACACACGGGCAACGCCGTTGTGGCTCGGGCGCCACGGCAGAATCTGGAAGGTCGAAGCATCGGGAAACGCCAGCATGTCGGCTTCCTCGGGCGTGGCAAAGCCCTCGATGGCCGAGCCGTCAAAGCCGATACCCTCCTCAAAAGCGACCTCGAGGTCCTCGGGGCTAATGGCAAAGTTCTTGAGGCGGCCGAGAATGTCGACAAACCACAGACGCACAAAGCGGATGTCACGCTGCTCTACGGAGCGGAGTACGTAATCGATGTTCTGCTGGTTCATGTCGCTCCCCTTTCTTTCGGGCGGGTTTCGACTGGTCTATATCGCAGATACTATCGCAGAAAAATGTTTCCGCAGGGTTAAAGCGTATCAAGCGCTCAAAAAACGTGCGCGAACAGGCAGTTGCGAACGAGTGACTAGCGCGAGGTCGATGCGCGGTGCTCGATGTGGCCGGGGATCTCGATGCGTTTGGGCGCCAGCTTTGCGGCCTCGCCCACCGTGGTGGTGACAACGTCGATGCGCTCGGACAGGCGCTCGACCACGCGCTCGGCAATGGTGAGGGTGTCCTGCGCGGCCGTGGTCACGCCACCAAAGAGCACATGGTTCCAGGGGTAGTCGTCAAACGTCGCGATCCTGAGCCCCGCCGGCAGCGAGGGTCCCAGCTGCGCTAGCGCCTCGGTCAGACGCAGGAAAACCAGGCCGTTGACGGCAATGAGGCCGAGCTTTTTGCCGGCATAGTCACGCATGGTCTCGTCCAAGCGACCAACGCCCGTGGCACCGCCATCGGCCAAGGTGACGACCTCGCCGGCAAGGCCGCGTCGCGAAAGCTCGTCGGCAAAGGCCTCGGCGCGCTCACGACGCACGGGGCTGTCGTCGCTTGCCTCGGTGAGCAGGCACAGGCGCTCACAGCCCGCAGCGGCGAGCTCGTCTACCAAGCCGGCGACCAGCTCACGGTTGTTCGATGTCACCAGATCGATGCCACCGTCGGCAACATCGCGGTCGAGCAGTACAACGGGTAGGCGCCCCGCGGCCGCGGCGATCGCCTCGTCATTGCCTCCGCAGGTGTTGACGACCAGGCCGTCCACGCCGGCATCGATAAGCCTGGTGAGCGACTCTGTCTCCTTGGCGGGGTCGTTGCCGCTAATGGCCGTCATGAGCGAGCAGCCGCGCGCGGCGGCACTGGCGGAAAGTCCTTCGAGCATGGCGCTCGAGAACGGGTTGGCGATGTCGGCCAAAATCACGCCGATGAGGTTGGTGCGTGAGTTGCGCAGATTGCGCGCGGCGGCACGCGGGCGATAGCCGGTGCGCTCGATAACCGCCGCGATGCGAGCACGGGTTTCCTCGGTCATTTGCCCGGGACGGTTATTGAGATAGCGCGAGACCGTGGCCGGGCTCACACCCGCCTCGACGGCAATGTCCTTGATTCTCATCTGCGCCATAGCGCACCCCGTTTCCCAATGTCGGCAGCCTGAGCCATTTTAGGCATTTTTAAAAATCTCGGTTGCAAAACGCTGTAGGTGAGCAGCGTCGTTTTTGCGTCTCGAGCAGATGCGATGATGGGCTAGTTATTCGAGTCTTTAGGCAGCTCAAAATAGTCGGGATGTAAGGCGATAACCGGGCCCTGCTCCTCGGGCATCAGGTGCAAGTGCGTCTCTGCCAGATAACTCGCCGCATCGGTATCGCCCCTCTTAATGGCCTCGAGAATCCGGCGATGCTGCCGACGAATCGGCTCCCAATCCAGATCCTGCGACACCATACGCAACCAGTTGTATCGCTCAAAATGCGTGTTGACGCTCTTCATCCAATCCCACAACATGTGACGACCGGCAATCTCAAAACACGTCTCATGGAACAGGTTGTCCAGATCAAAAAAGCGACGCGTCTCGCTATGGTCGAGCGACTCGGACTCGGCAAGAATCTGCTCGAGCCGATGCTTTTGCTCGGACGTGGCGGCCGAGCAGCATTTAATGAGTACGCTTCGCTCGAGTTTCTCGCGCAAGAAACAGGCGTTCTCGGCGCGCTCCATGCTGATCTTAGAGACGTAGGTGCCGCTTTTGGGACGCGTTTCCACCAGCTCCTGCTCACGCAGGCGCACAAAGGATTCGCGAATGGGCGTGCGCCCGATTCCCGTCTCCTTTTCCAGACCAATCGCCGAAAGGCGCGTGCCGGGTTTGAGCTCGGCATAGATGATCTTGGAGCGCAATGCGTTGTATGCCTGGTCTTGCAGGCTCTGATTATGCTGGTGTTGTTCCATAAAGCCCTCGGATGAAGCTCACGGTTTGTCGAATTTCACCACGTAATACTATCGCATCGACACGCCCCGGCTCCCAATCAGTCTTTTTGGGACGGGGCTCTTTTAGCTACCCTGGCCCGAAGATCGGCCCCCTTGTCACAAAAGTGGCCCATCTACTACGTTAACACGGATAGCCTCGGCCATACCGAAAACTGTGAAAACAAAACCGCAGGTAGACAGCTTGTCGATTTTCGAAAAAGCCGACTATGGTTGACCCCTGCGGCTTAAACGTAGTAGATAGGCCCTTTTCGTGGCGCAGCACTACTGCACCCCAAATTGGTACCTCGAGCCTGTTGTAAGTTGCTGTGAAATACGGACGGTTGATAATCAAGGCGCGCTATACGGCTTGCTATATCTCACTATACTTTGCTGTACGTCGCTATACTTTGCTATAACTTGACAATAATCGGCCCGTTACCATCCGGGATATAACGGACCCCAAGCCAACGCTGGCTTGGAGTCCGTCTTGTACCATGGCTCTTTTTGACTATGAGCGCTCGTATTTCGTGGCCCGCCCGGTTCCCTGCCTTACGATTGCATTCCGTTCAAGCAGAGACTCGAGTGCCGCCAACGTCCGCATGCGGCTCAGCCCCGTCTGTTTTTCAATCTCGCTTCGCGACATAATTCGACCGCCCGACAAGGCTTTGAGAACCTGGACCTCTTCCTCGGACCCTTCAAGGGCATCGGTAACGGGCAATGTGACGGCCACCATGCCGCCGCGAACATCAAAAATTGGTTGATTGATCGAATCGCGATAGGCACGTCTAATGCGCGCGATTCCCGTACCAAATTTCTCGATGTAATCCAGCTTTAAGAAGGCCTCTGCAACGATGGGGTTTCTGAGCACGGATATCTGCCCATACAGGTATTGTTCCGTCGTCAAACCGGCGGGCAGCGATCCAGGAGAGGTCACAACGACGCGATCATCGTACAGGGCAATTTGAACGTTCGCTCGAACGTCCCACGTCCGATGCACCAAAGCATTTGCGACAGCTTCGCGAAACGCCTCGAGAGGAATTCGATCGGTTTGGACGCGCTCCATCCCTTCGATACGCTCATAACGGTAGTAGCGTGCAAACATAGCTACCGCCCTGTCCACCTGCTCAATTGCGGATACATTTGTCGCCGCTTCGCGATCCAAGATCACATCCTCGGTATCACCAAAACGGACGCAATCGATGCCCGGAAAATCATTCTTATCCGCCAAAATCGCCGCAGCGTTGGTATAGCCGTCCTTGCCGAGCAAGCGAAGCGTGCGCATAATATCCGACGTTAGTTCAGAAATGCCGAGATGTTCAACACACTTATGCTCGAGCGTGTGAAAACTCAAGTCCTGGCGAGCCGACGTGAGCGCGTCGAACGTTACGTTGCTGCCTTCGAGCGTCAGCCTGCCATACTCAAACCGGTCGACCTCCACTGTTGCCGAATCGTTTCGCCTGTAGGCCTTTCCCTTGCTTCGATAGGGTTTGTCCTGGCCCTCATAAACCGTAAGGATTACGGTCCCGTGTTTCTCATCGGGCTCGAGCGTGTAACGGGGAGCGGGGTCCAAGCTGTCATTAATCATGTTCTCGATGCGGAGACACTCTGCGACCGGATCCGCAAGGCCGACAACCACGCCCTCGTCATCAACGCCAAACTCAATCTTGCCCGTCCCGTAGTTTGCATAGGCGCTCACCGTTTTAAGAAACGTCGGCGTAACGCTTTCCTTGTATTCGACTGTAGGGCTCTCTCTAACAACCATATGCACAACCTCTTCGTTTCGTACTATTCATGACCGTATTATAAGACGAAAACCGTTTGCGTACTGATTTATCCAAGACGCAAACGATTTTCGTCTTGATTTGCGTACGGAATTAAGACGCATAATTTCGCTTTCGTATGGCTCAATATCGGACGCAGACTGTTTTCGCCTGTCAATACATCTGCAATCCAAACGAAACGAGCTCCGAGCTCGCATGAACTCGGGGCTCTTTGTGCCGCACATCTATGAGAGGAGCAATTCGATGCGTACGGGCGCTACTCCATGAAGCCGCCCTGGGATGGCGGCAACCTCGTCAATGGGGTCAGGTTTACATGCATCAGCTTAGTGCAAAGTAACCTGGCCCCATGCACTAAGAGATTGGCTAGAGCTCGCAGGCAACCTTGTAGCCGTCGCCGATGGCGTCGCGAATGTTGCCGCACTTGTTGGCGTCACCCAGCACGTGGGTGGTAACGCCGGCAGCGGCAAGGTCGTCGGCCAACTTGGTATTGGGACGATAGCCCATGGCAAGCACCAGCGTATCGGCATCGGCGATGGTGTGGACCTCGCCATCCTTCTCGTAGCTGATGGCATCCTCGGTAATCTCGGTCACCTTGGCCTCGGTCAGCACGTGAACGCCCTTGGAAAGCATGCGTGTGATGAGCACCGCGCGGCCGGCACCGCCCTCGTTGGCAGCAAGCGTCTTGGTCATCTCGATGACGGTGACATCGCGATTGGCCGGCGACAGGTCGTTGACCAGCGGGGCCAGGTAATCGGCCGTCTCGCAGCCAACGGTACCGCCGCCCACGATGACGATCTTCTTGCCCGGGAAAGCCTTGCCGCCCAGCAGGTCGTCGGCCGTCATAACCTGCTTAAAGCCCTGCATGAAGGCCGGAGCGATGGGCTCGGCGCCATAGGCCAGGACGACCTCGTAACCTGCGTAGTCGCGCTGAATGTCCTCGGCCGAAAGCTCGGTGCCAAAGACGCACTTCACGCCGGCCTCGGCCAGGCGACGGTACTGATACTTGATCACGCGGGTGAGTTCCTGCTTTGCCGGCGGCACGGCTGCGATGCGCATTTCGCCGCCCGGCTCATCCTGCTTGTCCACGAGCACCACGTTGTGGCCGCGCTCGGCGGCAATGTAGGCTGCCTCCATGCCCGCAGGACCAGCGCCCACAACGAGCACGTTCTTGGCCTCGGCGGCAGGCTCGTAACCGGCCTCGTCGCGCTCAACATCGGGGTTGACGGTGCAGGAGATGCGCTTGCCAAACATAATGCCGTTCAGGCAGCGCAGGCAGCCAATGCAGGGACGGATGTCGTCGGCGTTGCCGGCAGCGGCCTTGTTGCAGAACTCGGCATCGCACAGATTGGCGCGGCCCATCATGCAGATATCGGCAGCGCCGTCCTCGATCAGCTCCTCGGCGATCCAGGCCTCGTTAATGCGTCCGACGGTGGCGACGGGAATGTTGACGTGCTTTTTGATCTCGCGCGAGCAGGCGGCGTGCGAGGCCTGCTGCGTGCCGGCGGCGGGAATCGCGGAACCGCGCTTGATGGTGGTGCCACCCGACACGTGAATCATGTCGACGCCGGCCTTTTCCAGGCGACGCGAGACGTAGATCATGTCGTTGAGGGTCAGGCCGCCATCGGTGTACTCGTCGCCCGAGATGCGGACGTCGATGATAAAGTCCTTACCGCAGCGCTCGCGAATCTCGGCGATGACCTCGAGCAAAAAGCGCATGCGGGCGTCGAGCGAGCCGCCGTACTCATCGGTACGCTTGTTGTAGAGCGGGGTCAAAAAGCCGCCGAGCATGCCGTGGGCGTGTGCAGCATGGACCTCGACGCCATCGACACCGGCCTTCTGCATACGCACGGCAGCGTCGCCAAACTGATGCGTGAGCTCGTGGATCTCATCGACCGTGATAGGACGCGGTGCCTCGCGGGCATAGGACGGTCCCACGAAGGACGGAGCGAGCAGGCGCGGCGTGCCCGGAATGTTAAAGGCCATGTAGGCGGGGTGGAAGAGCTGCGGCATGATCTTGCAGCCATACTCGTGGACGGCTGCGGCGAGCTTTTCCCAGCCAGGGATAAACGTGTCGTCGTAGCAGCACATGTCACCCGGCAGATAGGTATAGGTGGGCTCAACCGTCACGACCTCGGTGATGATCAGGCCAACGCCGCCCTTGGCACGGGCACGGTAATGATCGACCAAGTCGTCGGTCACATAGCCATGATCGGCCAGGTTGGTGGACACCGGCGGCATAAAGACGCGGTTCTTGACCTCGGTCGTACCGACCTTGATCGGGCTAAAGAGCATCGGGTAGGCGGATGACTCCATACAGGCTTCCTTTCGTTTAAGCCGCTCGGCGGCAGTTGCTAACGTACCTATCGTATCAGTATCCGCTGCATTCGCACTCGCTCGCACTCCCCACCTTCAATCCCGACCCTCACAAAAAAGTTGCGGTGGAATACGGAGTAGATAAGACTTTTGACAGGCAAAACAGTCCGTATTCCACCGCAACTGATGGGCGGGGTGGACCTGAGGGCTCAGATAGTCAGTCATGCCCTCATCCGCCACTCCCTCACCTACAGCGCGCCGTCCAGCATAAGGTTCACCTTGAGCACGTTGACCGTGGGCTCGCCGAACACGCCGAGGAAACGGCCCTTGGTGCACTGGGCGATGATCTCGCGAACCTCGCCTTCACTCTTGCCCGTGGCCTTCGCCAGGCGCGGGACCTGGTACTCGGCGGCATCGGGAGAGATCTCGGGGTCGAGCCCTGAGCCGGAACACGTCACCAGGTCGACGGGCACAGCGTCCATATCGGCATCGGGGTTGGCGGCGCGGATCTTCTTCACGCGCGCATCCACAAGCTGCCGATACTCCTCACTCGCCGGGGACAGGTTGGATGGGGCACCATACGCCATGAGCTCGCCATCTTCGCCTTCGAAAATTGACACGTTCTGGATGCGGCCCCACATGTGATCCTCATCCTCGAAGTTCTGGCCGATGAGCTCGGAACCCACAACCTTGCCGTCGACCGTAATGAGCGAACCGTTCGCCTGATACGGGAACGCAACCTGGGCAATGCCGGTCACGACAAGCGTATAGCCCAGGCCGCAGACAACGGTAAACAGCGCGAACACGCCCAGTGCGCGCGATGCAACACCTTTGAACATACAAACCTCCACTTACATAATGCCGCAGAACGCGAGCAGCATGTCGATGAGCTTGATGAATACGAACGGGGCAACGATGCCGCCCAGACCCCACACGAGCAGGTTGTGGGTCAGCAGCTGTCCGGACGGGACCTCGCGGTACTTAACGCCCTTCAGCGCGGCCGGGATCAGCGCGACGATAACGAGCGCGTTATAGATGATGGCCGAAAGAACCGCGGACAGCGGGCTTGCCAGACCGAGGATGTTGAGGGCGTCCAACCCGGGGTAGATCGGCGAGAACAGGGCCGGGATGATAGCGAAGTACTTCGCCATGTCGTTGGCCACCGAGAAGGTCGTGAGCGAACCGCGGGTCATGAGCAGCTGCTTGCCGATACGCACGACCTCGATGAGCTTGGTGGGGCTGGAGTCGAGGTCGACCATGTTGCCGGCCTCCTTGGCAGCCTGGGTGCCCGTGTTCATGGCCACGGCGACATCCGCCTGCGCCAGCGCCGGCGCGTCGTTGGTGCCGTCGCCGGTCATGGCGACCAGGTGGCCCTCACGCTGGAACTCGCGGATCTTCTCGAGCTTGCCCTCAGGGGTGGCCTCGGCCAGGAAGTCGTCAACGCCGGCCTCGGCGGCGATTGCCGCGGCGGTGAGCGGGTTGTCGCCCGTCACCATGATGGTCTTGATGCCCATCTTGCGCAGGTCGGCGAACTTCTCCTTAACGCCGGACTTGATGATGTCCTTGAGGTACACAACGCCCAGCACGCGGCAGTTCTTGGTCACGACCAGCGGGGTGCCGCCGGCCTTGGCGATGCGCTCGACGGCCTCGTCGCACTCCTGGGAGAACACGCCGCCGGCTGCCTCCACATAGGTGCGCACGGAATCGGCAGCGCCCTTGCGGATCTCATTGCCCTCGTAGTTCACGCCGGACATACGCGTTGCCGCGGTGAACGGGATAAACTCCATACCCTTATCCTCGAGTGTGCGGCCGCGCAGACCGAACTGCTCCTTGGCGAGGACGACGATGGAGCGGCCCTCGGGGGTCTCGTCGGCCAGCGAGGAAAGCTGGGCGGCATCGGCCAGCTCCGCGGGATCGACGCCGTCGACCGGGATGAACTCGGCGGCTTGGCGGTTACCCAAGGTGATGGTGCCGGTCTTGTCGAGCATGAGGATGTCGACGTCGCCGGCGGCCTCGATGGCGCGGCCGGACATGGCCAGCACGTTGGCCTCGTTCAGACGGCTCATGCCGGCGATGCCGATGGCGGAAAGAAGGGCGCCGATGGTAGTAGGAGCCAGGCACACGAGCAGCGCCACGAGCGTGGTTACGGCCGTGGGGTTGTCCATGTCGTTAAGACCGACCGAGAAGCAGGAGTAACAATACAGGGCCAGCGTGACCAGGATAAAGACGATGGAGAGGGCCACCAGGAAGATCTCCAGAGCGATCTCGTTAGGGGTCTTCTTGCGCGCGGCACCCTCAACCATCGCGATCATCTTGTCCAGGAAGCTCTGGCCGGGCTCACTGGAGATCTTGACGATGATCCAGTCGGACAGCACCGTGGTACCGCCGGTAACGGCAGAGCGGTCGCCGCCGGCCTCGCGGACCACGGGGGCGGACTCGCCGGTGATGGCGGACTCGTCAACGGAGGCAGCGCCCTCGATGACGTCGCCGTCGCCGGGAATCTGCTCGCCGGCGCGTACGATCACCAGGTCGCCGCGCGTGAGCTCGGTGCCGGGAACGACGGTGAAGTGCTCCTTGTCCTCAACGGACTCGATGCGATGGGCCTCGACATCCTTCTTGGCCGCACGCAGGGAATCGGCCTGGGCCTTACCGCGGCCCTCGGCAAGCGCCTCGGCGAAGTTCGAGAACAGGTCGGTAAGCCACAGGATGACCGCAATGGCGACCACATAGTAGGTGGGCACACCCGCGTCCTGCACACCGAAAATGGAAGCGACGGCCAGGACGGAGGTCATGACGGCGGAAAGCCACACCAGGAACATGACCGGGTTTTGAATCTGGACGCGAGGATCCAGCTTGGCAAACGAGTCGCGGACCGCGCGGCCCATCATGTCTTTTTGCATAGTCATAAATCTGCACCCTCCTTTACGCAATCATCTGGAAGAACTCGGCAACGGGGCCAAGCGCCAGGGCCGGGAAGAAGCTCAGGGCACCGATCAGCAGAACGATGAACACGAGCAGGAATACGAACATGCCGTTGGTGGTAGACAAGGTACCGGCGCTCTCGGCGACCTTACCCTTCTTGGCCAGCGAGCCGGCGATAGCCAGCGTACCGATGATGGGCATGAAGCGGGCGAACAGCATCTCGAGGCCGAGCATGACGTTGATCCAGGGAATGTTGCAGTTCATGCCTGCAAACGCCGAGCCGTTGTTGCCGCCGCATGAGGTGAAGGCATACAGCGCCTCGGAGAAGCCGTGCGCGCCACCATTGTTGAGCTGGTCGGCAAGACCGGGCACCATGCAGGCGATGGCCGAGCACACCAGAATGGCAAACGGAGTTGCCAAGCACAGGACAACTGCCCAGCGCATCTCGCCCGGCTCGATCTTCTTGCCCAGGAACTCAGGCGTGCGTCCGACCATGAGGCCGGCGATGAACACTGTGAGGATGGCGAAGCCGATCATGCCGTACAGGCCGCAGCCCACGCCGCCGAAGACGACCTCGCCCAGAGCAATCTGGAGCATCTGGACAAAACCGCCCAGCGGGGTGTAGGAGTCGTGCATGGAGTTAACCGAGCCGTTGGAAGCAGCCGTCGTGAAAGCAGACCAGGTAGAAGAGGAGGCGATACCGAAACGGCTCTCCTTGCCCTCCATGTTGCCGCCGGCCTGGCCGTCGGTCATCTCGATATTGACCGCTCCGCCATCGGCCAGCTGCGGGGTGCCCGCATGCTCGTTGACGGCGATGATGCCGGTGAAGATCACCAGCAGGATGAACATGGCGGCAAAGATGGCCTTGCCCTGCTTGGTGTTCTTGACGCCGATACCGAAGGCGAAGCAACAGGCGGCCGGGATCAGCAGCAGGCTGGTCATCTCGATGATGTTGGTGAAGGCACTGGGGTTCTCATACGGATGGGCGGAGTTCACGCCGAAGAAGCCGCCGCCGTTGGTGCCGGACTGCTTGATGGCGACCTGAGGAGCCGCGGGACCCTGGGGCAGGAACTGCTCGGTGACCACGCGCGCGCCCTCGACAACCTTGCCGTCGACCTTGACCGTGTCGCCCTCGATCTGGGCGCCGTCGATGACGCTCCAGCCGCCGTCTGCATTAGGCTGAACAGCGACGGGTTCTACGAGCTCAGCCTTCTGAGCCGGCTGGAAGTTGGAGATGACGCCACCGGCAGCCAGGCAGATGCCGAACACGAGGTTCAGCGGAATGAGCACATACAGGACGGTGCGGGTGAGGTCGACCCAGAAGGAACCCAGACCCTGCTCCTTGACCTGACGGAAGCCGCGGATCAGCGCGAACATGACCGCGATACCGGTGCCAGCGGAAACGAAGTTCTGCACAGTGAGACCCATGAACTGCACAAGGTAGGACAGGGTGGTCTCACCGGAGTAGGACTGCCAGTTGGTGTTGGTTATGAAGGAAGCAGCCGTATTGAACGACAGGTCCCATGACACACCCGGCAGGTGCTGGGGATTGCCTGGCAAGAAGGACTGAAGCGCCTGGAGTGCCACAAGAGTCACGAGGCCGATCCCCGAAAAGACCAGCACGCTCGCCAGATAGCGCCTACACCCCATCTGTTCTGCCGCGTCGATGCGAAGCAGACGATAGACGCCACGCTCCACAGGAGCAATCACAGGCGACAGGAACGTATGCTCACCATCCATGATATGGGCCATGAACCGACCGAGCGGAACGGCCAGGACGACGAGTACGGCAAAGTACAAGATGTACTGAATCGCAGCGTCCATAGTTTACGAATCACTCCTCATCAGAATGTAGATGTAATAGATAAGAAGTCCAATGCAGACGACTCCGATGATGGGAATGAGGATGTCCATTTACCGCCCCTTTCACACGCGGTCCGATGTCTCGGACGCCTGCCCTCGCAAGCGTCTGGGGACAGTAAACGCTTCTAGGGATTAAAGAGGCGTGAGGGCCGGGGCTCACGTCCTTAAGATGCCGTAAAGATGCAGGTAGAAAGCACTATTGCAGCTGCAGTGCGCCTATACTCGACCTCGCGAGCATACAGTGGTGTCTTCACCGCGTATGCACGCATGGACAACGCTTCAGAAAGGCTACGCTATGCAGCGCGACGCATCGGACACTCGCGTCAATCCAGACCTCATCCTCAAGGCAATTGAGAAAGACGAGGTCGCCGATGACACTCGAACCAGCCGGGGACACCTCAAAATTTTCTTTGGCTACGCTGCTGGTACAGGCAAAACCTATGCAATGCTTCAAGCCGCCCACGCCGCCAAGCGGCGAGGTGTCGACGTCGTCGCGGGATACATCGAGCCGCACGAACGTCCGGCAACTGCCCATCTTGCACAAGGGCTTGAGAACGTGCCCTGTAAACTCATCGAGCACAACGGCATTGCGCTCAGCGAGTTCGATCTAGATGCGGCTATCGAGCGCGCCCCTCAGCTCATCCTTGTCGACGAGCTCGCCCATACGAATGCGCCGGGGTCTCGCCACGACAAACGCTATCAAGACGTCGAGGAACTTCTACATGCGGGCATCGACGTCTATACGACCGTGAACGTTCAGCATATCGAGAGCCTAAACGACATGGTTGCATCCATCACCGGCGTTGTCGTGAGCGAACGAATCCCCGACCGTATCTTCGATGATGCCGACCAGGTCGAGCTCGTCGACATAGAGCCCGAAGACCTACTTGAGCGCCTTCGCGCCGGCCTCGTCTACCGTCCCGCACAAGCCGACCGAGCGCAACAGCATTTTTTTACCGTCGAGAACCTCACCGCACTCCGAGAAATCGCGCTGCGCCGCTGCGCCGATCGCACCGGTCACCTCACAGACGCCGCACGCGTGCTGGGAAACCGTGACTACTACACCAGGGAGCGTATCTTAGTCTGTGTCTCCCCGGCGCCGACCAATCCCCGCATCATCCGTGCCGCCGCACGCATGGCGAAAGCGTTTCGCAGCGAACTCGTCGCCCTGTTCGTAGAGAGCCCGCGCACGCAAGCCATGAGCGATGATGAGCGCGCCAAGCTTGCAGCCAATATCGCCCTAGCCGAGCAGCTCGGAGCACATATGGAAACCGTCTATGGCGACGACATCGCGTTTCAGATCTCCGAGTTCGCGCGCCTGTCGGGTATTTCGAAGATCGTCATGGGGCGCACGGGCGAGCGCAGCAGCGTCCGTCAGGCCCTCTTCGGCCGCAAATCTCTCGTAGAACAGCTCATAACATTCGCCCCGAACCTCGACATTTACATCATTCCAGAACAGTCGACTCCGCCCTCCCGACCCAAAGGACGCCGCCATGCGCTCGCCCTGCAGCCGCCCAGCAGCCGAAACGTGCTTCGCACGCTGGCCCTCTCTCTTGCCGCCACGGCGATCGGCACGGCTTTCCGCCATCTGGGATTTGCCGACTCCAGCATCATATCCCTCTATATCTTCACGGCCCTGCTGACCGCCGTCACCACGACGGGGCGTATCTGCACGATCGTATCGAGCGTGCTCTCTGTAGTGCTTTACAACTTCTGCTTTGTCACGCCTCTGTTTTCGCTCGCCAGCTACGACCGAAGCTATCTGGTCACGTTCGGCATCATGTTCGCCACCGCTATGGTCGCCGGCGAGTTAACTGCGCGCATCGCCGACAACGCCCGTACATCCGCCGAGAACGCATTCAAAACGCGCGTACTCCTCGAAACGAACCAGCTCTTGCAGCAAGCCCATAGCGCGGAGGAGTGCGCCCGCGTCGCCATGAACCAACTCGTCAAACTGCTAAAACTCGACGTGGTCTTCTACCCCGCCGAACACGGCACGCTCGGCAAGGCGCTCTATGAGTCCGCTGGCACCGAAAACCGATCCGCGTCGCTGCTCACCGACTACGAGCGCGCCGTTGCAACCTGGACCTACACCAACAACAAGCGCGCGGGCGCAAGCACGCGGACCCTGCCTGAGGCGCGCTGTCTCTACCTCGCGGTTCGCACCGGCGACAAGGTATTCGGTGTCATCGGCATCGCCCTGGAGGGGCGCGAGATCGAAGCCTTCGAGCATTCGATCGTCCTATCTATCGTAGGTGAATGCGCCTTGGCGCTCGAAAGCGACCGGGCGGCGCAAGAGCGCGAAGAGGCTGCGGTCTTGGCGAAAAACGAGCAGCTGCGCGCCAACCTTTTACGCTCCATCGGCCACGATTTGAGGACACCCCTCACGGCTATATCCGGATCTGCGGCAATCCTTCGGAAGAGCGACGAGAAGCTCAGCCTCGAACAACGCTGCGATCTTGCCGATGCCATCTACGACGACTCCCTCTGGCTTATCGATACCGTGGAGAACCTCCTCGCCATCACACGCGTCGAGGACGGCACCATTCGCCTCAACTTAACATCCGAGCTCATCGACGAGGTCATCGAGGCCGCCCTCAGCCATGTCGCCCAAGCATCGCATGGACGTGCCGTCACCATCGAGCACACTGACGACATCCTGCTGGTACGCATCGACGTCCATCTCATCATGCAGGTGCTTACGAATCTCATCATGAACGCCTTCAAATACACGCCCGAGGACTCGTCTGTCACCATCAGCGCACGTCGCGAGGGCGCGTTCGTCGTGGTGGACGTCGCAGACGATGGGCCGGGTGTGGCAGACTGCGACAAGCCTCATATCTTTGAGCGCTTCTTCACCTCAAGCAATACGCGGCCCGTGGATTCGCGTCGAAGCATCGGCCTTGGCCTGTCGCTCTGCCGCTCCATCGTGGAGGCGCATGGCGGCGTCATCGAAGTTCGCGACAACCACCCCCATGGGGCCGTCTTCCGTTTTACCCTGCCCGCCGAGGAGATTGAGATTCATGAATAATGCCGCTAAGCCACGCATCCTCCTGGTCGAAGATGACCCGACCGTTCAAAACCTCGTTTCGACCGCGCTTGACCTCCACGGCTATGTCGTGAGCAAGGTTTGCAACGGCCAAGCCGCCATCATGGATGCGGTGTCGCACGGCCCCAGCCTCATCATGCTCGACCTCGGCCTTCCCGACATTGACGGTATCGAGGTCATCACGAAGATCCGAAGCTGGTCGGCAGTCCCCATTATCGTCATTTCGGCGCGCACCGAAGATTCCGACAAGATTGCAGCACTTGACGCAGGGGCAGACGACTACCTCACCAAGCCCTTTTCTGTGGATGAGTTGCTCGCGCGCGTCCGTGCGAATTTGAGGCGCTCCTCGATGGCGTCGAGCGAGTCGACAGAAGCGAGCACGTTCGACAACGGTCCGCTGCATATCGACTACGCCGCGGGATACGCGACGAAAGACGGACGCGAGCTCTCGCTCACCCCAACCGAGTACAAATTGCTCGTCCTTCTGGCGAAAAACGTCGACAAGGTGCTCACCCACACCTTCATCACCCGCGAGATATGGGGCACGAGCTGGGACAGCGATCTGGCGAGCCTGCGCGTGTTCATGCGCACCCTGCGTAAGAAGATCGAGGCAGACCCCTCTCACCCCAAAATGATTCAGACGCACATGGGTGTCGGGTACCGCATGCAGCGTCTCTAGCCCACCCCACAAAAAGTTGCGGTGGAATACGGAGTAGATAAGGCCTTTGACAGCCAAA
The DNA here is from genome assembly GCA_018367075.1 of Collinsella sp. Classification (GTDB taxonomy): domain Bacteria; phylum Actinomycetota; class Coriobacteriia; order Coriobacteriales; family Coriobacteriaceae; genus Collinsella. The sequence goes on from JAGZGX010000004.1 coordinate 44,043, forward strand.
ACAGTCCGTATTTCACCGCAACTGATGGGCGGGATGGAGTTAAAGGCCCAGGTAGGTGGTCATGCCTTCGACGGCGAGCTTGGCACCAGCTACGGCATGGACCACGGTGAGCGGGCCGTTGACCACGTCGCCGGCGGCAAAGACGCCAGGCACGGTGGTCATGCCATGCTCGTCGACCGAAAGCAGGCCGCGATGGTCGGTCTCCAGACCGCCCGTTGTAAGCACGAGCTTGTCCTTGGGCACCTGAGACGCCGCAATCACAACCGTGTCGGCGGACACGCGGTCGAGCTCTTCCTCGTAGCCCACCACATTGTTGTCCTCGTCAAAGACAGCCGTCTCGAACACCGGACCGTTATCATCGATGGCGCAGATCGCCTTGCCGCGCACAATCTCGGCACCGTCAAGCTCGGTCAACTCCACCTCGTCGTCAATCGCAGAGATATGGCGCGAACGGGCATACACAGTGACCTTGCGGGCACCCGAGCGAAGCGCCGTACGGGCCACATCCATGGCTACGTTGCCGGCACCGATTACGGCCACGTTTTCGCCGATCGCCACGCTCGTGGGGTCAACGAGGTAGTCGATGCCAAAGAGCACATTGCCGCGCGACTCGCCGGGAATACCCAGCTTTCGAGCTCGCCAGGTGCCGGTACCAACAAAGACCGCATCGTAGCCGTCGCGCAGCAAGTCGTCGATGTGGAGCGCACCGCCGATGGTGGTCGAGGGGCGAACGCGCACGCCGAGCGAGCACATCACGTGGCGGTACTTTTGCACGAGCGAGCGCGGCAGGCGGAACTCGGGGATACCGTACTCCAGCACGCCGCCGATCTCGGGCCGCTGCTCAAAAACGGTGACAGCGCAACCCAGCTGCGCCATCTTAATGGCCACGGTCATACCGGCGGGGCCGGAGCCGACCACAGCGACCTGTTTGCCGCACGACGGCGCGGGTTTCCACTCTTTGCGGTCCAAATACGCCGTGGAGATATAGTTCTCGATGCTCGAAAAATGCACGGGCGCGCCCTTGCGGCCCTGGATGCACGCGCCCTCGCACTGGCCCGAATGGTTGCAAACCATGGAGCAGACCGCACTCAACGGGTTATTCTGGAACAGCAGCTCGCCCGCCTCTTGCAGACGGCGCTGCTTAAAGAGGTCGATAACCTGCGGAATGGGCGTCTGCACCGGACAGCCCTTTATTTGACAGAACGCCTTTTTGCAGCCCAGACAGCGATTTGCTTCCTCAACGATGTGGATAGGCACGCAATTCCCCTCTATCGACCTGGACGAAATCGGCTTCTTAAACCAATTTGCCCGAATTAATAACCATAGATACGTCAACAGTGCGGAAAAGGGCACCGAAAAGCATCTCACAAACGCGCAGTAGCAACCCTTCCCTCGCACGGAGCCACTGTGCAGCCCCGTCATCGAGATCAAAAGATTCGCCACCCCTACGAATGGCGAATCTCTCTACAGGCAGACGCCGTCTTTCCAGATACTGATCTCGTGGCAGCCGCGGCGCTCGGCACTCGTTAGCTTACCGCTCGCTGTATCCAGTACCAGCTGATACAGGTCGCGGGCAGCCTCGTCGAGTGTGCGTTCGCCTGTGGCAATCACGCCGGCGTTAAAGTCCATCCAGTTGGCCTTGTGGTCGCACAGACGCTGATTGGTGAACACCTTGAGGGTGGGCGCCGGTGCACCAAACGGCGTGCCGCGTCCAGTCGAGAACAGAATCACGTGACAGCCAGCAGCCGTCAACGCCGTGGTGGATACCATGTCGTTGCCCGGGCCGCACAACATGTTCAGGCCATGCTTGGTGACCTGACCGGCATACGGCAGCACGTCGACGATGGGTGCGGAGCCGCCCTTTTGCACGCAGCCGCAACTCTTGTCCTCGAGCGTGGTGATGCCACCGTCCTTGTTACCGGGACTCGGGTTCTCGTAGACCACCTCACCATGGCTAATAAAGTAATCCTTAAAACCGTTAAGCATGTCAGAGGCAGCGTTAAAGACCTGCTCGTTCTCGCAGCGATCGAGCAGGATGCTCTCCGCGCCAAACATCTCGGGCACTTCGGTGAGCACCGACGTGCCGCCACGGGCGACGACCATATCGCTCACGCGACCGATCGTGGGGTTGGCGGTAATGCCCGAAAGACCGTCAGAGCCGCCGCACTTAAGACCAATAACCAGCTCTGAGGCCGGAATGGGCTCACGCTTGGCCTGCTTGGCCAGGTCAGCCAGCTCGGACAGAATCTTGTGGCCCTCGATCTGCTCGTCGGCTACATCCTGGCAGGTGAGAAAACGAACGCGCTCGTGATCGAAGTCACCGAGCTCGTCGAGCACCTGCTGATGCGTGCAGTTCTCGCAACCGAGCGACAAGAACAGCACGCCCGCGGCGTTTGCGTGACGCGACAGCGCCACCAGCAGACGACGGGTCTGGGCATGGTCGGCGCCGGTCTGTGAGCAACCGAACGGATGCGGGAAGTAATAGACGCCCTCCAACGAGCCCTCGACCAGGTCCTGAGCCTGCTCGCACATGGCACGAGCGACTTCGTTGACGCAACCGACGGTGGGAATGATCCAAAGCTCATTGCGCGTGGCGGCACGACCGTCGGCACGGCGGAAGCCCATAAAGGTCTCGGCCTCGACCGGCTCAACGACCGGATGTGTCGGATTGTAGGCGTACTCGATCTCACCCGAGAGGTTGGTCTTCACGTTGTGCGTGTGCAGCCACTGGCCGGGCTGAATGTCCTTCGTCACGTGGCCGATGGGAAGACCGTACTTGATGACATCCTCACCGGCTGCAATGGCGCGCACGGCCATCTTGTGACCCTGCGGGATATCCTCCGCGGCAACGACCTCGCCCACGCCGGGAACCTCGACGGCAGCACCCTTGGCGAGCGGCGACAGCGCAACGATGACGTTGTCGGCCGGATTGATCTGGATAGTGTTCATTACAAAGAGTCCTAACCCTACAGGTTGAGCAGAAGTCGAGTGACGCCCGCCAGTTACCCGGCGGGCGTACAGAAGGATTTAGGCCTGAGCGTTCGCGAACGCCTGCTTGACGCCCTCGGAGCGCACGACGGCGAGAGCGTTGACGACAAACTCCTCCAGGCCGGCGATCTGCGTAAGATCCTCGCCCCACATTTGCTCGTTGGAGAGCACATCGTGCACCAGCTCGGCGTCGTCGGCGCCGGCGTGGGCAGCGTAGAAGTCGAGCACAAAGGCGTCGTCCTGAGCGGTGTACTCGGTGCCGTCGGAGCGACGCAGGTGCAGGCCGTCGCCCTCGCGGGACACGAGCTCCTGCGTGTAGAAGGAGATGAGCGTGGCCAGGCTCGTCGCCAGGCACTTGGGCAGGTTGCCGGTCTCGGCAGCGTAGTCCTTGAGCGTAGGCAGGTCGCGGGCACGCCACTTAGCCGTGGAGTTGAGGCAGATGGAGAGCAGCGCGTGGTCGATAAACGGGTTGTCGAAGCGGTTCTCAACAGCGGCGGCAAAGGCCTTGCAGTCCTCGACATCCAGGTCGGCGGCAAGCGTCGGAATGACCTCGTCGTAGAGCATAGTGTTCATGAAGCCGCGGACGGTCTCGTCGTGCATGCAATCGCGCACGATATCAAAGCCGGCAACCCAGGAACCCGGGACAAAGGCGGTGTGGGCGCCGTTGAGGATGCGGACCTTGCGCTTCTTGTACGGGGTGACGTCGGGGGTCACAAAGACACCCGGCAGACCGGCCTTCACGAAGGGCAGACGCTCCTTGAGCGATTCGTCACCCTGGATGCCCCACATCTGGAAGGGCTCACGCACGGCCAAGAACGGATCTTCATAGCCCAAGCGCTCGGCCACGGCAGCGGCCTCCTTGGGATCGCGGATGCGACCCGGAACGATGGTGTCGACGAGCGTGGTGCAGACGGTGCAGTCGTTGGCCATCCACTGCGAAAACTCGTCCTCCCAGCCCCAGTCGCTCACGTACTGGTTCATGATGCGCAGCAGCTCCTCGCCGTTATGGTCGATGAGCTCGCAGGCGAGCACGATGACGCCCTGCTTGCCGGCAGCCCAGCGGGCATGGAGCACCTGGGCAAGCTTGGCAGGGAAGCTCGCGGGGGGCATGTCGTCGGCCTTGCAGGACGGATCGTAGGCGATACCGGCCTCGGTGGTGTTGGAGACGATAATCTCCAGGTCGTCGGAAACGGCGACCTCCATCATGGCACGGTAGTCAGCCTCGCGATACGGATTGAGGCAACGGCTGCAGGCGCTGATCACGCGGGAATCGTCAACCGTGTCACCGTTCTCCTTGCCGCGCACCAGTACGGTGTACAGGCCATCCTGGGCATTGATACCATCGGCGAAATCGAAGGCGCCGCTGATGGGCTGCACCATGACGACCCTGCCGTTCCAACCGGTGGCCTCGTTGCCCATATCGAAGAAACGATCGACGAAGGCGCGCAGGAAATTGCCCTCGCCAAACTGTAGGACCTTCTCGGGGGCGTCCTTGGGCAGCACGTAGCCCTCGTAGCCGATCTTCTCGAGCGTCTCGTAGCTGATGTTATTCATAGAGGCTTTCCTCTCAACTCAAGTCCCGGTACGGCATCGCCGCACCGGGTTGCATTCATGATTTTTCAAGCAGCGGGGCTATTTATCGATCGTCTCGATAGTGCTCTCGCCGATCTTGCCGCGCTCCCAGCGACCATTCGACAGGTCGTGGTTGATTTCCGATCTCAGCCGAACACATTGAGCAAATAGGCCATTCCCGCAGTTAGCCGAACGCCCCCGGTGCCCCTCCCAGGCCCCGGGGGCGGCATTTTCCCAGTTGATGGAACGGTGGAGATGTGTTTCGATGGGTCCGGTGGCCATGCTCCGCCCTCCGCCCGGCACCTCTTCCCAGACTCAGCCGGACGGTCGGTCCGTCTATTCCGTTTTCCCTTCAGGCTAGGGCAGCGGGGCATCGCCCCTCTCTGCGCGCGCCCGCCCTATCAGCCCCGGCGTCAGGTCGAGCTCGCCGAGCGGCACGTCCTCCACGCCGTAGGCGTCCAGCAGCGCCGCCGCGTCGTCACCGAGCATCGCCCTGAAGGCGCGGGCGGGCGTCGTGAAGCCGAGCGCGCCGCGGGGCTCGGAGTTCACGTGCGACATCGCGAGCGCCAGGTCGGCCGGGGAGAGCCGGTCGAACCTGAGGCCGGCGCCCTTGGGCAGCAGCTTCCTTATCTCGACGTGGTTGCGCTCGCAGGCGCCCTTCTGGTCGCTCCGCCTGGGGTCGCAGTAGAACAGCCTCGTCTCGCCGGGCCCCTCGCCGAGGAGGGCCGCGATGGCGCCCTCGTCGGCGAACTCCGCGCCGTTGTCGGTGAGCACGGCGCGGAACACGCGGCGCGCCCCGTCGGCGCCGAGGACCGCCCGGACGCCCTCCAGGGCGGCCGCGACGCACCCGGCGGTCTTCCCGCCCAGCGGCAGCGCGAGCTGCAGCCTGCTGGGGCGGTGCAGCAGCGTGAGCAGGCACGCGGAGTCCTCCCGGGCGCCCTCGACGGTGTCCATCTCCCAGGCCGCGGCGCACGCGTCCTCCCCGAGGGCGAGGAACGCGGCATGCGACCTGCGGGCGGAGTGGCGCGTGGCCGCCCGCCCGGCGGCGCGCTTCCTCGGCCTGTAGCCGACCTTCCGCCTGAGCTCCATGTTCGTCATGCCGTCGTAGCCCGCCGAGACCCAGCGGTAGATGGTCGAGGGAGACAGGTCCACCGGCCCGCCGTTGCGCGCCGCCATCTGCTCGGGCGACAGCCCCCGGCGCAGGCAGCCCCTGATGGCCTCCAGCCTCGCCGCGGCGGCGGGCTCGTCGGCGTCGATCCCGCGCCTGGAGGAGACGAGCACCGAGTCCGCGCACAGCTGCGCGGCGCGGGCCTCGTAGAAGACGTGCGGGCGGCGCTTGCAGCCCACCGCGCGGTAGCGGCCGCAGCCGTTGCAGCAGCGCGGCCACGCCGCCAGGCGCGGGCAGGCCGCCGACAGGTCGGTGCCGGCGTCGACGCGCTCGCCGCGCCTGGGCTTGGGCGCCGTGACGAACCTGTGCGACGACACCTCGGCGCTCACCGTCGAGGGCGACCTGCCCAGCTCCCTCGCGATCTCCCTGCACGAGGCCCTGCGCTCCAGCATCCTCTGGATGGTGTCCCGCTCGTGCCTGGTGAGCCTGCCGTAGGCCCTCGGAACCGCCCTCGCGGCGCCCTTCCCGTTCTTTCCGGACATGGTGTCCTCCGATCTCCCGGGGCCGGCCGGCCCGGCCCTCAGGGTATCGGATTCCCACATTCATCCGTACATGTACGGATGAATGTGGGAAGTGTTCGGATGAAGTTGATAATCAAGGTTCGACAGGTCGTTGGAAATGGAATTGAACTTCTTCTCGGTAATGTCGTAGAGAGCGAAGATAATCAAGGCTGCTACCAGAAGGGCGCAGGCGGGATAAATCGTCAGAGCGCCCTTGATGCCAAGCAGCGTGGCAGCCGTCTGGGGCTTATTTGCCACATATCCGGTAAGGGCAAGGATGCCGCCGGAAATGATCGCGGCAAGGGATTGCGCAAGCTTACGAGAAAAGTTGAACGCGGCGTAGGTCGTACCCTCCTTGCGGATTCCCGTGTGCCATTCACCGTAATCGATAACATCGGAAACCAAGTTCCAGGTGATACCGTTGGGGATGGCAAGCGCGACGTAGCCGATGGTGACGAAGATGATGAACGTCACGGTATTGGTCGGCAGGATGAAGTTGAGGCCGTTTGCCACGGCACCGACGATAAAGCAGGCAACGCACGTGCGCTTCTTGCCAAAATGCTTGACGAGCGTCGGGATGGCGAGAATGGCGACAACCGACGTTCCGATCATGATGCCGTTGACAATGGGCTGCAACGCGATGTTACCCAGGTTGTACTGGCAGAAATACACCATCATGGTGTTGTTGGTATTCATGGCCGAGATGGTAAACAGCGTAAGCAGGATAACTGCTCCCAGGTTCTTGTTGGTGAAAACGACCTTGAAATACGTGCTGAATGCGCTCGACTTCTTGCCGGCCTTTCCCGCAGCCTTCTCCTCGGCCTGTCGATCGATACGGATATGCTCGCGCGTTCCCAAAAAGCAGATGGCGAATCCGGCGATGCCACACAGTCCCATGACGACAGCTGCAATCGTATAGCCGTGCGGATTGCCGTCGAGCGTGTCGCCACCCGCAAAGAACAGGACCAATGGGATGAACGCTACGCCCGTGATGAGCTGTGCGCAGAGCGAACCGGCCTGGCGCGTTGACGCCATGTGCGCGCGGTCATCGACGTCACGCGTCATTACCGTGGCCAGAGATCCGTATGGCACGTTGGTGAAGCTGTATACGACGCCCCAGATCATGTAAGTTATCAGCGCATAGGCGATTTTACCCGCCATGGGAATATCGGGCGCAGTGAAGGTCACCACGGTTAGAACGGCAAGGATCACGGCCGAAACCATCATGACCGGACGAAACCGACCGTGCTTGCCAATCTTCTTTCTACCGTCGACGAATGCACCGGCAATCGGGTCCATGAACGCATCGAAAATCTTGGTGACGGCGAAAATCAGGCTCACTACGCCTGGCGAAATCAGACAGATGTCAGTGTAGAACTTGGTCAGATATGCTTGACCAAGATCGAACATGAATCCGTTGCCCAAATCGCCAAAGCCATAGCAGATTTTCTCACGCCAGCTCAGCTTGATATCCTGCGAGCTCTGCATCGATCTCGAATCCGCCTGAGCAGACACGATCTGCTCGTTTTTCTGTTGCCCTGTTACCATATGGTCCCTCCCCTTTGCAACCGATTTCACCAATCGGAGCACATACAGATCTATGCTTCGGCGGTGTCCAGATCGAAGCCAAAGTAGCGAACGGAATTGTTGTAGCTGATATCGCGCACGATGGTGCCCAGCAGCTCCATGTCGGCCGGATACTTGCCCTGCTCAACCCACTCGCCGATCACGCTACACAGCACGCGACGGAAATACTCGTGGCGCGGGTAGGACAAGAAGGAGCGGGAGTCGGTGAGCATGCCGACAAAGTTGCCCAGGACGCCCTCGTTGGCCAGAGCCGTGAGCTGCTCGCGCATACCGACCTCGTTGTCGTTGAACCACCAGGCGGAACCGTTCTGGATCTTACCGGCGGTCGGAGCCTCCTGGAAACAGCCCATCACGGTATCGATCATGGTGTTGTCGATGGGGTTCAAGCTGTACAGGATGGTCTTGGGCAAGCCGCAGGTCTCCTGGATGGAGTTGAGGAAATCGGCGAGCTGGTCGGACGGCGTGTAGTTGGAGATGCAATCGTAGCCGGTATCGGGGCCGAGCTTGGCAAACATGGCGCGGTTGTTGTCGCGCTTGCAGCCAAAGTGCAGCTGCATGGCCCAGCCCAGACGGACATACTCGCCCGCGACAAACTGCATAAAGGCGGTCTTGTACTTAAGGACCTCTTCCTCGGTGAGCGGCTCGGCAGCCAGGCCCTTGGCAAAGATGGCCTCAATCTCATCGGCGGTAGCCGGGACATACATAACGTAATCGAGTGCGTGGTCGGAGGCGCGGCAGCCCAGCTCGTGGGCAACATCGTAGCGCTTGGAGATGGCGGACTTCATGCCCTCAAAGTCGCTGACCTCAACGCCGGCAACCTCGGAAAGGTGCTTGCAGTAGTCGGCGAACTCCTGGCCGCGCTCGATGCGCAGAGCGGCGTCGGGGCGCATGGCGGGAACGACCTGAACGTCAAAACTGTCATCGGCGGCAATCTTCTTGTGCCACTCAAAGCTGTCGGCGGGGTCGTCGGTAGTGCAGATCATGCGGACGTTGGACTGCTTGATCAGGTTGCGGCAGGTAAAGCTGGCCTCGGCGAGCTTGGCGTTGGCAAGGTCCCAGACCTCCTGGGCAGTCTTGCCGTTGAGGACGCCCTCGTAGCCAAAGTAGCGCTTAAGCTCCAGGTGGCTCCACTCAAAGACGGGGTTGCCAACGCAGCGACCCAGGGTCTCGGCCCACTTTTGGAACTTCTCGCGAGCAGGGGCATCGCCAGTGATAAAACGCTCGTCGACGCCGTTGGCGCGCATCAGGCGCCACTTGTAGTGGTCGCCGCCCAGCCAAACCTCGGTGATGTTCTCGAAACGCTTGTCCTCCCAGATCTCCTTGGGAGAAATGTGGCAATGGTAGTCAACGATGGGCATGCCCTCGGCAAAGTTGTGGAACAGTTCCTCGCCGGTCTTGGTGCTCAGCAGGAAATCCTGATCGTCCATGAAGTTTTTCATCAAACAACCCCTTTGTTTGCGGAGCGGGCGCACAATACGCTCGTCATCCTCTAGGTGAACGTTCACCATCTTAGTGCAAAATGCGTTACGAGGTGAACGTTCACCTAACCATCATGGGGCGAACGGTAGGTTTTGACCGCTTAACGGTTGCCGAGCCATGGACCCTGCGTTGGATCGGCACAAAGAAAGGCCACTGACGGCAGATTCGCCATCAGCGGCCTTCGAAACAATTTTTCGATCCCCAGCCAAAAAGTACGCGGCAAGTAGGGAACTCCCTAAACGCATTAGATTCCGGCGAGCTCGCAGTAACGATCGACGTTGCTGGCAAACACCATCTCAACAGCCCCCTTTTGCACAGGCTCCGCCGGCGTCTTTCCCCACAGCAGGTAATCGCCTAAGGTCTTGGCGCCACGGTATGCCAGACTCACCGGGTCCTTGTAGACGATGTTGGTAAAGATGCCCCGACGCAAGGCCAGCGCACTTTCTGGGAACAGGTCGTTGCCGATCACCATTACTTCGCCGGCCTTGTTAGCCGAGACAAGCGCATCGGCAATCAGCTCAGAGCCCACGGCGAACACGCTGCAGATCAACTCGGGGGCTTCCGATGACTTTAGACGCTGGTTGAGCTCGTGCTCGAGCTGCTTGACCTGGGCATGAGCACCGGTCAGATCCTCGACCTGCCAGGGAACATTGTGCTCGCGAAGGTAATTGTGGAAGGCGCGAGCGGTCAAATAGTGCGAGTCGGTATAGGGGTCGCCCGCCAATAAAAGCACGCGGGTATCGGTCCCAGAAGCGTGAACCAGGTTGGCCGCCTGCTCGGCCATCAGGCTTCCCGCCGTGGAGTAGTCGGCCAAACTAGCGCCCAGGCGATCGAGGTGAGGGCGGTCGCCGTCAACGAGCTCAATCGTCACGCCCGCCTCGGCGATCTGCCCCAAAAGCTCAGTCGCACGATCGTCGCCCGGCGTATAGGCGAGCAAGCCATCAATCTTCTCGCCCACCTGCAGACGCTCGTCGATTTGCTCAAGTGCATCAGCGTAGCCGCCCACGCCAAATTCAACGCGTTCAACGGTAATGCCCTGGTCGATGACCTCTTGCTCAAAGCGATTGCAGCCTTCCCATAGGTAACGGAAAAAGTACGCTCCCTCGCGCGATGCGCGGGGCAGGCAAAACACCAGATTGATATCCTTGCGGCGCAGGCTTGAGGCACTTGTGTTGCGGTGATAGCCCATGGCCTCGGCCTTAGCGTTCACCTTGGCGCGCACGGATTCGCTCACGCCGGCCTTTCCCGTCAGAGCCTTGTGCACGGTATTGATGGAAACGCCAAGCTCGGCGGCTATGTCCTTCATGGTTACACGAGCGCTCATGGGATTACTCCGTTATAGATAAGTTGCCAATTTACAGTTCAGTTAACGATACCCCAAAAATACTCTTCAACTCGCCGCGCTCGCGCCCAAATGCGCAAAGCGCCCCGCGAACGGATGCTCGCGAGGCGCTTGGATGTCTGGACCTTATTTGATACCGCGGCCCAAGTCTTCGGCGATTTTGTCCACGCCCTTAAGTGCGGCGCACGTCTTTTTGTTGGAGCAATGCCCCGTGCAAACGCCACCCTGAGCGCAGTCGACGCAGGTGCCCTTGCGGTAGATGCGCACGCACACGGCGACAAACGCAATACCGATAACAGCCAGTACAACAATATCGATAGGTGCCATAGCAAGCCTCCTCTAGTTAACCATCACTTACTTTACCCCATTCTCCACCTACCAAATAGGGACAGGTTTATTTTGGTCGGTTTTATCTGCGGAAACGCCACATCTTACTTCTGGAGCAAAGCAATCTGTCCCCCCATTGCGTCAAAAAGCCCGAGTGTCACTGAGACACCCGGGCTCGTGAAAAGGGGCTAATCCTTATTCGGAACTAGGCGGAAACTGCGGCGGAAGCAGTGTTGGTCTCGTCCTCGTCGGTCCATGCGTGTTTGGGCATGGGACGGAAGATCTGGAAGAGCATCGCGACCAGCAGCACGATAGCCACAACCGTCCAGAAGCCAAACTGACCCAGAACAAGCAGGTTGTAGAACTGGTTGATGAACAGGCCGATCACCCAAGCAAAGGCGCACTCGTAGCCGATGGCAATCGCGGTCCACTTGCCGGAGTCCATCTGGTTGCGGATAGTGCCCATGGCGGCAAAGCACGGGGCGCACAGCAGGTTGAACGCGCCAAAGGCAACGCAAGCGCCCATGGTGGGGAACATGCCGGCAAACGCGGTCCACAGGCTCGGGTCGGTCTCGCCCGCGTCGGCGACGGACAGCAGCGAGCCGGCGGTGGCGACGACGTTCTCCTTGGCCACAAGGCCCGAGACGGTCAGCGCGGTTGCCTGCCAGGTGCTAAAGCCGAGCGGGGCGAAGATCCAGGCGACCAGGTTGCCGAGCATGGCGAGCACGGAGTAGTCCATAAACTCCTCGGGGATGCCGTCCATCACAGGCAGGAAGCCAAAGGAACCGTTGTAGCTACCAAAGTTGGACAGGAACCAAACCACGACAGTGGAGGCAAAGATGACCGTGCCGGCCTTCTTGATAAAGGCCCAGCAGCGCTCCCAAACGTGCAGTGCCCAAGAGCGGATCGCCGGGAAGTGGTAGGCAGGAAGCTCCATAACGAACGGCGACGGGCGACCGGCGAAGAGCTTGGTCTTCTTGAGCATGAGGCCCGAAGCAATGACAGCAAAAACGCCCAGGAAGTAGAAGAGCGGGCTGATCCACGCGGCGGTGGTGGAAGAATCGCCGATGATGGAACCCATGAGCAGGGCAATGATCGGCAGCTTAGCGCCACAGGGAATGAACGTGGTGGTCATGACCGTCATGCGGCGGTCCTTCTCGTTCTCGATGGTCTTGGTAGCCATGACGCCGGGAACGCCGCAGCCCGAGGACACGAGCATGGGGATAAAGGACTTACCGGACAGGCCAAAGCGGCGGAACACGCGGTCCATGATGAAGGCGACGCGGGCCATATAGCCGCAGTCCTCCAGGAAGGACAGCATCACAAAGAGCAGGAACATCTGCGGCACAAAACCGAAGATGGCGCCAAGGCCGCCGACGATACCGTCGCAGACCAGCGAATCGACCAGGCCACCGTCCTCGGTACCGCCCGCCACAAGGGCGTCGTGCACCACGGTGGTGATACCCGGGACATAGGGGCCGTACTGCGCCGGGTCGACCGAGTCGGCATTGTCGCCCGCAGCCTCGACGGCCGCGTCGTAGGCGTCGCGGCCCTGACCGAGCACGTACCAGCCGTCGGTGCCGAAGAGCTGGTCGTTGGTGAAGTCGGTCACCGTGCCGCCCAAGGTAGAAACGGCGATGTAGTACACGCAGAACATGATGACCACAAAGATCGGCAGGCCCAGGATACGGTTGGTAACCACGCGGTCGATCTTCTCGGAGGTGCTCATCTTTGCCGGAGCCTTGGTCATGCACTCGTCGATGATGTGCGCGATGACGCCATAGCGCTCACCGGTGATGATGGACTCGGCATCGTCGTCGCAGTCCTGCTCGCACTGGGCGACCAGCTCCTCCACGCGAGCGGCCTTCTCCTTGGTGAGGTTGATGAGCTTGCAGGCGTCCGCGTCGCGCTCAAACAGTTTGACCGCGTAGTAGCGACGCTTGTTGGCGGGAACGCTCGCAGGCAGGTTATTCTCGATGTGGTCCAGAACGTCCTCGATGGAGGAATCGAACTTGTGCTCCGGCACCTGGCCCTTAGAAGCAGCGGACTTCTTGACCTGCTCGAAGAGCTCCTTGATGCCCTTGTTCTTAAGAGCCGAGATCATCATGACCGGGCAGCCGAGCTTCTTGGAGAGCTTGTCCGTGTCGATCTTATCGCCGTTCTTCTCGACCAGGTCGGCCATGTTGAGGGCAACGACCACGGGCAGGCCGGTCTCGATAACCTGAAGCGCCAGGTACAGGTTACGCTCGAGGTTGGTGGCATCGACGACTTGGACGACAACATCGGGCTCGCCGCTCATGAGGTAATCGCGCGAGCATTGCTCCTCGGGGCTGTAGGGGGAAAGCGAGTAGATGCCAGGGAGGTCCGTGATGGTAACGTTCTTGTCGCTTAGGAGCTTGGCCTCCTTTTTCTCAACCGTGACGCCGGGCCAGTTGCCAACGTAGCCGTTGGCGCCGGTGATCAGGTTGAAAAGCGTGGTCTTGCCGCAGTTGGGGTTACCCGCCAACGCGACATGGATCTGAGAATCCGCCATTCAATCCTTCTTCCTTGTGTGCCCGCGCTGCTTTCTCCGCGCAGGCTGGATAATGTGCTTCAAAGACGCTGCATTAAGTTAGAAAAACCTAACTTTATCTGCAGAAACATACGCCGCGAGCCCTTATTGGACCTCGACGACGGCCGCCTCCTCCTTGCGGATGGAAAGCTCGTAGCCGCGCACGTTGATCTCGACCGGATCGCCGAGCGGTGCAACCTTCACGACCTTGAACGAAGTGCCCTTGATGAGCCCCAGGTCCATAAGGTGGCGGCGAAGCGCACCCTCACCGTGAAGCTTGACGATGGTAGAGCTCTCGCCCACCTTAACGTCACCCAACGTCTTCATCCTCTTGTCCCCCTTTCGGTTTTTATGAAATGCTGCAGACTAGCCGACGGTCATGATGTGCATGGCAACCTTGGAATCGATACCAAAGCGTGCGCCCAGCACAGTGACGATGATATTGGCGCCACTCGAGCTCACCACGTGGATTTCGCTGCCCTCGACAAAGCCGAGGTCCTTGAGGTGGTGTTTCATGTCCTCATTGCCCTTTACACGGGACACGCGTACGGTTTCGCCCGCTTTTACCATCGAAAGCGGCATGGCCGGCATCTGCGGTCCGCAAGACATGAGTTGCTCCTAACGTCAGTTCGTCCTCAACATCGACGCGATAAAAGTTAACCACGTCTATGTTCGCTTTAGTAAACTAGCACGTGGTTAACTTTTTGGAAAGGGTCCCTATTCAGATTTCGAAAAAGTTTCCTATACGAAACAAAAAGGCGCGGCAAAGAGCTGTCCTTTGCCGCGCCCCGTCATGCTTAGAGCGAGAGGTTTCTGATCGACGTAACGCAGGAAGCCTCGTCTACGCCCGAAACGCGGAAGATGATATCCTCGCCACACTCGCCGTAGAGAGCCATGAGGCCCATAACGTCGCGACCGTCGGTATGGCGGTCGCCGATGCTGACTGACACGTCGCTACGATGCTTGGCGATAATGTCATAGAGCAGCGCAACCGGGCGGGCATGCAATCCCAACGGATCTTTAATCGTCTTTGTAAACTCGACCATGTCCCCTCCCGCGGCATCGCACATTCGGCCGGCAAAACCCAGCCATGTGGTAGTTATTGTACGTTACCGGCGCACCCCCGTCCCATAAAAAACGAGGGAAGGTACGTGTCCTTCCCTCGCAACAGGCAATATGTAGCCGCTCGCCTACATCAGGCGCAGGCTGACGTCCTTGAGCTGGGCGCCACTAACGGCACTCGGGGCGCCCGACATGAGGTCGGAGCCGCTGGCCGTCTTGGGGAACGCCATGACGTCGCGGATGGAGTCGGAACCGGTGAGCAGCATGCACACGCGGTCCAGGCCCAGAGCGAAACCGCCCATCGGGGGCGCACCAAACTTGAGGGCCTCCATGAGGAAGCCGAACTGAGACTCGGCACGCTCCTCGGTAAAGCCCAGGAGTTTGAGCATGGACATCTGCATCTCGGCGTTGTGGATACGCATACCGCCACCGCCGGCCTCAAAGCCGTCCATGACAAAGTCGTAGGTGCACGAACCGGCTGCCAGGGGATCGGCCTCGATCTTGGCGATGTCGGTCTCGGTCGGCAGGGTGAACGGCTGGTGCTCGGCTGCATAGGCCTTGCGATCCTCGTCCCAATGGAACAGCGGGAAGTTGACGACCCACAGGAAGTCGTGACCCTCGCGCTTGATCTCGAGCGCATTGGCCATGTGCGAACGCATACCGCCCAGGATCTCATCAGAAAGCAGGCGCGGGCCGGCGGCGAACATCACAAGGTCGCCGGGCTCGACGTCCATGCGCTCGCGCAGAGCCGCCATCTCCTCGTCCGAGAAGAACTTGACGATGGGGCTGTTGATGGAACCGTCCTCGCGGAAGGCGATCCAGGCCAGGCCCTTGGCGCCAAACGTGGAGGCCACGCCGGCGAGCTTATCGATCTTGGCACGCGCCCAGGCACCGGCGCCCTTGGCGTTGATGGCCTTGACGACAGAGCCCTCCTCGTTCGCAGCGGTCGCGAAGACCTTGAACTTGGAGTTGGCAAAGATGTCGGTCAGGTCGACCAGGTGCATGCCGTAGCGGGTATCGGGCTTGTCGGAGCCATAGGTGTCCATGGCCTCCCAGTAGTTCATGCGACGCAGCGGCGTGGGCATCTCGACACCCATGCGACCGAAGGCATCGGCAAGAACCTCCTCGAGCGCGCTCATGACATCGTTCTGGTCCACGAAGGACATCTCGATATCGACCTGGGTGAACTCGGGCTGACGGTCGGCGCGCAGATCCTCGTCGCGGAAGCACTTGGCAACCTGGTAGTAGCGCTCGACGCCACCGACCATGAGCAGCTGCTTCAGGAGCTGCGGGGACTGCGGCAGGGCGTAGAAGTTGCCCGGCTGAATACGGCTGGGAACGATGAAGTCGCGAGCGCCCTCGGGCGTGGACTTAAACAGGGAGGGCGTCTCGACCTCCATGAACTCACGGTTGTGCAGCGCCTCACGAATGGCAAAGGTAAAGTCGGAACGCAGCTTGAGGTTGGCCATCATCTCGGGACGGCGGAGGTCCAGATAGCGATAGCGCAGGCGGGTGTCCTCGCTGGTCTCGATGCCGTCCTCGATCTGGAACGGCGGGGTGACGGACGTGTTGAGCACCTCAGCATGATCGGTCAGGACCTCGATCTCGCCGGTCGCGAGCTTGGTGTTGGTGGTCTCCTCGCCACGAGCGCGCACGACGCCGTGGATCTTGATGGGCCACTCGGGACGCATGGTCTCGGCGATCTTAAAGGCATCGCCATCGGAGTGCTCGGGGTCGAAGGTGAGCTGCGTGATGCCCTCGCGGTCGCGAAGGTCGCAGAAGATAAGGCCGCCGTGGTCGCGGCGACGGCTCACCCAACCGGTGAGGGTGACCTCTTCGCCCACGTTCTCGAAGCGAAGCTCGCCGCAGGTACGGGTGTGCATGGAATGCTCGTCAATGGGACGGGTCTGGCTCATACCAGTGATCCTCCTTTATGGATCTGTGCCGCCCCGTGTCGTTCCGGGCGGCGTCGTACAGATTTGCCCTGCCTGCGTAAACCGCGCAGCCGGACATGGTGTTCTATCTTATCGCACCTGTGTCGATGTGCCGCGGAAAAGTAGCTCCTGCCCAAAGACTTGACGGAGACGAAACAATTGACGCACCGCGGCACCCGCCCGCGCTCGTCACGTGCGACAATATGCCCCAATAAAACAGCACTTGGAAAGGCCCGTCATGACTGCACGCCTCATTGTTATGGATATCGACTCCACGCTCATCAACCAGGAGGTCATCGATCTTTTGGGCGAGGAGGCAGGCGTGGGCGAGCAGGTGGCGCAGATCACCGAACGCGCCATGCGCGGCGAGCTGGACTTTAAGCAGGCGCTCGAGAAACGCGTGGGGCTGCTTGCCGGCTTGGATGAGAGCGTGTTCGAGCGCACTTTTGAGCGCGTGACATTTACCCCCGGCGCGTTAGAGCTTGTGCGCTCGGCACACAGCAAGGGCTGGAAGGTCGGCGTGGTAAGCGGCGGCTTCCACGAGGTCGCTGACAAGATCGCAGCCGCCGCGGGCATCGATTTTTGCCTGGCCAACCGCCTAGAGGTCGTGGACGGCAAGCTTACCGGTAAGTTGGCTGCCGAGATTGTGACCAAGGAGTCCAAGCTCATCCAGCTGCTGGACTGGGCAGTTGAGTGCGGCGTCGACATGGCCCACACGGTCGCTATTGGCGACGGGGCAAACGACATCCCCATGATCCAGGCCGCGGGCACGGGCATCGCGTTTTGCGCCAAGCCCAAGACGCGCGAAGCCGCCCCGTTTGCCATCGACGAGCGCAACCTGATGCTCGCCATGGACATCATCCTGCGTGACTAGCCGATCCGTCTAACAATTGAATCAGTCTGTCCTATAGTTTCCGAACAATTTTGTCTTAGTGTTCGGAAACATACCCTTTGAGTGCTAGACTTTGCGCCGTCGAAGGGAACATATATGGATAAGCGAGATCTTGAGCAGTTGCTGAGCGATGTTGCCGGCGGAGCAGTCGCCCCGGCAGACGCCCTCACGCGCATCCAGACGGCGCCAACCGCCGATCTGGGTTTTGCGCAGCTCGATCTTTCGCGCGGGGTGCGCCAGGGAGCCGGCGAGGTTGTCTACGGTGCCGGTAAAACCGCCGAGCAGATTGCCGCCATTATCAAAGCACTGCGCGATGCCGGTCAGGAGCGCATCCTGGTCACGCGCCTGGATGCCAAAAAGGCAGCCCGCACCTCGGAGCTCCTCGACAACGACATCGACCTGGGATATGTCCCGGACGCGCAGCTCGCCCTCGTGGGCGGCAAGCCCTCCCCCACCGGCAACGGACGCATCGTCGTCGCCTGCGCCGGCACGAGCGACTTGCCCGTCGCCGAAGAAGCCGCGTTGACGGCCGAGTTCTATGGCAACGAGGTCGACCGCCTCTACGACGTAGGCGTCGCCGGCCTGCACCGTCTGCTCGCGCATGCCGAGGAACTTGCCCAGGCACAGGTGGTCATCGCCATCGCCGGCATGGAAGGCGCGCTGGCGAGCGTTGTCGGCGGCCTGGCGAGCTGTCCGGTCATCGCCGTTCCCACCAGCGTGGGCTACGGCGCGAGCTTTGGTGGCGTAGCCGCGCTGCTCGCCATGCTCAACTCCTGCGCCAGCGGCGTTTCGGTCGTCAATATCGACAACGGCTTTGGTGCCGCCTACCAGGCAAGTCTTATCAATCATCTGGGCGCCGGCACACCTCGCGCCCGTTAAGGAGCATTTCATGTCTAACCATCAGCACACGCTTATCATCGACGGCACCTCGGGCATCAGCGGCGATATGACCGTCGCGGCCCTGCTCGACCTGGGCGCCAGCGAGGAACACCTGCGCGAACAGCTCGCCACGCTGCCGGTCGACGGCTTTGAGATTGCCGTTACACGCGTAAACAAGCATGGCATCGACGCCTGCGACTTTGACGTTCAGCTGGCAGAGGAGCTCGAGAACCATGATCACGATATGGCCTGGCTCTACGGCAACGAAGCGGGCACCGAGCACATGCACGAGCATGAGCATCACCATCATGATCATGGCGAGCACGAACACGAGCACACACACAACCACGACCATGAGGCCCACGGTCATGGCCACGAGGGCCATCATCACGCCCACCACCATCACCACCGTTCTTTGGCGGACGTCACCGCCATCATCGATGGCTCGCAGCTAAGCGATGGTGCCAAGCGTCGTGCCCTCGCCATTTTTTCCGTACTCGCCGATGCCGAGGCAAAGGCTCACGGCAAAACGCCCGACACCGTCCTGTTTCACGAGGTGGGCGCCGTCGACTCCATCGTCGACGTCTGCTCTGTCGCCATCTGCCTCGACGACCTTGGTATTGAGGACATCGTGGTCGAGTCGCTCTCCGAGGGTCACGGCACCATCCACTGTGCCCACGGCCTTATGCCCATTCCCGTCCCCGCTGTCGTCAACCTGTGCCAGGCGGGCAATATCACCCTCACGCCTGCACCGGTCGCCGGCGAGCTCGTGACGCCGACGGGCGCCGCCATCGTCACCGCGCTGCGCACGTCCGACCAACTGCCCTCACGCTACCGCATCGAAGCCGTCGGCTACGGCGCCGGCAAACGCCCCTACGAAGGTTGCTCCGGTACGCTCCGCTGCCTGCTCGTTCACGCGGACGCATAGCCATGGATGCCCGCAAGGCAAAAAGCCGCGCTGCCATCGTTACGGCGTTCTCCGAGCTCCTGTGCGAGAAAGACTACGGCAAGATCACCGTCGGCGACATCATCGCTCGTGCCCACGTAGGTCGGGCCACGTTCTACGGGCTCTTCAAGAGCAAAGATGACCTGCTCGCTGAGCTCGTGCGCGATATCTGCACCCATGCCCTCGACGATGACGGTACGCCCCTCGATGACCCACTCGTACAGGTCGAGCATATCCTCAACAACCTCTGGAATCGTCGGCAGGGTGTACGGGCACTGGTAGCCGGCGCCGGCTCACGCGTCTTCGCCGACTGCTTACGCAAGACCATCATGTCACGAGCAGCCGAAACCGTGCCCGTCGACCCCTCAGGCCCCGCCGGCACCATGGACCGAAGCTTCCTACTACACCACATAGCCTCAAGCTTCGTAGGAACAGTCCAATGGTGGGCCTGGCACAACTTCCAAGCAGATAAAGCCGACGTAGCCAAAGACTACCTCTCAGCCATAAAGCCCCTCTTCAGATAGACGCCCCCTCCCAAGGCGTCATCCCTTCCCAAGGTATCGCCCTCATCTCAACGCCCCCAACAGCAAAGCGCTCCTCACATCCAAATTCAGATATATGTTGGGTTGCTTGTTCCAACGCGACCAAGATCCCGCAGCTGACCGCATGGGGTAACTTCCCAGCGCATTCCGCAGGACGCAAAAAGGCTCGCCGTACAAAGTGCGCAGCGAGCCTTTTTGCATGTCCGAGGACGCGCTGGGAAGTTACCCCATGCGGCCGGCGGACAACTATGTAGCCTTGGACTAGAACATGCCCAAGAAACCGTGCACAAACAGCGCAGCCAGAGCGGCACCGACAAACGGAGCGATGCCAGGAACGAGCAGGCCGTACTTCCAGTTGTTGTCGGCCTTGTTCTTGATCGGCAGCACCTGATAGGCCATGCGAGGACCAAGGTCACGGGCTTGGTTCATGGCGAAGCCGGTGATGCCGCCCATGCCCATGCCAACGGCCCAAACGATCAGGCCGACGCAGATAGCGAGCATCAGGACGTTCTCGCCAGCACGGTTAGCAGCAGCAAGGATGGCGCTGATGAACACAAAAGTGCAGATAGCCTCGCAGAAGAAATTACGGGCATAGTTCGTACCCTCGGTGGTGGGGTTGGTCGAGAAGATATTGCGCTGGGCAATGGGATCGACGACGCCATCGGAAGCCTTGAACTCATCGGCATACATAAGCCAAGCGATTACGGCGCCCACAAAGCCGCCGAGCATATCGGCAATCATGAAGGGGATGCAGCTGCTCCACGGCACCAGGCCTACGATGCACTGGGCAAGCACCATAGCCGGGTTCATGCACACGGCGCCGCCAAAGACAAACAGGCAGACCGAGATGCCAAAAGACCAAGTGGTGATGGCAAACATGTGGCCGGAGCCCTGATACTTGGTGCCCTTAAGCACGGTATCGCAGTGCACGCCCACGCCAAAGATGATCATGAGGGCCGTTGCGCCGAATTCGCAGAGGAGTTTGGTAAGCATAAAACCTTATCTTTCTTGTCAGTTATAAACGATTCGTTTAGGCCGCGCGCTAGTGCTGAGCGACAACAACGCCCAGGCCATCGGGAATGACGGCCACCTTGGCATCGGCACCCTTCATCTCAAAGGCGAGCTTGAGCGCCTCCTCGAGGGTGTTGACCGGCGTCACGTGCATATCCTTAATCATCTGGTGATCGCACAGGTCGGTGACCATGATCACGGGGTGATGCGCCAGGATGCGGGCAAAGATCTGGCTCGTCCACTGGTCGGGCAGGGTCTCGTCCTTAGGACGGTCGATGCAGGCGCGCTCAAACTCTGCCGGATCGTTGTCGGCGATGTTGTGATAGAAGCCCTCGCCGCCGTGACCGTCGGCACAACCGGCGACGTCGATGATCACACCGCCCTCGGGAAGCGTGGCCTCGGCAGAGCACATGCCCTTCACGGCCTGGTAGATGTTCTGGTCGAGTGGGTAGCCGCCGTTGGTGGTGATGGCAATCTCGCACTCGACGGGCTCAACGCCGGCAAGGCTCTTTACGAACTCGCAGCCAGCCTCGTGTGCCTTGTGGATGTCGCCGGCGAAGGAGCCAATGACCTCGTGCTTGCCGTTGAGCACCACGTTCAGCACAAAGGCAAGGTGAGCCATCTCGGCAGCGGCAAACATGTCCTCGCTCACGTGGTTATGGCACAGGTTGCCGGCACGCGAATGGGAATCGTTCACAAACTGGCCGTTGTGGTTGTACATGATGGTCTTGTAGCTGGCGATGCCAGGCAGGACGGACTTGCGGCTGCCGGAGAAACCAGCAAAGAAGTGCGGCTCAATAAAGCCCTCGGCAAGCAGCAGATCGCAATCGACGGCAATCTTATTGATGATGCACTCGCCACCAGAAGGCAGGGTGCCGATCTTTTTCATCATGCTGTCGTCAGTCGCGACGTGCATAACGATTTCCTCGTTGGCAACGATCTCCTCGCCGTACTTGTTGACGAGCTCCTCGTGCGTCGACGGACGATGCATACCCGTAGCAACCAGAATGCGAACGCGCGCTTCAGGCGCAGCAGAATGGATGTGATGCAGCAGAATAGGCATCGTCACACGCGAAGGAACGGGACGCGTATGGTCGGAGCTAATGATGACGATATCCTTCTTGCCAGCACAGAGCTCCTCGAGCGAAGGCGAGCCGTAAGGGTTGGCAAGTGACTCCTCCACCAGCTCTTCCTGCGATTTCGTGGTCTTAAACTCGTTTTGATGACCTTCCATCACACCTGCAAAGTTCTTATCCTCGAGCTCCAGATGCAACGTCTTGTGGTCAAACGGCAGTTCACATTCAAACAATGACGAGCGCCCTCTTCCTTTCAACTGACACACTAGATAAACCGTTGGAAGGATACGCCGCTCACCGAAAAACGCCACCGTCCACCGAGTCGTTAACATAACGTTCATATTTGACCCACAACAAAACGGCCGCGATCCCAAACGGGACCGCGGCCGCTACAGTCGTAAGGCGAGAAGCGCGCCATTCTTCTCCTCAGCTTTAATCCCAGAAGACCGAGGACGAAGGGACCCGATGGGTCTCCCTCTGAATGCATTCCGCAGCACGAAGCCCCCTTATCCGCAGCTCCGAAGGAGCAGGATAAGGGGGCTTCAAGTGCGAGGACGCATTCAGAGGGCGACCCATCGGGTCCCGGTGAGAGCCACAGGGCTATCGATTACCCCGTGTTCTGCAAACCTGCCGAGACGCCGGTCACAGTCGAAAGAATCAGGCTCATGTACTCGGCCTTCTTCTCCTCGGCCATCTCATCCTGGTTCATACGCACCTCGCGAAGGGCGCGGACCTGGGCGATGGACAGGGCGTCAACGTAGGGGTTACGCACGCGAACGGCGCAGCCGAGCACGCGACGGCGCTGCAGCGGCCACTCGTCACCGACGATGGCAAGAACCCACTTACGCGTGAGCTGCATCTCGGTAAAGACCTTCTCGGACAGATCCTGGCGATCGCCCAGGTGCAGATACATCTTGGCGATGCGCTGGTCGGTCTTGGCGATCGACATCTCGATGTTGTCGATAAAGGTGCGGAAGAACGGCCACTCCTGGTAGGCAGCCTTGAGCTGGTCAAGGTCGCCCAGCTGCTCGCAGGCGGTGCCCAGGCCGTACCAAGCGGCCAGGTTAATGCGCGCCTGACTCCAGCTGAAGATCCACGGAATGGTACGCAGGTCGTCGAGCGACTTGGCGCCCAAGCCGCGCTTGGCGGGACGCGAGCCAATCGGCAGCAGACCGACCTCGGTCAGCGGCGTCACGGTCGAGAACCACGGTGTAAAGTCCTCGGTGTTCAGCAGGTCCAGATAGCGCTCGTGGCTTGCGGCGTTAAGCTTCTCGGCCATATCCCAGAACTTCTGCGTGGTCTCGGTGTTAGTCTTCTCGACACTCGGGGCCGACTGCAAAAGCGTTGCGGCGGCAACGGACTCAACATGGCGCTGAGCCAGCGTGCGGTTGCCGTAACGGGCAAAGATGACCTCGCCCTGCTCGGTGAGCTTAAAGAAGCAGTTGACCGAACCCTTGGGCTGCGCCAGCACGGCCTTGTTAGCCGGGCCGCCGCCACGGCCCACGGCACCGCCGCGACCGTGCATGAGCACCAGGTCGATATCGTTCTTCTCGGCCCACTTGGCAATGCGCTCCTGCGCGGAGTGCAGCGCGAGCATGGCCGTGGTAGGACCGGCATCCTTGGAGGAGTCGGAATAGCCCAGCATGACCTCCATGCGGCGGTTGGTCTGGGCAAGGCGCTTTTGCACCACAGGCAGCGTAAGCATCTGGTCGAGCACGTCGACGCAGCCCTCGAGGTCCTCGAGCTGCTCGAACAGCGGGATCACATCGAGCTCGGGGACATCCTCCTCGTGTGCAAAGGACAGGTGGGCGAGCTCAAAGACGTCGGCCACATGCTGGGCGCTCTTGGTGAACGAGATGATATAGCGGTGCGCCATCTTCTTGCCGTAGCGCTTTTGGATGGAGCCGATGGCACGGAAGGTATCGATGACCTCGCGCGTCATGGGCTGCAGGTCGCCATGGATACCGTTCTCGTGGATATCCTTGAGGGCGCGGGCGTGCACCACGGAGTGCTGACGGAACTCCATCTCGACCATATGGAAGCCGAAGGACTCGACCTGCCAGATGATGGTCTGGACCGGGCCGTAGGCAGCACGGACGGCACCGCAGGCGGCCAGCGAACGCTGGACGACGCGCAGGTCATCCAGGAACTCGTCGGCGCTGTGGTACATGGTGTCGGTGATACGGCGCACGGTGGCGTTCAGACGGTCGGCCATGACGAGCATGACGGCGCGATGCGGCTCGTGCTCGGAGATCAGCTCGGCGCGGGCCGTGTACCGAGGGCTCATCTCGACCTGATGGTTCCACAGGTTAATGAGCTCGGCCGACGGCTTGCTGTAGGTGGCCTCGAGCGTGAGGTTGCGGCCGATGTGGCGGCACTTGTCCTCGAGCTTGAGCACCATGTGCGTAAAGTACTTGGCGGCGACCTCACGGCTCACCTTGGCGGTGACGTTGGGGTTACCGTCGCGGTCGGAACCGATCCAGCTGCCGGGATGGAAGAACGCCGGGCACAGCGGCGGCACAGTACCGGCCTTGTCGCCCAGCACCCAATCGTCAAAACGACGATAGATAACGGGGATAACGTCGAACAGCGTGTTATCGAAGATGTCGATGATGGTATCGGCTTCCTCGACCGGCGTGGGCTTCTTGAGCGCGATGGGGCTCGTACGCACCAGGGCGTCGATCTCCTGCAGCATATGGCGCTCGTTCTCCACCAGGTCGGAGCCGCCCAGACGCGGACGCTCCTCCAGCAGGTTGGAGATACGGCGGATCTTGCCCTCGACGGCCTTACGACGGGCCTCGGTGGGATGTGCGGTAAAGACAGGGTGGAACTCGAGCTTGTCGAGCAGCTCGTTGGCACCCTCGACACCCAGCTCATTCACCAGCTGGTGATAGGCAACGGTAAGCTCGTTGGCAGGATCGACCTCGGTATCGGTCGACGCACCGGCCTCGCGCTCGCGCAGCTGCGCCACACGGTAGTTCTCCTCCGACAGGTTTGCCAGATGGAAAAAGCTCGTAAAGGCGCGGACAATGACCTGCTGCTTATCGAGCGGCAGGCTGTCGATCAAATCGACGACCTCACGAAATGCCACGGCAGTGGGCTCGTCGGCGGTGGGCACGCCCTGCTCGTCGACGGCTTCGTCGGCAGCGCAGGTACCGGGGTTGCCGGCATTGACCACAATCTCGGCTGTCAAAATCTTGTCGAACAGGTCCGCGATCTCGGGATCATACTCGCTAAGCACACGGCGCTCCAGGCGCAAGAACAGCGCCAGATTGTCGCGCAGCTCCTCGGGGATCTCGATCTCGGCGAGACGCTCCCTGGACTCGGCATTCGAGCCGATTCGGTTAACGAGGCGGTTGACCACGGCAGCGACGCGCGCCGCGGCTTCGGGTACAGACTGGTTGCTTAGGTTCTCAGCCACGTTTCCTCCCATTCCTCCTTCTATGCACGTAACATGCGGTATTCATTATAGGCGCTTGAGAAATACTTTCGACACTGATTGCGCTTTACCACACAAAAGTATTTTCTGCATTGCAAAGGTTTTTGCCCTAAATGGTCGTATTTCTCGGTGGGCGGCATACGTAAACGGGGGCATTCCGCATAAAAGCGAAACACCCCCGTAACAATCGCTCTCCATGAGCAGGGCACGTTAGCAGGCCCGAAGCTCAAAAAGATGCGCTACAGGCGCTCGCGAACCGCCTCGACGACGTTGTCCAGATCGGCGAGCACCTCGTCATGGCTCTGCATGTCGCGCACTTTGACCTTGCCGGCGGCAAGCTCGTCGCCACCCAGGACCAAGATGAGCTTGGCGCCTACCTTATCGGCTTGCTTAAACTGGGCCTTGAGCGAACGGCCCTGATAGTCGGCCTCGGTCACAATCCCTGCAGCGCGAAGCTCCTGCGTAATGGTAAAGACGTTCTGGCGCAGCTCCTTGCCGGCGTTGGCGACGTAGACACACGGGACCGCCTCGGCACCCAGGTCGCTGCCAAAGGCCTGTAGGGCCAGCAGGGCGCGCTCAAAGCCGACGGCGAAGCCGACGCCTGCCGTGGGCTTGCCGCCCTCGAGCTCGACGAGGCCATCGTAGCGACCGCCGCCACCGATGGAGCCGACACCGGCGCCTGGAGCCTCGACCTCAAAGACGGTACGGGTGTAGTAGTCCAGGCCGCGCACCAGGGTGGGATCCTCGACATACTCGATACCCGCCGCATCCAGATAGCGCTTGACCTGCTCGTAGTGCTCGCGGCACTCGTCGCACAGGTTGTCGCCCATCAGCGGGGCGTCGGCCATGATCTCGCGGCAATGGTCGTTCTTGCAGTCGAAGGCGCGCAGCGGGTTGAGCTCGGCGCGCTCGCGGCACTCGTCGCACATCTCGTCGGCGTGGTCGAGAATGAACTGCTTAACCTGCTCGCGATAGGCCGGACGGCACTGCGCATCGCCCATCGAGTTAATGAGCAGACGGAGCTTGGAAAGATCGAAGCCCAGGCGCTTGTAGAACTCCATGAGCATGATGATGCACTCGGCGTCTGCCGCCGGATCGGGAGCGCCGAGCCACTCGATGCCCACCTGGTGAAACTGGCGCAGGCGACCCTTCTGGGGACGCTCGCCACGGAACATGGCCTCGGCGTAGTAGGCCTTAAACGGCGTGGAGCCCTGGGGCACCAGGTTGTTCTCCACGACGGCGCGCACCACACCGGCCGTACCCTCGGGACGAAGGGCCAGGCGCTGCTTGGGCTTAAGCTTGGTGTCGGTGCCTTCGGTAAAGACGCGCTCCAGGTTGGCGCCGCTAAACACGCGGAACATCTCCTTGCGAACGACGTCGGTCGACTGGCCGATGCCGTGGACAAACACGTCCACCTGCTCGATGGCGGGCGTCTCGATGGGCTTAAAGCCAAACGGCTCGAACACGCCAGCAGCAATCTGCTGCATCTTTTGCCAGGCGCGCATCTCGGCGCCGATAAGGTCGCGGGTTCCCTCCGCCTTCTGTGCCTGCATGGGCAAACACCTTTCTTTTGTATCGCGTCATAGGTAGTGGACATTATACGGCACAAACACAAACAGCGGCGGTGCGTCTGACCGAACGAGGGTATGGGGACTCGTTCGGCCTGACGCACCGCCGCTGTTTGCGATCCGCTTTCCTCCATCCCCTTCGGACCACGTGATCTGTTGGGGACGGAGGAAAACGGATCATTTCGTAGGCCCGTGGCCGCCTTGGAAACCGAATGATGGTACGAGCATCCATTCGGCTTCCAGGGCAGCCACAGACAGAACGGAGCGAACAGAAAAGAGCGACGGACGTCTACTCCCCCGCCACGCTCGCGCGCAGCTTGGCGGCGATGGGCTCGGATGCCAGCAGGAACACGAGCATGACCACGGAGCACGCCAGGCACACAATCCAGGCGCTCGCAAAGGAGCCCGTGGCATCGAACAGCACGCCCGAGACGATGGCGCCGGTAGTGCCCAAGATTGCCTTGAAAGACAAGGACATAGGCCTTACGGCCATGCCCGCAGGCTTGAAAGGCAAGGTTGGGTGCTACCGGTGGTCGGCGATATAGCCCAAAGCGACGGCGGTATAGGCCGCGGCACCAAGCGGCAGCTCGGCATCGTCAAAGCGCGCCTTGGGATGGTGCTGGGCAAAATGCTCATCCGTATCGGTTACAGCGGCGCCCACGGTAAAGTACGCGCTCGGGATCTCGCTCGAGATAAGCGCAAAGTCCTCGCTCGCCATGGCGTGGAACAACGGCAGGAAAGCTGCCTTGGGCAATGTCGCACCCACATAGCCCAGCGATGCCTGGGTCATATCGTCATCGAGTACGAGTGGCGGAACATCCGAGAGCGTCTCGATGGCCGCCGGCGTGCGATACGTTGCCGCTACGCCATTGACAACCTCGGCGATGCGGGTCTTAAGATGCGCCATGAGCTCGACATCAAAGCCGCGCAGCGTACCTTCGAGCACGCAGGTATCTGGAATGACGTTGGCCGCTTGGCCACCGGCAAACTTACCCACGGTCAGTGCGACCTCCTTGGCCGCCGGCACCTCGCGGGAGATGAGCTCCTGAAGTGCCAGATGCACGTGCACACCCGCCGTGATGGGGTCGATGCAGATTTCGGGGCTCGAGCCATGGCCGCCCTTGCCCTGCAGCGTGATGCGGAAACCGTACACGCCCGAGAGCGCCGGGCTGCCGTAGAGCACCAGGCCGAGCGGCGACTGGCTATTGACATGCATGGCAAAGGCGACCTGAGGACGCGGGTTCTGCAGCAGACCGTCGGCGATGGCGGCGCGAGCACCCTCAAAGGTTTCCTCGCCCGGCTGGAACAGCAACTTAACCGTGGCGTTGGCATCAACAAGCTCTGCCTCGCGCGCCTTGAGCATACGAGCCGCACCAAGCAGCGCCGTCGCGTGCATATCGTGTCCGCATGCGTGCATGCAGCCGTTCGTAGAGGCGAAAGGCTCGCCCGACTCCTCGGCAACAGGCAGGGCATCCATATCGCCACGGAGCATGATGACCGTACCGGCCTGTTCGTCCGTGCAAACGCCATTGCCCCGGGCCGCGGCGGCACCGGCGCCGACAAGGCCCACAACGCAGGAACCATTGACGAGCGTGGCAAATGGGATGTCCATCTCGGTCAGGCGTGCTTGGATATACGCAGAGGTCTGCGGGAGGCTATTACCCAGCTCGGGCATCCGGTGTAAATCGTGTCGCCACGCAGCGAGCTCGTCTGCAAAAGCCTGAGCTTCTGCAACAAGACCGTCACCGATAGCGGTCTGCGCCGCTGCGGTGGCCTTGGGCGCTGATTGCGGTTGAAGATCGGACAAAGCTGGTGCCATAGATGCCCTCCAGTATCGTTTTTGCAGCAAGCACTTTGATAGCATAAAGTGCAAAGTACAACTTTAAGGGCGATGCATAAAAAATGCCGCCCCGGAAGGCGGCGCAACAAGTTGTTTACAATTGCGGGCGCGGCTTTTTGCGCAAAAAATCGAAGTGAGTCTCGCTCAAGATAATCGACAGGAAGATAAGCACGAAGCCGGCGAGCAGACGCGAGGTGAGCGCCTCCCCCATCAGCAGCACCGAAAACAACACGCCCGAAGGGGACTCCATCGAAAGGAGCAGCGAGCCCGTCGAAGCCGGGACATGCGCCAGGCCGACGTTTTGGATGAGCAGAGCCACGCATGTGCAGCCCACCGAGAGAAACGCCATCGCAGTGATAAAGCTCGGCGTCCACACGGACAGAGGCGCTTGGGTCTCGAATAGCAGCGACGTTGCCAGGCTCAGCACGCCGTTGCCCACAAACATCCAAAACGTGATGACGTTGATGTCCATTTTGCGACCGTACTTGGCAGTCACCGCCATCTGGATGGCGAAAAAGACCGCACCCGCCAGCGTAATGACGTCACCGATGTTGAATTCAACGCTATCGAGGGCCACCAAGCCAATGCCCGCCAAGCACAGCAGCGCCGCGCCCAGGTTATAGCGGGTGAGTTTTTCGCCGCTCAGAAAATAGCTCGCGAACGGCACAAGGATGCAATACGTGCCCGTCAAAAAGGCATTCTTGCCCGCCGTAGTATGTGCCAGACCGACCGTCTGCAACGCATAGGCCGCCCACATGAGCACGCCCATACTCAGGCCGACGATCAGGTTACGAGCATTGAAATGTGCAATGATGCGTTTGTGGAAGACGGCAAACATGACCAACGCCGCAGGCAGAAAGCGCACGTAGAGCAGTTCAAACACCGGGATGGTGTCGAGCGCGTCCTTCATAGTGGTAAAGGAGTAGCCCCAGATAATCGCTACCGAAAGCAGTAGAACTTTCCAGAACAGCGGCGAACGAGCACCGGCACCGCGGGAGGTGCCGCCCGCACCCAGGTCCTCGCGAGCAACAGGGCTATCGGGCAAGTTTTCGATTTCGTTGGCAGCGTATTGGGCCATGGAACATCCTCGCACTCAATCTGGGCGTGGTGTCCGCACGCGTATGGCTGCGTGCCGCCTCATGGTCAAATAAAAACAGGGCGCACCGGACCCCCGGCACGCCCCGCTACTGTATCAACAACCAAGCGGCACACGCAATTCACTGCGCTAAAGCATCGGCAGAGTACACCTCGATGTTCCGGTAACGCCACGCTGTTGCGCTAGATTAATTTAGTACTCTCCAGCTTTTCGATGATCCAGTCGTTGGCTTTGATAACCGGGCGGCGGAAGACGACGCCCAGGGCCAGCGACGGAATCAGGTAGCTCGCCAGAATGCCCAGCTCAATCCAGTACTCCATATGGTAGGCACCGGCCATGGCGGCGTGCATGGCGTTGATGCCGTGGGTAAACGGCAGGAACGGGTAGATCGCCTGGAACACGGGGCCGGTCATCTCGATGGGGAACGTACCGCCCGAACCGCCGACCTGCATGACCAGCAGCACGACGGCGAGGGCCTTGCCGATATCTCCAAACGATACCGTAAGCGTGTAGACGATATTGGAGAACACGAGACTCGCGACCCAGCCCGCCAGCACAAACTGCAGCGGGTCGTCGCACTGGATGCCAAAGAACAGAATATCGCCCGCGCACACGAGCGTTGCCTGCAGCAGAGCCAGACCGCCAAAGAACAGGTAGCGACCCAAGTAGATCTCGTGCAGGCGCACGGGGATGAGCTCGTTGATAAGCTCATCGTCAACCGAGACCTTCATCATGGCCGCCAGTACGATCGAGCCGACCCAGAGCGACAGAATCGTGTAGAACGGCGCCATGGCCGAACCGTAGTTGCGGATCGGATAGACCGGCTTGCGGTCGAGTGCGACAGGGCCGGAAAGCGACACGGCGAGGCCCTCGGGGTCGCTGCCAATCATTGTCTTAATCATGGCCAGGTCACCCGAGATCAGAGCGCTATCAAGCTCGTCCTTAAAGGCACTGATCTTGTCCGACGCCTCGCCCAGCTGATCGGAAGCCTTGTTGACGAGCCTTGCAGCCTTGGAGAGACCCTTCGCGAGCGAACCAGAGGCGTCGGTCAGACCGCTCACGGCGCTATCCAAGTCACCCGAGATACCGTTCAGGGAATCCAGAACGCCCGAAATGGTCTTCTTGAGCTCCTTGGCCTTAACCGAGAACGTAGAATCGTAATCGGACTTGGCACCCGAGATACCCGCCTTGGCATCGGCGATGGCCTGGTCGACCTCGGCACGCGAGTTGTTGACCTCCGCCATGCCGTCCGAAAGGGACTTTGCGGTCGCCGTCAGGTCTTTCGCATTGTTGCGGTACTCCACGGCAATTCTACCCAGCGACGTCGCAGCGGACTTGAGGCCGTCTTTGAGCTTGTCATCACTCACCTGGTCGGCAAGGTTGCGGAGCCGATCGGCCATCGCATCGATATCGTCAGCACGCGTATTGAGCGCCGCTGCGGCTTCGTTGAGCTGAGACACTGTAAGGTCAACATGCTGATTCGCGGCATCGAATGCCTTCGCAAGCTCGGCGGACACGTTGTCGAACGAGCCTGCGCTTCCGTCAATCGCCGCGTCAACGGCATCGTTGGCGGCCTTGAGCGCTTCCTTGGAATCATTGATGCCGCTCTTGGCGTGCTCCATCAGCTGCTTCGTCGACTCATCGACGGTGCCCGTCTGCTTGAGCATGCCGCCCGCCGATGTCAGCGAATCGGACGTAGAGCTCAAAATGCCCGCGAGCGACGTCGCGCTCGCCTGAACGTCCTGCAGGTCCTCGACCGAATCACCCAGCGTAGAAGACAGATTGGCGATAAAGTTGCTCACCTGGTCGGTGCTCATATAGTCGAGCAGGCTGGACACGGTCTTAAGGCCGATGGTCGTGATGGTCTTGGTAAAGGTCTCGTTGACCTGACTCTGGACGGCGCTCGAACCCTTTTCAGTCACGATCTGTGCGATGGCGTTGGCCTTCTGATTCTCATAGAACTCGATATCGGCGTGTTTCACCTCGGTCGAGAAAAGCGTCATCATGTCGGCGCTAAACGTTTTAGGGATAACGACGGCAGCGTAGTATGCGCCCGACTTAACGCCCTCAATAGCCTTATCGCGGTCGCTGAGGACGACCCAGTCGAAGTTCTCGTTGCCGCGCAGGGTGGAGGTTACGTTTTCACCCACGTTGACCTCGACGGGAATCAGATCGCTCTCGTAGCCCTCGTCGGTGTTGACCACTGCAATCTTAAGGTTGCCGGTATTGCCGTACGGGTCCCAACTACCGGCGATGTTAAACCACGCGTACAGGCACGGCACGATGATCAGGCCCATCACGACGACCATACCAATCACGGAGTGAGACACGTTTTGGACATCGCGCTTAAACAGGTGCAGGATGTTTTTCATTTATGCCTCACCTCCTTTAGAGTGCTTGCCAAGCGGGGTGGTATCCCCGTCGTTTCCGTTTACGTTGTCAGCGCCATCGGCATCTTGAGCCTTACGATGCGCACCGATATGCGGCAGGCGGCTCGTGGGCTGTTCGCTGTCCTTGGTGCCCCGCTCGCTGGCGTTGAGACCAAACATGCGACGGGCGGCAGGGATGGCAGCCGTGTGCTCGCGCATCTCGCGGCGAAGGTCCTCGTCCGAAAGCGCCGAGATACGCATCTGGGTATTGAGGCTCGCGCGGATATATTCGATGTTAATGAGCCAGCCGCAGATGGCAATAACCGAGATGATCCAAATGACAAGCAGGATGATCTTGCCGTTATTGTCGATATCGAGAACCGTCGACAGGACAAAGAGCAGGACCTGAACGCCCACCACGGCGGCAAAACCGCCCTTGATGTAGTACGGGTAGCGATGTTCAAAGGCGACCGCATGATCGAGCAGTTCGCGACGGTACGAATCGGAATCGAGCATGACACGCATAGCCGTGCGCAGCGAGTAGCGCTGGCGCGGCAGGTCGTTGGACTCGCAAATCATCATACCGGTCGTGGAAAGCTGTTTATCAAAGAGCAGGTTAAGGTTGAGCAGCAGCGGACGCAGCTGCAGGCCGATAAAGAGCGCCACGATCAAGAACACGCCCAGAATGCACAGGTTGAACAGGTAGTTGAACGAATACATGCCGCCGACCGTCTCGCGCAGCAGATTGATGCCGTAGGTAAAGGGCAGCAGCGGGTGCAGCCACTGGAAGAAGCCGGGCATCATCTCGATGGGGTACATGCCCGACGAACCCGGGATCTGCACGATGACGAGAATGACGCCGATAGCCTTGCCGATATGCTTAAACGTGGTGGACAGCGCATAGATGATATTGACGTAGGTGAACGAAATGGCGATGCCGCCCAGCACGAACAGCAGCGGGCTGACGCACTGCACGCCAATCACCAGATCGCCTACCGTAACGATGATGGCCTGCAACGCGCCCAGGATCACCAGGAGCAACCAGCGGCCAAAGTAGCCCTGACGCGCGGTAAAGCTGCCGATGCCTTCGCGATCGACCTCGAGCTTGTAGATGGCGATAAGCACGTAGCCGCCCACCCAAAGCGCCAGGTTGGTATAGAACGGGGCAATGCCCGAGCCGAAGCTCTTAACCGGATAGATCGACTTGGACGCGAGCTCAACCGGAGATGCCATGAAATCTGCCACGTCATTGACATCGACGCCCATCAGATCGGCCAGCTCGCCCATGGACTCGGAGGTCTGCAGCGCCGCGATGTCATTGGCGGCGGTTGCAAGCTTGTCCTGGACCTTGGCAAGCGAGGAATCGGTCTGGGACAGCGTGGTCTTGGCCTGGCCGAGCGTAGCGCTAAGCTGCGCCAACGTGCCGCGCGCATTTGCAAGTGTAGGTGTCATACCCGAGACGATACCGGTCAGGTCGCCCGAAACGGCAGCAAAAGAGTCGAGCGCGCTCGAGGCCTTCGGCAGCGCGTTTTGGCCCAAGTCCGTCTGGGCTTGGCCAAGGTTGGTCGCACCGGTATGAATTGCGTTATTGATAGCGTCACTGGCACCCGAAACAGCCGCTGCGTCATTCGCCATGGCGCTCGACTGCGCGGACAGACCGTCCTTGATGCTCTGAAGCTTTTCATTCTGCTCTCGAAGCAAATCGATGGTCGATACAATGCGCGCGTCAATTTCCTCGGAACCTGTCGACGTGTCATTGGCGAGAATCTCCAAGTGCCCGATAACGGCCTTATTGTGGTCGATCGTCGCTTGAAGAGACTCGAGCGAGTTGTCGATACGGGTGGTCGTAGATGTGACCGCGCCCGTCAGCTTGCCGATGGCAGCGTTCGCAGAGGCCGACGTCTTGGTGAGCGCAAGGCTGCCTTCCGAGAGCGCCTTGGAGAGCGAGGTGATGGAGTTGCCCGCCGTGGTGCGAGCTTCGCTCAGCAGGTCGTTGCCCTGGGAGATCGCCTGCGTCAGCGACGGTGCCTGGCCTTGCAAGCCGGCAAGTGCCGCATCAGCCGAGGCGATAGCGCCGCTCGTCTTATCGATGGCGGCATTCATATCGCCAATCGAATCGCGCACCTCGCCCAAGGTGTCGGACGCCTCGGACACCGAACTTGCCAGCGAGTCCTGAGTCTGGGTTGCCTTGTCCTTTAAATCGACACCGGCATCCTTGGCGATACCGGCAACAGTCTTGCCTACCGTAGAGACAAATTCCGAGTTGATCTGCTCCTCGATGGTGTTTGCACCGGTATCGGTAACCTTGGGCGCAATGGCGCTCTTCTTCTCATTGACGTAGTACGTGAGCTTGGGCTGATGGTAGTTGCCGTCGAGCATCGAAACCAGGTTATCCGAGAAGTTCTTGGGAATCACGATAGCGGCATAGTACTCGCCGCTCTCGACGCCCTCCTTGGCATCGGCCGTCGAGTCGACGAACGTCCAGCCCAACTGATGATTCTCCTTGAGCTGGTCGACCACTTTGTCGCCAGCGTTGAGCTCACCCACCAAGTCGTTTTGGGTGCCTCGATCGTTGTTGGCGATAGCAATCTTGATGCCTTGGGTGTTTCCATACGGATCCCAGTTTGCCACGATGTTATACCAGGCATACAGCGAGGGAATAACGCACACGCCTAGGGTAACCACCAGGGCGACGGGGTTCACAAGCAGTCGCTTAATGTCGCGCTTAAATATCGCAAAGGACACCTTTGCATTGGATAGTTTGCTGCCGAGACTCACGCTTGGACCATCCATCCTGTCGTTAAATCGAATCGTACTATCGACAACCATTGTAGTAGGCGCTTTAACGTCTCAAAGCACAATGGTGTTGAGTTTTGCGGGTAGCAATATACTACGAAGATGAGTTAACGTACAGATGTACAGTATCCTAAATTTCAGCAGGTCACAAAACCACAACCCGCACAAATTAGCAATTCAAATAGTCATCGGGGACGTTCTTAAACGACTAGTCAAACAAAAACGTCCCCAATGACTACTTAGGACCACGGCAACGTCGATGTTTTGGCAATGCCAGCGAGCGGGCGCCAGAGCGAACAAATTGGCATGAAAAGAGGACGGCATAGACCTTCTGGTCATGCCGTCCTCTTTGAATGACAAGTTGTCGCTCTGGCGCCCGCGCAGCGTCGACTGGTCCGCCGTTCGTTAGAACGGCGGAACTGAGGGCAGCGTCGAGCCGTTACGCGGTTTGGTAAAACCGCGTAAATACCTAACTACATCAAGTTGCAAACAGCTGCTGCGAAGGCAACGGGGTCCTCGGGCAGAATGCCCTCGACCAGCAGGGCCTGGTCATAGAGCAAACCGGAGTACTGCTTGATCTTGTCGGCGTCGCCCGCCTTCTGAGCGGCGACGAGCTTGGAAAAGACCGGGTGCTTGGCGTTGAGCTCGAGCACGCGCTGGCTCTTGGGCATACCGTCGGGCGCGCCCTCGGGACCCTTCTGGAGCACCTTCTCCATCTCGAGCGAAAGCGGGCCCTCGGTGGTGATGCACGCGGGAGCATCGGTCAGGCGCGCAGAGACGGCAACCTTCTCGACCTTGTCGCCGAGTGCCTCCTTCATGGCGTTAAAGAGGTCCTCGTTCTCCTTGGTGGCGTCCTCGGCCTCCTTTTTCTCGTCCTCGGTCGCCAGGTCAAGATCACCGGTTGCGACGTTCTTGAGCTCCAGGTGACGATCCTCAACCTCGGGCTCGGCACCATCGGCCACGGCCTTCTCGGCAGCCTCGCGGGCGGCATCGTCCTCGTAGATCTTGGGCATATCAGCGGCAACGTACTCACGCATAGCCTGGAAGGTGAACTCATCCACGTCCTGCGTCAGCAGCAGCACGTCATAGCCGCGGTCGAGCACGCCCTTTACCACGGGCATCTTGGCCAAGCGCTCACGCGAGTCGCCGGCGGCGTAGTAGATGGCCTTCTGATCCTCGGGCATGCCCTTGGCATACTCGGCCAGGGTAATCATCTTCTGTTCCTTGGCAGACCAGAACAGCAACAGATCGGCGAGCTCATCGGCCTTCATGCCATAGCTCGAGTAGATGCCGTACTTAAGACCGCGGCCAAAGTTCTCAAAGAACTTCTCGTAGGCCTCGCGGTCGTTGTCACGCATATCCTCAAGGTCGGCGGTGATCTTCTTTTCCACACGCTTGGCGATGGCCTTGAGCTGACGGTTCTGCTGCAGCGTCTCACGCGAGATGTTGAGCGACACATCGGCGGAATCCACGACGCCGCGGACAAAGTTGTAGTAGTCGGGCAGCAGGTCGTCGCACTTCTCCATGATCAGGACGTTGGAGCTGTAGAGTGCCAGACCCTTCTCGTAATCCTTGCTGTACAGATCGAACGGCGCGCGGCCCGGCACAAACAGCAGGGCATCGTACTCGAGCGTGCCCTCGGCATGGAAGCTGATGGTGCGCGCAGGATCGTCAAAGTCGTGGAACGTGGACTTGTAGAACTCGTCGTAGTCCTTCTGCTCGACATCGGAGCTGTGCTTCTTCCAGATCGGCGTCATGGAGTTGACGGTCTCGAGCTCCTGGTAGTCCTCGTACTCGGGCGTGTAGTCATCGCCAGCATCCTCGGGCTTGGGCTTCTGGCGGCTCTTGGACACCATCATCTGGATCGGGTAACGCACATAGTTACTGTACTGCTGAATTAGGCTCTTGAGGCCCCACTCGGTCAGGAAGCGATCGTAGGTCTCGGCCTCGCCGTCGGCATCGAGCTTCTCGTTCTCGCGCAGCGTCAGGATGACATCGGTACCGTGCTCGGCACGCTCGCCGTCCTCGATGGTGTAGCCCTCAAGACCGTCGGATTCCCACACATGGGCGACATCCTCGCCGTAGGCGCGGCTGACGACCTTCACATGGCTGGCGACCATAAAAGCCGAGTAGAAGCCCACGCCAAACTGGCCGATGATGTCGACATCGGAGCCCTGCTGCTCGGCGTTCTCGGTCTTAAACTCCTCGGAGCCGGAATGGGCGATGGTGCCCAGATTGCGCTCGAGCTCCTCGGCGGTCATGCCAATGCCGTTATCCGAGATGGTAATGGTGCGGGCGTCTTTATCAAAGGAGACGCGAATGGCCAGGTCGCCCTGGTTGATCTTGACGCTCGGATCCTGCAGGCTCTTAAAGTTGAGCTTGTCGACGGCGTCGCTCGCGTTAGAGATAAGCTCGCGCAGGAAGATTTCCTTATTGGTGTAGATGGAGTTGATCATGAGGTCGAGCAGTTTTTTGCTCTCGGTCTTAAATTGACGCATGTGCAGTCCTTTCGCGCTACCCCCGTCCGCAAAAACGGCCCGGTTGCCCGAGCCGCATCGCAGACCTGCTATGTTCAGACTTAGATTTTATAACCCAATAGCGCGCATATATACATACGGAATCGAAAAACTGTATGTCCGAGCGCTCCAATGCGTCAATTGCCAAGGAGTGTCCCCAGCTGCCGGCAGAAAAGGAACGTCCCTATCTGCCATCTACGCGCTTGGCCATCCAGACATGGGGCTGGCCCTCGTCTTCGTAATCTACCGAGGCAATTTGCGTGTAGCCCGCCTTTGCATAGAGCGGCAACACGTATTCCTGCGCATGCAGCTTAATAAGCTTAGCGCCGGCATCGCGTGCACACGAAGCACTGGCCTCGACGATCGCACTCGCCAGTCCGCGACGACGCATAGCCGGCAGCACGGCGACGCGCCCCATAATGTAGGCCTCCCCCGCCGCAACGCCTTCGTCCATGTCGCATGCCGGCAACACCGGGGCCTCTGCGTCAGCCACGCGCTCAAGCTCCTCGGGAAACACGCGCGAGCAACCGGCAAGCTCGCCGTCTACATAGAGCGTCACATGAATGCAGTTCTGATCCTCGTCGATAGCGTCGAACTCATTCTCGTAGCCCTGCTCGTCCATAAAAACGACGCGGCGCACCAACGCCGCGTCATCAAAGCATCCCGTCTTAAGTTGGATATCCATGGCTGCCCTTTCATTCAATGCGAACGTTAGGGACAGATATTAGCGAAAATGAGCTCCGCGCACGCTAAACTTCGCGCGAGCCTTCGCCAGGCAGTCGTAATGACCCACGTTATGGGCATCGCTCGCGATGAAGCTGTACAGGTTCTGATCGAACAGGCGCTGTGCCGGCTTTTTTTCGCGACCAAAGCGACCGCCGGCAATAAAGTCCGCCGAAGCCTGCAGCTTGCAGCCCATATCGACCAGGCGCTCCGCCACGCTTACATCCTTTTGAACCGCACGATAGCGCTCAGGATGAGCGATGATCACCTGGTAGCCACGGCACTGCAAATCGTAAATCGTGTTCTCGTACTCTCTAAACGCATACGCATCGGCATGCGTCGAAAGCTCGAGCAGAAACTCGTTGGTTCCATCGAAATGCAAGTGCTCCGCGGCATCGATACCAAGTTCAACGAGCTTTCGATGGTTGACCTCGAAGCCCATCTGGAGCGGAAAACCGTCAGCGTTATCACGCAGCAGTTCAAAGGCATCCCACATCTTGTCGTAATCAAAATAGGGATCACGGCAGTGAGGAGTGCAAACGATTCTGGTTACACCGGCCCGCTTGGCAGCCTCGAGCATCGCCAAGCTCTCATCGAGATCGGCGGCGCCGTCGTCTACACCCGGCAAGATATGGCAATGAATGTCACGCATAGGTCAGCCTTAATCAACTAAACGTTTGCTCGGTTGGTGAAGATGCCCTTTTTGGAAGTCCCCTGATCGTCCGAGCCCTTCTTCACCTTCTTACCGTCCTTGGTGTAGTAGGAGTAGTAGTACTCGCTGGTCTCGGTCTCGCAGTAGTTCATAACGGTACCGATGAGCTTGACCTTTTCGGACTTCTTAAGCTGGCCGATAGCGTTGAGTGCCTCCTCGCGCTTGGTGAAGTCCTCGCGCACCACGAACAGCGTACCGTCGGTCAGGCTGGCAATCTCGGCAGCATCGATGAAGGTGCCGACCGGGGGAGCATCAAAGATGACGTACTGGAACTTGGCGGACAGTGCCTTTACCAACTTGGCAAAGCGGTGAGAGACAATGATGTCGGCAGGATTGGGAATATGCGGCTCGGCATCGAGGAAGTAGAAGTTCTTCTGACCCGTCTCGACAATTGCCTGGTCAATGGAGATCTGCTCGGAAAGGACCGCATAGAGTCCGCCGCGCGAACGAACGCCGAGCATATCGGAAAGGGACCTGCGGCGCATATCGGCCTCGACCAGGAGCACGGACTTGCCGCTCGTGGCGATAGCCTGGGCAAGGTTGATGGAAACCGTAGACTTGCCCTCGTTGGGAATCGAGGACGTGACGGTAATAGTGCGAATGGGGTCGTCCACGCTCGCAAAGCGGATGTTGGCCAGAAGGGTCTTGGCGGCATTCTGTACAACGAGCTTATCGGTGTTCTTTGCCTTAGCCATGCCTATTTACCACCTTTCATAGCCGGAATTCGGCCAACAACGGGAATGCCCAGGAGCTCTTCTGCCTCTTCGGCACCGCGGATGCGGGTATTGAGCATGTCTGCCAAAACGACATAGGCGACTGCGATAAAGATACCGGCGAGGAACGCGACAGCAACGTACAGCATACGCTTGGGACCGCTGGGGGCTTCGGGGGTCTTAGCCTCGTCGATAACGTTGATGCTCTGGGCAGCGCCGACGTTCTGAGCGACCGTACTCACCGAGCTGGCCATGGCCTTTGCGACCTTAGCCGTCTCCTTGGCAT
Source organism: Collinsella sp. (assembly GCA_018367075.1). Classification (GTDB taxonomy): domain Bacteria; phylum Actinomycetota; class Coriobacteriia; order Coriobacteriales; family Coriobacteriaceae; genus Collinsella. Next base: position 83,957 of record JAGZGX010000004.1, read on the forward strand.
CGGTGCCGGTAACCGAAAGCGTAATGACACGCGTGGTGGTCTCGGAGGAAACAGACACCTTGTAGTCATCCAGATCGGTGAGGCCCAGTTCATTGGCTGCGCCGCTCTTAACGCTATCGCTATCCAGCAGCGTGGCGATATCGTTGGAAAGCATCTGACTCGCCGAGAGATCGTTGTAGCTCATCTGACCGCTATCGTCGGTCTTGGCGAGAATGTACATGCTCGTCGTCGCGGTATAGGTGTTGTCCATCGCAACGAAGGACACGATGCCCATGGCGATCGCGCAGACCACCGGAAGGGTGATGACCAGCTGAAGGTGCTTCTTCAGCAGCTGGAACAGTTCGAGAAGGGTCATGCAGCTTGCCTTTCATTTCCCCAGTTCGGATTGACAAAACTGTCCGTATGTTATCGCATCTTTTTACCGAGACCAAACTCTATACATAAGAAACAGGCTCTCCTGTAAAAATGTCGGAAGCAATCGTAAAATTGCACAACAACGCCGCACCCGAAAGTCAAATGCGGCGTCTGCATCAATATCTATGTTATATCGCTATGCGAATGGCTCGTCCTGCTGTATGGGAAACGTCACCGTAATGGTGGTTCCCACGCCCAACTCGCTCGACAGATCGAGCGTGGCGTGATGATACAGGGCCGCATGCTTGACAATGGCAAGCCCCAGACCGGTTCCGCCGCGTGCCTTGGACCTACTCTTGTCCACGCGGTAGAACCGCTCAAATACCTTGCCCTGTTCTTCAGGCGCGATACCGATTCCCGTGTCGGCGACCGCAAGGAACGGATGGCCTTCGTCGTTGGTGCCGCACTGCAGCGTAACCGTACCGCCGGGTCGATTGTAGCGGATGGCGTTGCTTGCCAGATTATAGATGAGCTCGTCAATCAAGCGCGACACGCCCTCGATGACCACAGGCTTGGTCTCATGACTTATCGTCACATTCGCCTGACGGGCGACCTGTTCAAGACGCTGCTCGACCGCGTAGATGGCACGCGAGAGCTCAATAGGCTCCGTGGACCCAATGGGCACCGCCTCGCCCTCAGCTGCACGCTCGGCCTCGTCCAAGTTAGACAGCGTAAGGATATCGTTGACAAGCGCTGCCAAGCGGCCCGCCTCACGATAGATGCGACCGCCAAAGTTGCGCAGGTCGCCCTCGCCCTCGACCATGCCGTTTGCGATGAGCTCGGCATAGCCCGAAATCGCCGTAAGCGGCGTCTTGAGCTCATGGGTGATATTCGCCGTGAACTCGCGGCGCATACGGTCGTTGTCCGCCAGCACCGCCATTTGGCGCTTGAGCTCCTGGCGCTGCGACTCAATACGCTCAAGCATGGGGACCATCTCGGCATAGGCGTGCTCATAGCTACGGCGTGGGTGGTCCAAATCCACCTCTTGCAAAGGCGCGATGATGGCACGGGACTCGCGGCGCGCCATAAAAAACGAGAGTACCGCACCCGCTGCTGCGATAAGCAGCATCGGCGCCACCATCGACAGCAAAATCGCCGCAACGCCAGGCTGGGCCTGCGCCAAGCGGACAACCTGGCCGTTATCAAGGGCGACGGCGCGATACAGCATAATCTCGTCGAGCGTAGAGCTTGCGCGCTCCGCGGAACCCGAACCACTCTCAAAGGCCTCGATGACCTCGGGGCGATCGCCATGGTTGGGCAGTGTGGAAGGCGGCGCCTCGTTGTCGTAGGCAACCGATCCATCCTTGTTAATCAGCGTGATGCGCAAGTCCTCTCGATCGAGGCTACGCAAGAACGGGATGGGCTCCTGCTGCTCGTCGAGGGCGGCAGCAATGAGCTCGGTTTCTTGCGCCAGGTTGGCACTCGTGGCATCCGCCAAGGTGTTTTGCACAAAGAACGCACCCAGCACCGTAAACGCCACGATAACCGCCATGGCGCAGACAAAGATCGTCACAAAAACGCGGTGCGACAGCGTATGTTTTCCCTGGGGGGCGAAGACCACGGGTTACTCCTCCGATGCGGTGGCCGCGGTGTCGTCACCTTCGGCACCATCACCGGCAGAAGGCTCGGCCAAGCGGTAGCCCACGCCGCGCACGGTCTCGATGGCGCTGGCATGCTCGCCCAGTTTTTGGCGAAGCGTCTGCACGTGCACGTCAACGGTGCGCGAACCGCCGTCGAAGTCCCAGCCCCACACGCTCTGCAGCAACGACTCGCGGGTAAAGACCACGCCGGGCTTGCGCATGAGGTACTCGAGCAGGTCGAACTCGCGCAGGGTGAGCTTAAGCGACTCGCCGGCAACAGTCACCTCACGATGGCTGGGCGAGAGCACGATGTCGCCCACGCTGAGCACATCGCTTGCCTGTTTGACCATGCCGCCGCGACGCAGCAGTGCGCGGCAGCGGCTGGCGAGCTCCATGAGCGAAAACGGCTTAGTCAGGTAATCGTCGGCACCGCCATCGAGCGCCATCACCTTGTCGAGCTCGGTATCCTTGGCGGTAAGCATCATGATGGGCACCGTCGCCGTCAGGCGATCGGCACGCAGTCGACGCATAATCGCCAAGCCATCGGTATCGGGCAGCATGATGTCGAGCAGGACGGCATCGGGTACCCGTCGCGCCACGGCAGCCTTAAACTCACCGTCGCACGAAAAGCCTTCGGCCTCAATCCCCTGCTTGCGCAGCGCATAGACCGTCAAATCCCTGATGTTGTCATCGTCCTCGACGTAATAGATCATGTTGAACCCCTTTGCGGCCGGCATGACCGCATCTTAACCCTAAAGGTACCTTTACTAGATGGTATCAGCCAAAACGCCCCGTCAAATAATCCGCCGTGCGCGGATCGGTCGGATTCTTGAAGAGTTGCGCGGTGGGCGCGTGCTCCACCAGCTCACCCAGCAAAAAGAATGCGACCGAATCGGAGATACGCGCCGCCTGCTGCATATTGTGCGTAACGACCACGAGCGTGCAGGTCTCTTTGAGCTCGCAGGCCAGCTGCTCCACCACCAGCGTCGATACGGGATCGAGTGCCGAGGTCGGCTCGTCCATCAGCAGAATGTCGGGCTGCACGGCAAGTGCGCGGGCGATGCACAGGCGCTGCTGCTGGCCGCCCGAAAGACCCAGACCCGACTCTTTGAGCTTGTCCTTGGCCTCGTCCCACAGGGCGGCGCGTCGCAGGGAGTCTTCGACCAGCTCGTCGAGCACGACGCGATCGCGCACACCCATACCGCGCGGCCCATAGGCGACGTTGTCGTAGATGCTCATGGGAAACGGGTTGGGGCGCTGGAACACCATGCCCACGCGCTGGCGAAGGCGGCAGATGTCGTAGTCGCCCAGGATATCTTGACCATCGAGCGCAATCTTGCCCTCGATTCGGCAGTCCTTGATGCCGTCGTTCATGCGGTTAAAGCAGCGCAGCAACGTGGACTTTCCGCAGCCCGAAGGCCCGATGAACGAGGTAATCTGCTTGTCGCGGATCTTGATATTCACATCCTTGAGCGCATGGTGGTCGCCATAGAACAGGTCGAGGCCCTCAACATCGATTCGCGTCGGCGAGGCGGCAAGATCCTCTGCCGTGGGGCGAGTCGCATCCCCAACCTCGCGCTCGTGCGCGGCCTCGGCCTGCGCTTTCATGAGTTCTTCAAGCTCCGTGGGCTCCACAGCCGCAGCAGCCGTCATACCGCATACCTCCACATCGATATCAATTCAGCAGTATCGATAGTAGGAATCGCGGCTCATATGCACGTGAGCGCATTGTCAAGTGTTTGTAAGGGCACGCTGGCTATGCGGCGGGCAGCTCGATGGTGAATATCGTGTGTTCGGGCGTCGATTCACATGCAACGGTACCGCCGTGCGCGCATACGATCTCCTTGGCGATGGCAAGCCCCAGTCCAGCGCCGCCGCGATTGGTCGCACGCGCCGCATCCAGGCGATAGAACTTCTCAAAGATCACCTTGAGCTTAGCCGCAGGGATGGGATCGCCCTGATTGATAAAGCGCACGCGCACGCCACCGCCGTCCCGGCGTCTGGCCTCGATCGTGATGGTCGAGCCCTCATAGCTATAGGCAATAGCGTTTTTCATGATGTTGTTGAACACGCGAGCCATTTTGTCGCCATCCACGAGCACCGTCAGGTCCTCGCGAATATCAACTTGGACTTCCTTATGCTGCTCGTTGAGGATGGGATAGAACTCGTCAGTCACCTGAGCCAGCAGCAACCCCAGATCAACATAGCCGCGCGTGAGCACGATATCGTGGAAGTCAAAACGCGTGATATCGAAGAACTCTTCGATGAGCGTATCGAGCCGGTGCGCCTTGTCGAGCGCCACGCCCGTAAAGTGCGCACGTTGCTCAACCGGCAGCTCGGGAGCCTCTTGCAGCAGCGAAAGATAGCCCACCACACTGGCAAGCGGGGTGCGTAGGTCATGTGCCAAGTACGTGACCAAATCGTCCTTGCGATGCGACTCGTCACGCAGAGCTTGCTGCACCTTGCGCTCACGGTCACGCACGCGGTTAAGGGCGCCCTCGACCTCCAAGAAGTCGCCGTCGATGTTATCCCAGGTGTCGGGGTGATCGATCAGGCGATCTTGAATACGAGCGGCCAGCACACAATCGGCATGCTGCTCGCCCTGCTCGTAGCCCTGGTAGTACAGGGCGCGGCCACACAAGAACAGCACGCACGCTGCAAGCGCCAGCACAAAGCCAAGCATGTTGAATACAAAGCCGGCATCGAACAGCACCGGCCCTTCGATGCCGCCGAGCGCCATGGCGCCAATCGCCAACGTCATGGCCCACGCGGCGCCGCCAATCACCACGCAGCGGCACACGATCTCAAATCGATCGATCAGCAAAAAGCCGACAAGCAGCACCGCCAAGATTCCGACGATGTTGTCGATGCCAATCAGCAGCAGGCTCAGCAAAAAGAGCAGCACCGTTGCAAGCGCGCGGTTGTCGACGACCGACCTCACGTATTCAAAGAGCCGATCGGGCACCTCGAACGCTTGCCTATCGTCTTTTGTCATATCAAGATCCTCACAAGCGAAAAGCGTTATTCGATGATGTAGCCGACGCCCCAGACGTTTTTGATAAAGCGTGGCTTTTGTGCGTCGTCGCCGATCTTTTCACGCAAGTGGCGAATATGCACCATCACCGTATTGTTGGAGCCGGGCATAAAGTCCTCGTTCCACACCGCGCGGAACAGGTCCTCCACGGCCACCACGCTGCCGCGATGCTCGACCAGATACAGCAAGATTGAATACTCGGTGGGCGTGAGGCGAACCGGTGAACCGTCCACTGTCACGGAACGAGCATCGCGGTTGATCTCCAAGCCGTCGAGCTGGAGGGTCGGCGACTCGGCCGCCTGTGCGCGGCTACCGTAGCTGGTGTAGCGGCGAAGCTGAGCGTGCACGCGCGCGATGAGCTCCAGAGGACGAAACGGCTTAACCACGTAATCGTCCGCGCCAAGCGAAAGGCCCTCGATCTTGTCTTGCTGGGCATCGCGCGCCGTCAGCATGATCACGGGATAGGTATGGCTGGAACGGATCGTACGCAGCAGCTCAAAGCCATCGATATCGGGCAGCATGACATCCAGCAGCGCCAGATCGAACTCCTGCTCCAAGATTGCCTTGGCAGCATCGGCCCCGCTATAGGCAATCTGGACATCAAAGCCCTCTTTTGTAAGGTAGATACCAACCAAGTCGGCGATGGCCTTTTCGTCATCAACTACCAAAATGCGCTCGTTCATGCGTGCTCCTCTCGCGCTCCATTATGCCCGAGGGGGCGCCCGTCACACACAACAAGCGTGGGTGATTAAGTCGGCCTTAAGCACCCTTGTGCCCGTTCGGGCGCGGATGTGGGCCACGCACGCACGCGATGATCGCCGACGCCGGCAAACGATATACTCTTGTTCCAGAAGAGACCATCCCGTCGAAAGCGAAATCCGTGAAGTCCCTCACCTCTTTTGCAAAGCGCTCAGCCCAGCTTGCCGCCGGCTTTGTCTGCGCTATCGCCCTTGCCGCTGGCGTGCCCACCGTCGCCGGCGCCCAAGTGCTTACGACCGACAATGTTTGCGGCAAAACCGCCGATGCGCGCGGCATCACGGCCGAAAACCTGCCCGATATCGATGCGACCAATGCCCTCGTCATGGGCAAAGACGGCACCGTCTACTATGGGCGCGGCGCCGATGAGCAGGTCAAAATTGCCTCGATCACCAAGGTCATGACCGCAATCCTAACCGTCGAGAATTGCAAGATGGACGAGAAGGTCACGGTGAGCAACGCTGCAGCCACCGTGGGCAATTCGACCGCCGGCTTGCTCGAAGGCGACAAGCTTACCGTGGAGCAGGCGCTGCGCGGCCTGATGATTCCCTCGGGCAACGACGCCGCCATCGTGCTCGCCGAATATGTGGGCAAGAAGATCGACCCTAAGACCAAAGACGCCGAGGCCACCTTTGTGAAGGCCATGAACGAGCGCGCTAAGAAGCTCGGCTGTACCGGTACGCTTTTTGAAAACCCGCATGGTCTGGACTTTGATGAGTGGGCTGGCGATATGCACTCAACCGCACATGACGTGGCGCTGATGATGCAGGAGGCCATGAAAAACGACACGATCCGCGAGGTCGTAGCGAGCGAGGATTCCTGGATCGAGGTCACGGGCGCCGACGGCACCGACCATTCGCATTCCATGGACACGCATAACTATTTGCTGGGCCAAGATGGCAACATCGGCGGCAAGACCGGCACCACCGACGACGCGGGCTATTGCTTTACGAGCGCCTACAACCGCGACGGCGACGAGATCTACACCGTCGTTTTGAACTCCACCACCACCGACCAGCGCTTTACCGATACCGCAACCCTTGCCAATTGGTACTACGGCCACAAGATCACGGTCGCGATCGCCAACACGCAGGAAAAGACCGCCAACGGCAACCCGCTTATGGCACGCATTAGCCAGACAGATTGGACGGACAAGACGATCGACGCCACGCTCGCCGACCCCACGGCGCAAGCGACCGTGTTTTCCCTTGCCGGCGAGGTGACCGAAAAGGTTAGCTACGACGATCTTTCGGGCACGGTGCATGTGGGCGACAAGGTGGGCAGCGTTACGCTCAAGCAGGACGGCACCAAGATTGCCGTCGTGGATTTGGTTGCCGACGAGGAAGGCTCGGGGCCGAATCCCATTGAGTGGCTCCTTGTGAAGCTCGACCGCCTGGGCCGCCGCATCGACAACCGCCCACTTGCGGCAGAGAGCGAGACCGTAGCCAAGGCACCCGAGGTGTAGGGCGCAAGAATAATAAGTCCACTGAAAGGAGGCGTCCGAAAGGATGCCTCTTTTTTGAGGGTTCGAATCCCCAGCTAACATTCTTCTAATTAAAAAAGGGCCCCAAATGGGACCCTTCTTTAAAGTTAAACTGGCGGAGAGCTGGGGATGTCCGGGCATGCTACGCATGCCCTCCGGCTTCAAAGCCTGACGGCTTTTCGCCCACGGGCTACAAACGCTCTCGCGTTTGCTTAACGCCCGTGCCCTCTCGGGTTCGAATCCCCAGCCTCCTTTCTCCGCACAAAAAAGGGCCCCAAATGGGACCCTTCTTCAAATTCGTACTGGCGGAGAGCTGGGGATTCGAACCCCAGATGCCCTTTTGGGGCATACTCGCTTAGCAGGCGAGCACCTTCGGCCTCTCGGTCAGCTCTCCGTAACAGCCGTTCTATAGTAACCAAACAGCCAAGGATGGGCAAGAGGAAATTTTCTAATTGCCTAGCATCCTTTCCTCCTTGGAAGCTTCGCCTACCCCAGCGAACGGTTAAGGGAGCCGAGCTCGTCGTTGCCCATGGTGCGCCACATTTGGAAGATGCAACCGCGTGCCAGGAAAAAGAAGCCGTTGTCGACCAGTTGCACAGCGGCATCTGCCAGCTGATTCGTCACGGCGGACACTGGCGGCAGCTCGAGTCCAGCCTTGCGGATGGTCTCGACCGCCTCCTCGAACGTCGGAGGCTCGCTGACGCCCATCTCATTCATAAGGCCCTGCATTTCTTCCAGCGCGCTGCTGCCCGACTCCTCGCCGCGCGGCACCAGACGGTAACAAGCCAGCGCCAGGTCGAGCTGATCGCAATTCCAATAGGCAAACGCCAAGCGATAGAACAGGTAGCCAATTGCAGAACGATCGCTGGCAATACGTAGGCCGTGGCGCGCCACCTCGATAATCTCGTCAAAGCGCTCCAGACGCGCAAGCACGTTGATGAGCGCAAAGTGCGATTGCATGGACGAGCGCGCCAGATCGTAAAGATGGCGCACCTCGGGCAGCGCTCGTTCAAAGTCCTCTTGCTCGGCGTAAAAGCTGCAGATCTCGTGCTGGGCAAAGTACAGCGCATCGGGCGCACGAAGGATTCGCACAGAGCGGTCTTCTTCCAACACCGGTAGCACCATGCGTACCAGCTGGTTATCGCAAAACTGCGTTTGAACCGGACCTGTCGCCAAAAGCTCGGCGACAGCGCACTTAGCCTCCAACTCCTCGACAAGACGGGAAAAGCCTTCAAAAGCACCTGTACGGTCGACTTTTGCCTGCTCGCGCAATTCAACAACACGGGCCACGTATGGGTCGTCGTCCTCTTCCATGACCTCCAACTCGTCAGCCGTATCGGCAAGCAGCAGATCGCGCAGCGCCGGCGGCAGCGTGCGATGGTCATCACGCGGACGAGCATGAACCTCCGCAGGCTCAATCGTCTCCGGAGCGGTTGACTCATACGCCTCAAGCACACGCTTGCACGGCATATCGTCCATGTCCATGCTCTCAAGATCCTTGGCGACAGGCACGCAATCGGCCAGATAGGCCGCGCGCTCAAAGAAATACGTTGCGACAACACGCTCGCCCTGCTCACCGTCGGGAGCAGCAATCTGCACGTAGCAGCGCGTGATGCAGGTGCCCGCGGCAAAACACGCTGCCGCAAGCGTGAGTGCCACGCGCGCATCGTGCTCCGCGGCCCAGATCGCGCGCGTGTCCTCGTCCAGCTCGCGCCAGGCGTCATCTTGAGCGTCGTATTCGCGTTGCGGCATGGCATCAACGACAGACTGCCCAAACCGAACGAGCATAATCCCCTCGGCAACGTTTGCCCGATAGGTATAGTCGAGCCGCGTGACCACGTTGAGCGCCTCAACGATTCGCGCAAAACGGGTGCGCACGTCCCACTCGCCGCCCGGCTGGCAAGCCACCGTACCCGGTTTGCCCCACGGGTTATCGCTCGAGGCCGTATCGAGCAGTCGGGGAACATCGTTGGTCGTCTTGGCGATATGCCACGCATCAAAGAGCGCGCAGCCCTCAAGGCTCGGCGAGGATGCCGCAGGGGCCAATCCAGCCCCGATGCGCTCAAAGATGCCGGAGAGGCGGTTGAGACGACACTCGATGGCGAGCAGCGTGTCAATCTCGTCCTGGTCTAGCAGACTACGATCAAAATTGAGATAGAACAGCTTTGAGCGATCGATGCGAGCCAGGCTCATCTCGGACTTGGCGGCGATGGTGCGCAGGCGGGGCAAGTCAATTTCGCTCATAAGGGCGGCGGCATAGCGCTCAATGCCACTTGGATTATCCGTATGGTCAATGCGGTAGAGCAACGTTTCGATTGCATCGGGCAGCGGCGTGGAATCAAAACCCAGCAGTACCTCAACCGGCTCGGGGAGTTTTACAAGTTTGATTTTGTCGACGGCATTTTTCATACCCTCGTCGAGGCCGTCGCCGCCTGCCGTGTCTGAGACAGCGTTTTCAGAATCGGCGAATATCACGTAACGCAAGAACATCGAGGCCATGAACTCGCCGTAGCGAAGGCTGCGCGTCGAATTCCACGTCTCGCGATCGGATTGTTCGCGCATGGTGCCTTCGGGAGAGCCGATGACTCGCGCCCGGGAGCGCATCGTCCCATCGGTACCCCTGACTGCAATCTCACCGATGTTGGAATCGGACTCGTCAAGAATCAGCTGCATGTCGGGATCGTCGGGCAGCGATACTTCGTTAACGGGACGGTCCACCTTATAGACCTCACCCGAAACGCTCACGTAGCCCAAAAGCGACACATGGCTTTTGCCGACGAATTCGACGACATAGCATGATTCATGCGGGTCCTCGCCAAAGAGCTTCCAAACCACGCCATACGAGCGTCCCGCAGGCTGCTCGGGCATGGCCGGAAAGCGCTTTTTGGGATCAAGAAACCTGAGCTTGTATGTCGGACGCTCTGCCACGAAATATCACCCTAATCGGTCGTCTAAAGAAAGAGCGCGCCACGGGCTCACCGAGGCGCATACTCGAAATCTTACACGAGTCGATGAGAAATAGTCCCCTTTGACCGAGGCTCGAACCCATGCGGCGTCCGCCTAAAAGAAAAGCCCCCGTTGCCGGAGGCTTCAAGTTCAATTGGTGCGGCGTATAGGATTCCGCGCATCCGCTGCGCGGATCCGCACCGGCTTCGCCCGCCTGCCGGCGTGCTCGCCCGCTCGCTAAAAACGCTCCGCGTTTTCTTGACGCCCGCGCCTCGACCGAGGTTCGAATCCATGCAGTGCTTACGTAAAAGAAAAGCCCCCGTTGCCGGGAGCTTTAATCTCAAATGGTGCGGCGTATAGGATTCGAACCTATGACGTTCTGATTCGTAGTCAGACCCTCTATCCAGCTGAGGTAACGCCGCGACTTGTTGATTATTATGCACATCGACTGAATAAAGGTCAAGCATTTTTCGAAAAAAGTTATCGAATTTGATTTTTACTCATTTGACGCAGTCAATCGACTCGATACTTTCAAACACAGCAAAAGCAACTTCTCAAGTATATCGACATATAAGAAAAGCCTCCGTTACCGGAGGCTTTAAAGTTCGGCTTATAGGACAAAATGTGTGTCCCGATAGAACATCCGTTTCTATCCATTAATCAAGCCAGAACGGGTACGGGTCCCTGTGGTGGAGGTCCTCCCAC